>JBDHKG010000025.1:0-33864 GCA_039586495.1 Gemmatimonadota bacterium | reverse complement strand
GAAGTCGCTGCTGGAGCCCCTGAAGAATAAGGGCGGGCGCAACCATCACGGTCACACTACCACGCGGCATCGCGGCGGTGGCCACAAGCGGCGCTATCGCAGGATCGACTGGCGCCGCGACAAGACGGGCGTGCCGGGCAAGGTCGCGGCGATCGAGTATGACCCGAACCGTTCAGCGAACATCGCGCTGATCCACTACGCTGACGGCGAGAAGCGCTATATCCTGCATCCTCGTGGGCTGCAGGTGGGCCACACGGTCATGGCAGGATCGGGCAGCGAGATTCGACTCGGTAATGCTATCCCGCTGAAAGAGATCCCCTTGGGGACCACCGTGCACAACGTGGAGCTGGAGCCTGGCCGAGGCGGCAAGCTGATCCGGTCAGCCGGGAGCGGGGCTCAGGTGGTGGCGAAGGAGGGCAAATACGTGACCCTACGGCTTCCGTCGACCGAGGTCCGCATGGTACTGACGGGTTGCATGGCCACGATCGGCCAGGTGGGCAACGTCGATCACGAGAACATCTCGTGGGGTAAGGCGGGTCGCGCTCGCTGGGCAGGTCGTCGGCCGAAGGTTCGCGGTGTGGCAATGAACCCCGTGGACCATCCCTTGGGCGGTGGTGAAGGGAAGGCGTCCGGTGGCCGGCCGCCAGTGAGTCCTTGGGGCAGGCCCGAGGGACGTAAGACGCGGGATCCCCACAAGCGGTCGAACAAGCTCATAGTTCGGCGCCGTCGCCGTGGCAAGGCGACCGAATAGGCATTCGCGGTGAGGGAACACGCCAGATAGCCGGAGCGGGAATGGCAAGAAGCGTAAGTAAGGGTCCGTTCGTCGACGCTTCCCTGCTTGACAGGATCAGGCAGATGAACGAGAGCGGCGAGAAGCGGGTGATGAAGACGTGGTCGCGGCGTTCGACGATTACCCCGGAGTTCGTGGGGCACACCCTAGCTGTGCACAACGGGAACAAGTTCATCCCGGTCTACATCACCGAGAACATGGTGGGGCACAAGCTGGGTGAGTTCGCGCCCACGCGGCTGTTCCGCGGCCACAGTGGTAAGCTCGCCGACAAGCGGGCGAGGGTCGAGTAGAATGGAAGCGAGGGCGGTTGCGCGGTTCGTTCGGCAGTCGCCGCGGAAGATGCGGCTGGTCGTGGACCTGATCCGCGGCCAGAGCGTGAACGACGCGTATGCCGCCTTGAAGTTCACGGACAAGAAGGCGGCGCGGCAGATCGAGCAGACGTTGCGATCGGCTGTTGCTAACGCCATGTACAAAGCCGACGAGCAGGGTGAACGCGTCGATGCGGACGGGCTGTACGTCAAGCAGGCGTACGTGGATGTGGGCCCCACATTAAGACGCTGGCGGGCACGTGCGATGGGTCGGGCGAGCCTGATTCGCAAGCGCACGAGCCACGTCACCGTCGTCGTGGATCGGAAGGAGTAGCATGGGTCAGAAGACACACCCGCTCGGTTTCCGTCTGGGCGTCGTCAAGGAGTGGAAGTCACGCTGGTACGCTGAGGGTAACCTGGCGGATCTCATCGAGCAGGATGAGAAGATCAGGAACTACCTGAAGGCACGCCTGGGCCATGCGGCGATCTCCTCGGTGGAGATCGAGCGCAAGCCGGGCAAGATCGTGGTGACGATCAACACGGGCCGGCCCGGAGTTGTCATCGGTAAGCGTGGCGCGGAGGTAGACAAGCTGCGAGATGAGCTGTCTGTGCTCACGACGGCCGAGGTCGCGATCAACGTTGAGGAGATCAAGCGCCCCGAAATCGAGGCGCAACTGGTGGCCGATAACATCGCCTTCCAACTGCAGCAGCGGATCGCGTTCCGCCGGGCGATGAAGCGCGCCGTGCAGCAGGCGATGCGCATGGGTGCTGGCGGCATCAAGATCCAGTGCGCCGGCCGTCTTGGCGGCGCGGAGATCGCGCGGACGGAGGTGTATCATGAGGGCCGCGTACCTCTGCACACGCTGCGGGCGGATGTCGACTTCGCCCAGTCGACGGCCAAGACGACATTCGGGCCGATCGGTGTGAAGGTGTGGGTGTTCAAGGGCGAGGTTGTGGAGGAGCGCAAAGGGATGACCTACACAGCCGGCGGCCGGGGAATGTGATAGCGTAGGAGACCGTGATGCTGGCTCCAAAGCGCATAAAATGGCGGAAGCAGCAGAAGGGTCGCGTTCGCGGGAAGGCGACGCGAGGCAGTCGCGTTGCCTTCGGTGAGTATGGCCTTCAGTCGCTGGAGCGGGCCTGGATCACGGCGCGGCAGATCGAGGCGGCGCGAGTCGCCATGACTCGGCACATCAAACGCGGTGGCAAGGTGTTCATTCGCATCTTCCCCGACAAACCGATCAGCAAGAAGCCGGCCGAGACCCGCATGGGCAAGGGGAAAGGCAACCCGGAGGCCTGGGTCGCGCCGGTGAAGCCAGGCCGCGTGATGTTCGAGTTGGAGGGCGTGTCGGAAGCTGTAGCCCGGCGGGCGATGGAGCTGGCTGCGGCGAAGCTGCCGGTGCAGACGCGCTTCATCAGTCGCAGCACGGGAGGCCTCTGATGCGGCCTGAAGAGATCCGCGAGATGGCTGATGTGGATATCGCACAGGCGCTCGAGCAGCTTGCGGGCGAGCTTTTCGATTTACGCATGCGTGGTGCGTATGAGGAGCTGGAGAACCCTACGCGCATTCGGCAGCTACGGCGTGAGATTGCTAGGTTGAAGACCATACAGCGCGAGCGGCAGCTAGGGGCCGCCCGTGGTTCCAAGGAGAAGTGACGACGCATGACTCAAGGTCGGCGTAAGACGCGGGTTGGATCAGTGGTGAGCGACCGGATGGACAAGACCATCGTGGTCAGCGTCGAGCGGCGTTACACGCACCCGTTGTACGGCAAACAGGTCAAGGGCCACAAGAGATACTACGCTCATGACCGGGATAATCAGGCGCGCACAGGTGATGTGGTGCGGATCGAGGAGACTCGCCCGCTGTCAAGGCTCAAGCGCTGGCGCCTGGTAGAGATCATACGCAGGCCGGAAGCGTCGAGTCGCGACGCTTAGAGCGCAGGCGAGATAGGCGGGTCCGGAGATGATACAGCAGGAGTCGGTTGTACGAGTTACGGACAACTCGGGGGCCAAAGAGGCGCTGTGCATTCGTGTGCTGGGAGGCAGCAGGCGGCGCTACGCACGGATGGGCGACGTCATCGTGGTGACGATCAAGGACGCGTTGCCTGCGAGCACCATCAAGAAAGGCGAGGTCACCAAGGCGGTGGTGGTGCGCACCGCCAAGGAGCAGCGCCGAAGAGACGGCTCATATATTCGGTTTGACGATAACGCGGCAGTGTTGATCAACGAGCAGGGAGAGCCGCGGGCGACGCGGATTTTCGGGCCGGTGGGACGGGAGTTGAGGGAAAAGCGGTTCATGAAGATCGTGTCGTTGGCGCCCGAGGTGGTCTGAGTCGAGCGGCTGGATCGAGATGCACGTTCGTAGGGGTGACCAGGTTGCGATCATAGCCGGCAACTACAAGGGGTCGGAGGGGCGTGTCCTGCGCGTGATCCTGAAGGGCAACCGTGTGGTTGTAGAAGGCATCAATATGCGCAAGCGTCACCAGCGTCCGTCCCAGCACAACCCGGAGGGCGGGATCGTCACCTTTGAGGCACCGATCGCTGCCGCGAACGTGATGTTGATCTGCCCACACTGCAAGGTGCCGTCGCGTATTCGCAAGCGCCACGATGCCGACGGGACCCTGGAGCGGCTTTGCGCGCGCTGTAGTACGGCGATCCCGATCCCTGAAGCGTAAGGGACAGACAGGGCCGAGAGTCCTTTTGAAGATGAAGCCGAGATTGCAGGAACACTACGAGCAGGCGGTACGGCCTAAGCTCGCCAAAGAGTTCGGGTTCAATAACGTGCACCAGATCCCGCGATTGCAGAAGATCATCGTCAACGTGGGCGTCGGTGAAGCTTCAAGGGATGCAAAGCTGCTCGATTCTGTGGTTGAAGCGGTCTCGGCGATCGCGGGCCAGCGTCCGATTGTGAACCGAGCCAGAAAGGCGATCTCGAATTTCGGGCTGCGGGTCGGGATGCCGGTAGGCGTGAGCGTGACCCTTCGCAGCCGGCACATGTGGGAGTTCATGGATCGGTTTGTAAACGTAGCGGTGCCCAGGGTACGTGACTTTCGAGGTCTGGCGACGCGATCGTTCGACGGTCGCGGCAACTACACCGTCGGTGTGCGCGAGCAGGTGATCTTCCCCGAGGTGGACTACGACAAGATCCAAAAGATCCACGGGATGGACATCACCTTCGTCACCTCGACGGACAAGGATGACGAAGCGTTGGCGCTCCTGCGGGAGCTGGGCATGCCGTTCCGCGGCATGGAGCCGGTCGCAGTGTAGCGGCTGAGCTGTCAAGCGATTGGTGGTGTGATGGCACGCAAAGCCCTGATTGAGAAGGCGAAGAAACGCAAGAAGTACGACGTTCGCGAGTACAGCCGGTGCCGCCGCTGCGGGCGAGCTCGGGCATTCATCCGCAAGTTCGGGTTGTGCCGCATCTGTTTCCGGATGATGGCGCTGAACGGCGAGATCAGCCGAGGGTGCAGGTAAGTAGACGATGACGATGACGGACCCGATTGCGGACATGCTGTCGCGAGTCCGCAACGCGCTGCAGGCGGGGCAGAAGCGAGTCGATGTGCCTCTCTCCAGGATGAAAGTGGAGATCGCTCGGAAGCTGGCGGAGAGCCACTACATTCAGGGCGTGAAGGTACTCGACGATGGGCGGCGTACGTTCCTGCGGCTGTACCTGAAATACACGCCGGACGGCAAGCCGGTGATTCGCGAACTACGTCGAGTGTCGAGGCCGGGACGGCGAGCCTACGTAGCGTCGTCGCGGATCCCGCGCGTGCGTGGCGGTCTTGGGATGGCTATCCTCTCGACGAGCCAGGGCATAATGAACGATCGCGAAGCGCGGGCCGCAGGCCTGGGCGGTGAGCTGATCGCGATTGTGCACTGAGTAGGGCGGGAGTTCAAGCGATGTCGCGTGTCGGAATGCAAGCGATCCCGATCCCCAGTGGGGTGTCGGTGGCCATTGAGAGAACCCGAGTCAGGATCAAAGGCCCGAAGGGTGAGATCGAGCGCGAGTTTCACCCGGCGATGGAGATCGTCCAGGAGGACGGCGAGTTGCGCGTGAAGCGGCCGAGCGACCGCCGCGATCATCGGGCCCTGCACGGTCTGACGGGCTCACTGTTGGCCAGTATGGTTAAGGGTGTCGTGGACGGGTTCGAGAGGAGGCTGGAGATAGTCGGTGTGGGCTATCGGGCCGAGGCGAAAGGGAAGTCGCTGCGACTCCATCTCGGCTATTCCCAACCCCTAGCCTACGACCCACCGGAGGGCGTCAAGCTCGGAGTCGAGTCGCCAACGGTGGTCACAGTCTCGGGAGTGGACAAGGAGAAAGTCGGTCAGGCGGCGGCGGAGATCCGCGCGCTGCGCCCCCCGGAGCCGTACAAGGGCAAGGGGATCAGGTATCAAGGCGAACAGGTCCGTCGCAAGGCGGGCAAGACGGCGATCTGATGTCGATAACGAAGCTGCGAAGAAGGAAAGCGAAGGGGAGGGCGGATCGGCGGTTGCTGGCCCGCCGGCGCCGTCATTTTCGGATTCTGAAGAAGATTCGCGGCACAGGGCAACGCCCCCGCCTGGTCGTGCGGCGCACGCTGCGGCACCTTGAGGCGCAGCTGGTCGACGACGATCTGGGTATCTGTATCACCGGTATCTCCACCCGCTCAAAGGAAGTACAGTCGAAGCTGGAGAGTGACCGACGTAAGTCTTCGCAGAGCCGTGTCGCCGGCCAGATCATGGCTGAGCGTGCTAGGGCTAGGGGAATCGATACGGTCGTCTTCGACCGCGGTGGATGCCGCTACCACGGGCGCGTGCGGGCATTTGCCGAGGGCGCGCGCGACGGAGGGCTTAGGATTTAGTGGTGACTCAGCGGGAAAGTCGGGAAAGAGCGGACAAGCGAGACAGGCGGATCCGCGAGAGCGAATTTGTCGAGAACGTCATCTTCATCAATCGCGTGGCGAAGGTGGTGAAGGGGGGCCGGCGTTTTTCGTTTACGGCGCTCGTCGCCACGGGTGACCAGCAGGGCCGCGTCGGCACGGCGCTCGGAAAGGCCAATCAGGTTTCGGAGGCGATTCGGAAAGGCTTCGAGCAGGCGCGGCGCTCGATGGTCGACGTGCCGGTCGTCCGGCACGGCACGATTCCGCACGAGATCGTGGGGGCACACGGCGCGGGCAAGGTGCTGCTGCGGCCGGCTGGGCCGGGTACCGGCGTGATCGCCGGCGGGCCGGTGCGCGCTGTGCTTGAGTGCGCGGGCATTCAGGATATCCTGACCAAGAGTCTGGGCTCGAACAATCCCGTCAACATGGTTCGCGCTACCATGGACGGACTGAGTCGCTTGGTGACCGCCGAGCAGGTAGCGAAGGAGCGGGGTGTACCTGTAGAGGAACTGCGGGGAGGACGCAGTGGGTAAGCTGCAAGTCCGTCAGGTGAAGAGCGGGCTTGGGGCGCCGCGCAACATTCGCGCGACGCTCAAGGCGCTCGGCCTCAGGCATCAGCGCAGCGTGATTAAGCCGGACAACCCGGCCATCCGCGGGATGCTCTTTCAGGTGAAGCATCTCGTGGAGGTCACGCCGGTGTCCGACGACGAGGAGATGAGGCCCTGAAATGATGGCTCACCTAGAAACGATTCGGCGTCCCAAGGGGCTCAAGGAGGCTTCAAAGCGCGTTGGCCGTGGACCCGGTTCTGGACGTGGCAAGACCGCCGGTCGTGGCCACAAGGGCCAGAAATCGCGCTCTGGCGGCTCCACGAAGCCCTGGTTTGAAGGCGGGCAGATGCCCTTGCAGCGGCGGTTGCCGAAGCGAGGCTTTCGCCCCCATAAACGCGTGGAGTACCAGGTAGTGAACGTTAAGGATTTGGACCGGGTAGTGGGCGATGAGGCAACGCCGGAAACCATGAAGGCAGCGGGCTTGATCGGCTCGCTGCGCCGGCCCGTGAAGATTCTCGGTGAAGGCGAGCTCACTCGAGCGATCAAGGTCACCGCGCACGCGTTCAGTCGCTCCGCACGGCAGAAGATTGAGAAAGCGGGGGGAGAGGCAAGCGAGGCCAACTGATGGCTAATCCCGTCCAGAGTCTTCTCCGCGCCCCCGAGCTCAAGCAGAAGCTGCTTTTCACCCTGGGCTGTCTGGCGATCTATCGCTTCGGCGCTCACATCACGGTGCCGGGAGTCGATGTGGTCGCACTCAGGGATCTGGCCACGGCGATTCAGGGCACGCTCTTTGGGCTCTACGACATGTTTGTAGGCGGAGGCCTCCAACGCGCCACGATCTTCGCGCTGGGGATCATGCCTTACATCTCCGCCAGCATCATGTTCCAGCTTCTCGCTGCGGTCTTCCCCACGATCGAGAAGATGCAGAAAGAGGGTGAGGAAGGCCGTAAGCGGCTGAACCAGTGGACGCGTTACACCACCGTCGGGCTGTGCATTCTGCAGGGCTACGCCTACGGGATCTTCTTGGAAAGCCAGAGTGGCGCGCAGACGCCGATCGTCCCGGATCCCGGCTGGAGCTTCCGGCTGGTGACGGTGCTGACGCTGACTACGGGTGGCGTCTTCATCATGTGGCTCGGCGAGCAGATCACCGAGCGGGGCATCGGTAACGGGATGTCGCTGCTCATCTTCTTCGGGATCGTGGAGGGGTTCCCCAACGCCGTCGCACGTACACTCGAGGCCCTCTCGGTCGGCACCATCAGCGCGTTTAAGCTCGTGGCGCTGCTGGCCGTGATGATCGGCGTGATCGCCGGCACGGTCGCCGTCACGATGGCCGCACGAAAGATCCCGGTTCAGATACCCAGGAAAGTCGTTGGACGCGGACGCATCCGCGAGGGGCAGAAGTCGTTCATCCCCCTGCGGGTTAACTCGGCTGGCGTGATGCCGATCATCTTTGCCCAGTCTATCATCGTCGTTCCGGGAACGATCGCATCGTTCTCGAATGTGACGGTTTTGCGCACGTTATCGGATCTCTTCCAGCCGGGCAACACGCTGTATTATCTCACCTACACGGTGCTCATCGTCTTCTTCACGTACTTCTACACCGCGATCATATTCAATCCGGTCGATCTTGCCGAGAACCTCAACAAGCAGGGCGCCTTTGTTCCCGGTGTGAAGCCGGGCGCGAGGACGGCGGAGTACATCGACTACGTTCTCACCCGAATCACCTTGCCGGGCTCACTGTTCCTGGCGGCGATCGCTCTGGTGCCGTTCCTGATTTTCGCGTGGTTCGACATCCGCCTCTTCTTCTTCGGCGGCACTGCGCTGCTGATCGTGGTTGGTGTGGCGCTGGACACGGTTCAGCAGATGCAACAGCACCTGTTGCTGCGGCACTATGAGGGCTTCATGAAGAAGGGGCGCGTGAAGTACCGGGGCCGGCAGAGGTACATGTGATCGGCCTCCGAGGCGGGACCCGCGCCAGAACTGTCGCAGGATGAATATCGTGATGTTGGGACCTCCCGGCGCAGGAAAGGGCACCCATGGCGACCGCCTGGCGGAGCGGTGCGGGATCCCCAAGTACGCGACCGGAGATATCCTGCGGGAGGCGGTGCGCAACGATACTCCGCTGGGCCGGGAAGCCAAGCAGTACATGGACAAAGGCGAGCTGGTTCCTGACGATGTCGTCCTTGGACTGGTGCGGGATGCGCTCAGCTCGCCGTCAGCGAAAGACGGGTTCATCCTGGATGGGTTTCCACGCACCGTCGCCCAGGCCGAGGGCCTTCAGGCGTGGCTGGCCGACCGCGGCATGAGCCTGGACGCGGTCATCTACTTCGATGCCCCCGAAGAAGAGTTGATACGGCGGGTCGCCGGACGCCGCGTCTGCGTCGGCTGCGGGATGATCTACAACGTGCATCTGGACCCGTCGGCCGCTGGCGAGCTGTGCGAGCGTTGCGGTGGCCGGCTGGAGACACGCGAGGACGACAAAGCGGAAACGGTTCGCAATCGATTGCGTGTGTACCGTGATAGTACGGAACCGCTGCTGCAGTGGTATGCGACGAGCTCGACCTCCTTCCATGAATTGAAGGCCGTCGGCTCGGTGGATGAGGTCTATAACGGGCTCCTTACGCTCGTTGACTGCCTGTGATCACGCTGAAGACGACCGACGAGATCGAAGTGATTGCGCGTGCCTGCGAGATTGTCGCGGACGTGCTTGATCAGATCAGTGGGCTCGTCGGACCTGGCGTTACCACCGCGGAGCTGGATGAGTGGGCGGAAGGTCGCATCCGCAGCCACGACGGTGCGAGGCCCGCGTTTAAAGGACTCTACGGCTTTCCGGCTACGCTGTGTACGAGCATTAATCACGAGGTTGTCCACGGCATACCTTCGCGAGATCGAGTTCTCAAGGAGGGCGACATCGTCAGCGTGGACGTCGGGGTTTGCCAGGAGGGCTACTACGGCGACGGTGCTGTGACGCTGTGCGTGGGAGAGGTTGCTCTCGATGTGCGCCGACTTCTCGACGTGACGAGAGACGCGCTGGAAAAGGGGGTCGAAGCGGCGCGACCCGGAGGACACATCGGGGACATCAGCGCTGCGATAGAGAAGATCGGGCTGGAAGCTGGATACGGCGTACCGAGGGAGCTGACCGGTCACGGGATCGGCAGCCGACCGCACGAGGAGCCCCAGGTGCCTAACTACGGACGGCCTGGGCAGGGCCTTCGCTTGCAGCCAGGTCTCGTGCTTGCCGTCGAGCCGATGTTCAACCTGGGGCGTCGCGAGATCGAGACGCTCGGCGATGAGTGGACGGTGGTGACGGCTGACCGGAAGGTCTCGGCACATTTCGAGCACACCGTTGCCGTTACCAATCAGGGCCCCCGGGTGCTCACGGTGGTGCCGTCGAGAGCAGGCTGAGGACAGGACGGCTCAGTGGTGAAAGAAGAGTCGATCCAGATGACGGGGACGGTGGTTGAGGCGCTGCCCAACGCGATGTTCCGGGTGGAGCTGGAGAACGGTCACGAGATCACGGCGCATATCTCGGGCAAGATCCGCATGCACTACATCCGGATCCTGCCGGGGGACAAGGTGCAGGTAGAGCTGTCGCCGTACGACCTGACGCGTGGTCGGATCACGTACCGCTACAAGTGAGGGTGGGAAACATGCGTTTCCGGCGGGGACCCGTCGCATAGCATCTGCTGGGGTAAGCGTGCCCCCATTGATGATCGGCAGTTGTTGAATAGGTTATAAGGCTAGCTCCGAAAAGTGGGAGATTGTGCTAAGTGAAGGTACGGTCAAGCGTTAAGCGCATTTGTGAGCATTGCAAGCTGATCCGGCGCCGGGGCGTCGTCCGGGTCATCTGCAAGCGTAACCCCAAGCACAAGCAGCGGCAGGGTTAGAAGCGATGGTGCGTATTGCCGGTGTTGATTTGCCGAGTAACAAGCGCGTCGAGGTGGCCCTCACCTACCTCCACGGTATTGGCCCGTCCAGCGCTCGCAAGATCCTCGCCGAGACCGGTGTGAGTCCTGACACGCGGATGCACGCGCTTACGGATGAGGACCTGAGTAAAGTCCGCCGGGTGATCGAGAGCAAGTACAAGGTCGAGGGGGCGCTGCGCACCGAAGTGTCGATGAACATCAAGCGTTTGATGGACATCGGCAGCTACCGGGGATTACGTCACCGGCGCGGCTTGCCGGTGAGAGGCCAGCGAACACATACCAATGCCCGCACCCGCAAGGGTCCGCGCCGTACGGTCACGGGCAAGAAGAAGCCGCCGCGCAAGTAGCGGGAGTCGGGAGTCAGCGTTGCAGAACCAGAGAGTAAGCGAATAGCGAGATGCCGCCGAAGAAGAGAGGTACCGGGCCTAAGAAGAAGAAGGATGTCGGTGTCGAAGGTATCGCCTACATCAAGGCGACCTTTAACAATACGATCGTGACGATCACCGACATGGAGGGCAACACCGTGGTGTGGGGGAGCCCAGGCAAGTCCGGTTTCAAGGGGTCAAAGAAATCGACCCCGTTTGCCGCCACGGTGGCTGCTGAGCAGGCGGCGAAGGAGGCGCTGAGTCTGGGGATGAAGCGCGTGCACGTGCGCGTTCAGGGCCCGGGCTCGGGGCGAGAATCGGCGATCCAGGCCTTGCAGTCGTCCGGCTTGCAGATTCGCTCGATCCGGGACGTGACGCCGATCCCACACAACGGCTGCCGACCGCCGAAGAAGCGGCGGGTTTAGGATAGAGCGACGTAACAGTACAGTCCGTTGGTAGAGTTACATGGCGAGATACACAGGACCCGTTTGCAGGCTCTGCCGCCGCGAAGGGCAGAAGCTGTTCCTCAAGGGGAAGCGTTGTTCGACCGAGAAATGCGCGATTGAGCGGCGTAACTATCCGCCCGGTCAGCATGGCTTGGCGCGTGCACGTCGCCGTCGCCTCTCGGACTACGCTGTGCAGCTGCGCGAGAAGCAGAAGGTCCGGCGCATCTATGGCCTTCACGAGGCGCAGTTTCGGAACGTGTTCAGCCAGGCGGCCCGCGACCAGGGGATAACGGGTGATAACTTGATTGTCGCTCTGGAGACGCGGCTGGACAACATCGTCTACCGGCTCGGTTTCGCGCCTTCGCGAAAGGCGGCCCGGCAGCTGGTGCGTCACCGTCACATTCTCGTGGACGGCCGCACGGTGGATATCCCGAGCTACCGGGTGAAGCCGGGTGTCGAGATATCGGTGAAGCCGTTGAGCTGGGAGATGCCGGTGATCAAGGAGGCAGTGGAAGCGCGGGGCGGTGACGGGACCTTGAACTGGCTAACCGCGGATTACAAGCGGATGAGCGGTAAGATGCTGGAGAAGCCGAGCCGCGCGGACATACCGCTCGCGGTCCAGGAGCAATTGATCGTCGAGCTGTACTCGAAATAGGCGAAAGAGTAGGGAATAGACCAGCAGCGCCTGCAGAGCCGGGTGCGGCATGCGCAGTGGGCGCGGATGGCCGCGATCACAGGGAGGCCAGCACAGTGCAGATTGACCTACGGGGTTGGGTCTTACCGGAACGGGTCGAGATCCTCGACTCGTCCGAGGATGGGCGGCGCGCGCAGTTTCTCGTTCAGCCGTTGGAGCGCGGATATGGGCAGACGCTCGGCAACGCGACGCGGAGGATTCTCCTCTCGTCTTTGCCAGGCTGGGCGGTCTGGGCGTTCCGTGCGAGCGGCGTGGTCCACGAGCACCAGACGATCAGTGGGGTGATCGAGGATGTGCACGAGATCATCCAGAGGCTGAAGGGTTTGGTCCTGCGCGTCGTCGGCGGTGAGGACGAGGCGAAGCTTGAACTGGTTGTCCGTGAGCCGGGCCTCGTCACGGCGCGGCATGTCACGGCGAACCCGAAGGTCGAGATCATCAACCGAGACCATCAGCTTTTCACGCTGGAGGAGCAGCTGCCGGAGGACAAGCCGCTGCGCCTGGAGCTGTGGATCAATCGGGGTCGTGGCTTCGTGCTGGCCGATCAGCACACGAGGCGCAAGGACGATCCGGTGGACCTCATCCTCATCGATTCGATCTACAGCCCCGTGTTGCGGGCCAACTTCACGGTTGAAGAGACCCGAGTCGGTCAGCGGACGGACTTTGACCGATTGACGCTGTCAGTGGAGACGAACGGGACAATGCCGCCGGAAGAGGCGGTGGCCTATGCGGCCGAGCTGATGACCAGGCATCTCGAATACCTGAGCCGCTTCGGGGCCGGCGACGGCGACACGGCAGTATCGGAGATGCAGCTCGTGCTGGTGAGTGATAGGATCAAGGACCTGGTGAACCGGCCACTGGAGGAGTTCGATATCTCGGTGCGCTCGAGGCACACGCTTGAGAAGGGCAACATACGCACGCTGGGAGATATCGCGCGCCGGACCGAGGAGGAGATCCTGCAGATCGAGAATTTCGGCAGAAAATCGCTTCAGGAGGTGGAGGACCTTCTGGCCAGCCACGGGCTGCACTTCGGCATGAAGTTCCAGGAAGGCGAGAATGGCGAGCTCTTCGTCCAGCGCGAGCGTGCCGAAGGCGAGGAAGGGTAAGGAGAGTGCGAGGGACCAGGTCGTGAGGCACAGAAGGAAGGGTCGGCAGCTGAGCCGGACCGCGAGCCACAGGAAGGCTATGCTGTCCAACATGGCGACCAGCTTGTTCCGTCATGAGCGCATCAGGACCACGACGGCGAAGGCGAAGGAGCTGCGTCCGTTCGCAGAGCGGTTGATCACCCTGGCCCGGCGTGGGGATCTTCATGCGCGGCGGCAAGCTGCGCGCACGATTCATGACAAGGAGGCGCTCAGTAAGCTGTTTGATACCCTAGGCCCACGCTTCGCGAACCGCGACGGGGGCTACATGCGCATCCTGAAGATTGGACGGCGAAAGGGCGATGGCGCTGAGATTGCCCTGGTGCAGCTGCTCGAGGAGTAACCCGCTTCGTGTGAGGTAAGGCACATGAGGAACGTGCTCGGGAAGTTAACGACCAGCACCGGGCCGTGGATGGCGGTGGCTGTTGTACTGGTTGCCGGTTTCATGTACTGGCTCTACGCGGCGTCATCGACGGTTGGCCCTGGGGCGACTCCTGCTGATACGGTTGCTGGTGGTCTGCCGCGAGTCGCGGACACGACGTTTGTGAAAGATCCGACGCAGTTCTCGCGCGAACGCATCCTGCTGTCGCCGGTGACCGTGGCGGAGCAGATCGGTCGAGCGGCTCTGACAGTGGATCTGCCGGGCTTAGCGGGCTATCCGCTGATTCTTGAACGGACGGTGGTTGAGCAGGGGATCACATTCGTGAGCGGAGACGACCTATCGGTTGCTGGCCAAGTGTACGCGCTGAATGATTCGCTGTTGGCTGTCTATGCACAGCGCGGCTTCTTCGAGCTAGCGAATCGGGAAAAACTGGAGGGACAAGCGACCTTCTTCTTGGTCGACTCCCTCGACTTCGTGTTCCCCGGCTAGGAGAATCAGGACCGCTGTCTTAGATCGTAGCAAGATACTGGCCGCCCGTCGGTGACAGAGATGAGGAGAGTTTGATGGCACGAGTGTGCTACTCGTGTGGCAAGCGCCCGGCGGTGGGCAACAACGTTAGCCACGCGAACAACAGGACTAAGCGACGCTGGCTGCCGAACTTGCAGCGCGTGAGGATCGTCGAGAACGGTTCGGTGAAGCGAGTTCGCGTGTGCAGCAGCTGCATCAAGGCCGGGAGGATCCAGAAGGCGCCGTGAGGTGAGGTGCCTGGCTCACTCGCCGTTCTCGTTGTTTATACGTTGCCTCCCCACGGATCAGGCTAAGAGCAAGCGGAAACGGCCGACTTGGTCGCGCGCTGCACACGCGAATCACGTCGGCCGTTCTGTTCGGCGGTCGGCTTTGCGACCGCGGCTTTTCCCCTGCGCTGGGCGACGTACCGCCCGCTCCCCTGCTGGAAGGTGAGCGCGAACCGTCGGCTAGACGTCTACCTTCGTGACATTGGTCCGTGCCTTGGCCGCAACGAAGCCTGGCGGCGCCTCGAGAGGAAGAGCCTGCACGCTGGCGTAGATCTCTTCCTTCCCCCACTCAGTGTCGATCAGGTGCGTGGGGAATTCCTCCTTGAAGGAGAGTTCGATCTCCTCCTGCGACGGTACGAAATAGTGCCGCTTGATATGGGCATCCGCTTTGCCGAAGGCCTCCGCCTTGGGCATGGCGGAAAGCTTGTCGTCCTTGACCGGGTCCTGCTCCATGAACTCGATCTGGAACAGCCAGCGGTGGCCCACCTCTTTGGGCTCGAAGCGCAGCTTCGCATCCAGTCGGAATACAACGAAGTTGCCAGAGATCCCATGGTTGAGGTTCGCGCTGACAAAACTAGCCATCGGTCAGGCTCCTTTCCCTGAGCGCAGCAGCGCAGTCCACCACCCAGCGCAGTGGTGTTGATCGGTGACGATGGAATATGCGGGGATCCCCCCGGCCCGGCAATAAGCTGCGGCCTGCGCGGGCAGCGCTGCGAGGTCCGGCTCGACGGCGGACGCGACGTTGGCGCCAGTGGCCTATCTGACGAAGCGGCTTGGCATTGCAGGTCCCGCTGGTTGCTGGGCCCGGCGCGGCAGCGCATATTCAGCGGCTAACGAACCGGACCGTTCAGGTCGGGGCGGGCGTCAAGCCGACGAGGGCAGGCCGTGCCCGCTGGACTTCCTTTTCTGGCCCACGGCAGCGCTAGCGGGAGCGTCGAGGAGGTGTCGATAACGGGCCTCAGCAGCGAGGGGCAGCCGTTGAAGGGTCTGCGGATAGCGGTGACGAGACCTCCAGCGCAGGCGCAGGCTCTGATTGACGGTCTGCGTGAGCTGGGCGCAGAGCCGCTGAGCTACCCGACGATCCGCATCGCGGATCCGTCTGACCGGAGGCCGCTGCGGCGTGCGGTGGAGAATCTGGAGGACTATGACTGGATCGTGTTCACCAGCGCGAACGGTGTTGTCAGGTTCTTCCAGGAGTTGCGCGCGGTTCGGGGCGCGGCGGTGCTCGCGGATAACCAGTATGTGGCCGCGATCGGACCGGCCACCGCGGAAGCGCTGAGAGAGCACGGGATCCATCCGAAGGTGATGCCCGAGGAGTATGTCGCGGAGGCGGTGGCTGATGCCCTGACGGCGGCAGCGGACATGGCGGGCTGCCGTGTCCTGCTGCCCCGTGCTGCTGGTGCTCGCCAGGTGCTGACAACCCAGCTGCGTGCGGCGGGGGCGGAGGTGGATGAGGTCGTCGCCTATGAGTCCAAGCCGGACGCGGAGGGGATCGCGGTGCTTCGCGCGAGCATCGAGCGGGGTGAGTTGGACGTGGTCACGTTCACAGCGGCATCGACGGTGCGTCACTTCGTCGAGGAGGCGGGAGCGGAGTTGGGCAGGACGCGGGTCGCCGTGATCGGCCCGGTCACGGCGGAGGCGGCGCGCGCTCTGGGCGTGCGGGTGGACGTCGAGGCCCGGGAGTACACGGCGCACGGGCTTGTGGAGGCGATCTGTGAGTATTTCGAGAGCGTGAAGGAGCGCGACTGATGGCACAGTTCCCGGTCTATCGAGGGCGGCGGCTGCGACGGACAGAGCGTTTGAGGGCCATGGTCCGGGAGACGGCCATCGAGGCCAGCGATCTCATCGCGCCCCTGTTCGTCACCTACCAGGAGGGCCGGCACCCGGTGGCGGCGATGCCGGGCGTCGAACAGCTGAGCGTCGAAGCAGCGGCGGAGGAGGCGGCACGGCTGGTGTCTCTGGGGGTTGCCGCGGTCCTCTTGTTCGGCATACCGAAATCGAAGGACCCACGCGGGAGTGAGGCATACGCCGCCCACGGGATCGTCCAACGAGCAGTTCGCGCTATCAAGGAGCGCGCCGCTGATCTCGTCGTGATCACCGACGTCTGCCTGTGCGAGTATACCGATCACGGGCACTGCGGCCTCCTGACGCCGGAGGGCGAGGTCAACAACGACGTGACCCTTGAGCTGCTGGCGCGCAGCGCCGTCTCGCACGCCGAGGCGGGCGCCGACATGGTGGCACCGAGCGACATGATGGACGGCCGGGTGGCAGCGATACGCCGGGCGCTCGATGAGGCGGGCCACCTTCACATGCCGATCATGTCATATGCGGTGAAATACGCCTCGGCATTCTATGGCCCGTTCCGCGAGGCGGCGGAGTCGGCGCCCAAGTTCGGCGATCGAAGAGGCTACCAGATGGACCCGGCTAACGCGGACGAAGGGCTCCGTGAGGCGCGTTTGGACATCGAAGAGGGTGCCGACATCATTATGGTGAAACCGGCGCTCCCCTATCTCGACGTGATCAGCCGCGTGAAGCGGGAGACCGGGTATCCGGTGGCGGCCTACCACGTGTCGGGCGAATACAGCATGCTGAAAGCGGCGGCGGAGCGCGGTTGGATCGATGAGCAGCGCGTTCTCTGGGAGACGCTGCTCTCGATCCGCCGTGCTGGCGCGGACCTGATCATCACCTACTACGCCAGCCAGCTGGCGAAGATGCTCGGAGGGTAGTCGTCTTGGCAGACCAAGCTCAATCGCTGATTCGAAAGATAGAGACTCGTGACGCGCTTGTTGGCGTGGTCGGTTTGGGCTACGTGGGCCTGCCCCTCGCGGTGGAGTTCGCGCAGGCAGGCTTCTCCGTACTCGGCTTCGAGGTCTCGTCCGAGAAGGCCGAGGCTGTGAATCGGGGGCATTCCTACGTCGGGGACGTGCCTGGCGAGCAGCTGGCAAGTGTGGTGCAGGCAGGTCGCCTGAGCGCGACGCTCGGCTACGAGCGGCTCGGAGAAGTCGACGCGTTGTGTGTCTGCGTGCCAACCCCGCTCAACAAGACGGGCGACCCGGATGTCTCCTATATCATCTCGGTCACGGAGTCGATCCGGATGGCGATCCGCCCGGGCCAGCTGATCGTGTTGGAGTCGACGACGTATCCCGGCACGACCCGTGAGTTGCTGCTACCGGCTCTGACACAGGGCGGGCGTCTCAAGGTGGCGACAGACTTCTTCCTGGCCTTCAGTCCCGAGCGTGTGGACCCGGGTAACCAGGTCTGGACGATCCGCAACACGCCCAAGGTCGTGGGCGGAATCACACCTTCCTGTACTGAGGTGGCCCGTACGCTCTACGCGACGATCGTCGACCACGTGGTCGTCGTGTCGAGTACGGAGGCAGCGGAGCTGACCAAACTGCTAGAGAATACCTTCCGGTCGGTCAACATCGCGCTGGCTAACGAGATGGCGATCGTGTGTGACAAGCTGGGTGTCGACGTCTGGGAGGTCATAGCGGCGGCGTCCAGCAAGCCTTTCGGCTTCATGAAGTTCACGCCTGGCCCGGGTCTGGGCGGGCACTGCATCCCCGTGGACCCGCACTACCTCTCGTGGAAGATGAAGACGCTGGACTACAAGACGCGTTTGGTCGAGTTGGCCAGCGAGATCAACGCCGAGATGCCTCGGTATGTGGCGGAGAAGGCGGCGGACCTGCTGAATCAGAGTGGGAAGCCGGTCAAGGGCTCGCGAGTCCTGGTTGTGGGCGCTGCCTACAAGCGGGACACGGATGACACGCGGGAATCTCCGGCGCTGGATATCATACGGCTGCTGGCCGAGAAGGGGGCAAAGGTAACCTACCACGACCCTCTGGTGCCCTCCCTGCGCCATGAGGGCCAGGATCTGGAATCAGTCTCGTTGGATGATCAGCAGCTGACTGCTGCAGACGTCGTAGTGATCGTCACGGATCACAGCGACGTCGATTACAATCTCATACGTCGGGCGGGACGACCGGTGCTGGACACGCGAAACGTACTGCAGCGTGAGGCTCCGGAGACGGCTGCCGCGGCGGCGAGCGAGTGAGTGCGGAGATGGCAAAGCGCGCGTTGATAACCGGCGTCACTGGCCAGGACGGATCCTATCTGGCCGACTTGCTGCTTGATAAGGGATACGAGGTATTCGGCCTGGTCCGCCGCTCCTCGACGCTCAACTTCCAGCGGATCGAGCATATCCAGGATCGGCTAACGATCCTGTCGGGTGACCTTCTCGACCAGAACTCGCTGCTTACGGCGCTGGCGGAGGCGGAACCTGACGAGGTCTACAACTTGGCGGCACAGTCGTTCGTCCCGACGTCCTGGGAGCAGCCGGTCCTGACGGGTGAGGCGACGGCCTTGGGCGTCATGCGCATGCTGGAGGCGGTCCGGCGGGTGAGACCCCAGGCGCGCTTCTATCAGGCCTCGAGCTCGGAGATGTTCGGCAAGGTGCGGGCGAGCCCACAGTCGGAGGAGACGCCGTTCTACCCGCGATCGCCGTACGGCGTGGCCAAGGTCTACGGTCACTGGATCACGGTTAACTATCGCGAGAGTTACGACCTGTTTGCGGTCAGCGGCATCCTCTTCAACCACGAGTCGCCACGCCGCGGACTCGAGTTCGTGACGCGCAAGATCACGTATGGTGCGGCGCAGATCAAGCTGGGATTAGCCAAGGAACTGCGACTGGGCAACCTGGCTGCCAGGCGGGATTGGGGATTTGTCGGCGACTACGTCCGCGCGATGTGGCTCATGTTGCAGCAGGATGAGCCAGGCGATTACGTCATCGGCACGGGGGTCGAGCATAGTGTGCGTGATCTGGTGGATATGGCGTTCGGCTACCTGGACCTCGACTGGCAGGAATGCGTTGTCCAGGATGATCGCTTGCTGCGACCGGCTGAGGTGCAACACCTGGTGGCCGATCCCTCCAAGGCGAGACAATTCCTGGGCTGGGAACCCACCGTAGACTTTGAAGGCCTCGTTCGCATGATGGTGGACGCCGACTTCGATCTGCTTCGTCACCGCCAGCACGAGCAGGAGAGCTGGTGACGCGGAGCCTGGTCACCGGCGCTGACGGATTCGTTGGACAGCATCTGATAGCCGAGCTGCTGCGGCGCGGTGACAGCGTGGTTGGTGCCGTGCTGGAAATCCCGCCAAGGCTTACCACTCTCCCCGAGTCTGAGGCGGCCCGTGTACGCTGGGTGGAGGTGGACATTCGGCAGGCGGAAACGGTCCGCGAGCTGGTTCGCGCTCATCCGGTCGAGCGAGTCTTTCACCTTGCCGCGCTCTCGTCTGTCAAGGAATCGTTGAGCGATCCGGTCTCGCCGCTGCTGGTCAACGCCGTCGGTACACTCAACCTGCTCGACGAGCTGGAGAGGCTGCGGAGCGAGACCGGCTGTGACCCGAGGGTGCTGATCTCGGGCTCTGCCGAGGTGTACGGGTCCGCAGCTATGCGTTGTCGCCCCCTCACCGAAGACTGCCCGCTGGAACCGCTGAGCCCGTATGCCGTTTCGAAGGTGGCACAGGAGATGCTCGGCCTTCAGTCCCACCGCACAGCGGGACTCTCGGTCGTGGTCACGCGGAGTTTCAGCCACACAGGCCCCGGCCAGCGCCCCACCTTCGTCGCCGCACAGCTCGCATCCCGGGTTCAGGAGATACGCACGAGCGGCGGCAGAGGGGTAGTCAAGGTCGGGAATCCATTGGTCCGCCGAGACTTCACCGACGTCCGTGACGCAGTGCGGGCATACCTTGCCCTGAGCCAGCGCGGAGAGGCAGGTCAGGTTTACAACGTCTGTTCGGGCCGCTGCTTTGCGGTCGGCGAGTTGCTTGAGATCCTCGTGGAGCTGGCGGGCGTGCAGGTGGAGGTCGAGCAGGATCCCGAGCGGGCGCGGCGCGCCGACGTCCCCGAGATGGTCGGCAGCTATTCCCGGCTCAGCGAGGCCACAGGTTGGTCACCGACCATAGACATTCGCCAGTCCCTGGCTGACCTGCTGGCGTGGCAGGAGCAGGGCTAGCCGTGGCAGAGCCGCCGCGCCGTGGACTGGGATGGCTGGAGCCCGCGCTCGAAGTCCTCGGGCGGCGCTACTTCCGTCCAGAGAGCGGTGGGCGCGACTGGAGCGCCAGGGATTGGGCGCGGGCTGTCGGCGGTGCGCTTGTGGAGCGACTCGGCCCCGCGCTGAGTGAAGCGGCGGCCGCCTGCAGTGTGGAACTGCCGAGGGTGTGCTGGGCCGCGCTGGCAGCTGCGCGGCTGGACAATGAACGCCGCCTGGAAGCTCATCGGCGGGCTCTCGCTGAGCTGGCGCCGACGCTTGAGGCGCGCGGGATCGCGACGGTGCTGTTCAAGGGTCTGGCGACGGCGCGGCACTATCCCGTGGCCAGCGTTCGTGAGGCGGACGACGTCGATCTGCTCGTGATGCCAGAGCACCTGGCCGGCGCCGAGGCATCTCTGCGTGAGCTCGGATACCGCGTCTGGGCCGGCGGCGGGCGCCTGTCTTCTCGCTACGCGCTGGCCTACGCGCGGGAGCTTGGGAACGGTGAGCAGGTAGAGCTGGACCTGCACCCGTCGTGGCACGAGGTGAGACTGGCCGGCGACGGCGAGCATGTACTGGTCGGTGACACCTGCGAGCGGGTTCTGCATATCGAACTGGACGGCACCGAATGGAGTGTGCTGCCGCCGAGCGTCGAACTCTATCTCGCGGCCGCCCACACCGTGTTGCACAGCTTTCGCACGCTCTCTGTCTATCTCGACTTATCGGTCTTGCTCGCTGCGGCCGGACCGGATGCGCTGGACTATGCTGGCAAGCTGGCACGAGCGATGGGGCGGCAGCGGCACCTCAGGCATGGGGTCAGCGTGGCCGTCGATTTGTTCCAGCTGGAGGTCGACAGGGAGTATAAGAGTCTGCCGCGGCGTCTTGGGGTTCCGTTGGCCGTACGGGTCGGCTACCTGGGATTCGGACGTCGCTTCCTCCCGAGTTCTCTGGTCATGGAGTTGCTGTTACGCCGTGGCTTGCAGCAGAAACTCACGTTCGCTCGTTGGGTCCTTGGCCACGAGCCACAGGAGGCTGAGGGCACGCAGGTCGCAGGCCGGCGGCCCAAGCGCCTGCTCCGCGGACTGCGCTGGTTGAAGGGCACGTTGCTGCGCTACCAGATTCCAGGCTCGGTGCCGTTGCGGCCCTGATCGTGTGTCGGGTATTATAGGGAGCCCTTCTGGACCTCCCCCGAGGCTTTGTAGACCAGACCGTAGAAAGATCCACTATGCGCGTCGGAGTGATAGGTACCGGGTACGTCGGCCTCGTCGCAGGTGCTTGCTTTGCTGAGACCGGCAACATTGTCATCTGCGGCGATGTTGATGCGAAGAAGATCGAGGGGCTCAATCAGGGCAAGATCCCGATCTACGAGCCGGGGCTCGAACCGCTCGTGGGAGAGAACCTGGCCGACGGCCGGCTGCGTTTCACGACTGACGTACCCCAGGTGACCAGGGAGTCAGAGGTCATCTTCATTGCTGTTGGAACACCGCCCGATGAGGATGGCTCGGCCGATCTGCGGCACGTTCTCGATGTCGCCGCGGCGATCGGTGATAGCATGAACGACGAGAAGATCGTCGTGACCAAGAGCACTGTGCCGGTGGGCACAGCGGCGCGCGTCCGTGAGACGATCGAGAGCCGGACGAAGCATCCGGTTCATGTCTGCTCCAACCCGGAGTTCCTCAAAGAAGGAGCAGCCTTGGATGACTTCATCAGGCCTGACCGCGTTGTGCTCGGCGTGGAGTCTTTCAAGGCTCGGCGGGTACTCGAACAGCTATACAAACCGTTCGTTCGCACTGGCAACCCCATCATATTCATGGACATCGTCAGCGCGGAGCTGACGAAATATGTGGCGAACGCCATGCTGGCGACGCGGATCAGCCTGATGAACGAGGTTGCCCGGTTATGTGACCTCACGGGGGCGGACGTTGACTTGGTCCGGCGCGGCGTGGGCTCGGACGTGCGTATCGGGCCGAAGTTCCTGTTTCCTGGACCGGGCTACGGCGGTTCGTGCTTTCCCAAGGACGTGATGGCCTTGGTGCGAACGGCGGAGGAGTATGGTTACGACTTCAAGATCCTGAAGGCCGTAGACGGAGTGAACCTGGCGCAGAAGCGGCTCTTCCTCGAGAAGCTGGAGGGGCACTTCGGCCCGGATCTCAGCGGCCGGACCATCGCCGTCTGGGGGCTGGCGTTCAAGCCGGGGACGGACGACATGAGGGAGTCGCCCTCCATCGTGCTGATCGAGGGGCTGCTGGCACGTGGCGCGGCGGTGCACGGGCACGATCCAGCGGCCATGGGCTCGGCCCGCCGGATATTCGCTGACCGCATCACTTACTGTGAGCGTGACTACGACGCTCTGAAGGGGGCGGACGCGCTCGTGGTCATGACCGATTGGCTGGAGTACCGTAGTCCCGATTTCCAGCGGATGAGGGTGCTGATGAAAACCCCGGTGATCTTCGACGCCCGGAACCTCTACGAGCCAGCGAGGATGAAGGAGCTGGAGTTCACCTACTATCCACTGGGACGCGAGGCAGTGCCGTGAGGTTTCTGATTACGGGCGTCGCCGGCTTTCTGGGATCTCACCTGGCGGATCGCATGCTCGCCGAAGGGCAAGAGGTGGTCGGGCTGGACAATTTCATCACCGGCTCGCCCGACAACATAAGTCATCTACTGGGGAACGAGCGCTTCACCTTTTACCGGTACGACGTGACAGAGTTTATCTACGTCGCGGGCGATCTGGACGGCGTGCTGCATTTCGCATCCCCCGCCAGTCCTATTGACTATCTGCAGCTGCCTATTCAGACCCTGAAGGTGGGTTCATTGGGAACCCACAAGGCGTTGGGACTAGCTAAAGCGAAGGGCGCGCGGTTCCTGCTCGCCTCCACGTCCGAGGTCTACGGCGACCCGGCCGTGCATCCGCAGCCCGAGTCGTATTGGGGCAATGTCAACCCCGTGGGTCCCCGTGGCGTGTACGACGAGGCGAAGAGGTTCGCAGAAGCTTTGGCGATGGCATACCACCGCTACCACGGCGTGGATACGCGCATCGCGCGCATCTTTAACACGTACGGCCCGCGCATGCGTCGTGATGACGGTCGCGTCGTATCGAATTTCATCGTGCAGGCCTTGCAGGGGGATCCGCTGACGGTCTACGGCGACGGCTCGCAGACTCGCTCGTTTTGCTATGTCGATGACCTGATAGAGGGGATCTATCGGTTGTTCACCTCCGACCACGTCGAGCCGCTGAACATCGGCAACCCGTCCGAGTTCACGATCAGCGAGCTTGCCGAACTGGTGCTGGAACTGACGGGCAATACGGCTGGAGTCGACTATCGACCGCTTCCCGAGGATGACCCCAAGGTCCGCCAGCCGGATATCAGCCTGGCGCGCCAAACCCTCGGTTGGGAACCGCAGGTGGACCTTCGAGAGGGCCTAAGGCGGACGATCGAGTACTTTAGTGCTGTCTTGGCAAGGGGTGCCTCCCAGACGAGAGGCCAGGCGACATCGTGAAGCTTTCCGTCCTCATCCCAGTCTACAACGAGCGGGAGACGATCGAGGAGGTGGTTCGACGGGTGAGCGCCGTGCCGCTCGATACGGAGATCGTCGTAGTGGACGACTGCTCGGTCGACGGCACGCGCGACGTGCTTGAGCGACTCCTGGGCGCTGGCGAGATCGATCACCTCGTTCTGCAGCCTGAGAACCGGGGCAAGGGTGCGGCGATCCGTGAGGCCGTCGCCAGGGCCACAGGCGAAACTGCGATCATCCAGGACGCGGACCTGGAGTACGATCCCGGGGAGTACACCCGACTGCTGGAGCCGATCGAGCAGGGGAAGGCGGATGCGGTGTTCGGGTCTCGCTTCGCGGGTCAGGGCCCGCACCGGGTGCTCTACTTCTGGCACTACGTGGGCAACAAGATGCTCACCCTGCTCTCGAACATGGTGACAAACCTCAACCTCACCGACATGGAGACCTGCTACAAGATGTTTCGCCGGTCCGTTTTGGAGAGCATCGAGATCGAGGAAAGCCGCTTCGGAATCGAGCCGGAGATCACGGCGAAGCTGGCGCTCGGGGGTTGGCGCATCTATGAAGTGGGGATTTCCTACAGCGGCCGCACCTACGCCGAAGGCAAGAAGATCAACTGGAAGGATGGGGTGTCGGCGTTTCGCTGCATCTTGAAGTATGGGCTCTGGCGGCGGATCTTTCGGCGGCGACCGCGCGCGGCTTCGCTTGCCGACCGGACCGATAAGGCCTAGGTTTTTCCCCTGATGAATACGGACCAGCTGATTGCCAAGGGGAAGGAATGCCTGGCGCAGAATGACTACCTCGGCGCCATCTCGGCTCTGCGGGAGGCGGCAGAACGCGAGCCAGGCTACGCGGACGTGCGTCATCTGCTGGGCCTGGCGCTCGGCCTGGCGGGTCAGCCCGAGGCGGCGCTCGAAGAGTTCGACCGCGCTCTGGCCCTCAACCCCTCTTATGTGGAAGCCCATCTCAACCGGGCGATAATGCTCAATGATCTGGGCCGTTACGAAGAGGCGCGCGAGGCGTTCAGACAGGCTTGGGATTGCGATCACTCCGCCGGCCGGCCGTTTTCTCGCTCGGTATCCGCGCGGCTGGCGAACATGCACATGGAGCTCGGTGACCTGTATGCCGACCTCGGCTCCTACGTACCAGCTGTGGAACAGTATCGGAGCGCCGCTAGTCTGAGGCCGGATTTCCTGGATATCCGCACCAAGCTGGCTCGCGCCTACATGGAACGTGGGCAGTTTGAGGCAGCGAAGGAAGAGCTTAGCAGCGTTCTAGCCGATAACCCCGAGTACGTGGAAGCCAGGGTTTCGCTCGGCCTGGTGAACTACCGAGCCGGCGACTACGACTCGGCGGCTACAGAATGGCGAGCCTGCCTGCGACAGGTCCCCGATCACCCCAAGGCCCGAGCCTTCCTAAACATGCCTCGCACCCCGGCGGCCGGCGAGGAGGGGAGCAGCTGAGACCTCCAAGCCGACTTGTCGTCGTTGGCGTTGTGGCCGCCTCGGCCATCGCATGCCGGGGCGACGAACGCGATCATCTCGCCTGGGGCGATCGCCTGTTGGGAGCCGGACGCGACGAGGCCGCGATCGCAGAGTACCAGGTGGCTCTGCGCCAGCGCGGCGAGCAGCCGGATGTCCTGTTGAGGCTCGCGCACGGCTACGCGCACGTGGATCGCCTAGACGAGACAAGCCAGTACTACTCGCGGCTTCTCGCCATCGACTCGTCCTTCGCGGACCAAGCGGTAGCCGACTACCTTTCGATGGCGAAGCGGGCGCTGGAGCGGAACGACCGGGCCCGAATGGCACGAGCGTTGGAGCAGCTGGAGACTATTCGGCCGGGCAGTGTTCCCGACGAGCTCTCCCTGCCTTTCGCTCGCTACTACTACGAGCTGAGTGAGTACGCGAGCGCCTTGCCGCTCTATCTCTCGGTGTTGGCGACGGAGCCGGACAGCGTCGAGCCTCAGGTTCGCTATGAACTGGCGCGCGTCTACAACGAGTTGGGCGAGTGTGGGCAGGCCCTGGCCCACTACCGGGAGTTCCTCGCGCAGCGTCAGGGCGGCGAGCTGAGAGCCGACGCCCGCTGGCACGCGGGTCAATGCGCCTACCAGCTGGCGCAGAGGGATCGGCTGGCGGGTCGGCCTGCCGAAGCGCTTGAGCGATTCGAGTTGGTGATCGAGCTGGGGTCGCCGCAGGCACTGCTCGACGATGCCTGGTTCGAGCGTGGGGAGATTCTTTTCAGTCTCGGCGAGTTCGATGATGCAATGAGCTCGTATCAGATGGTCTTGGACTTGAATCCCAGCCGTACCGGACGCCGGGTTCGACTGGCCGAGGATCGCATTCGCACCATCCGGTATCGGACGACGGAGGAGGAGCGCCGATGAACCAGGCGCGCCGGAGGCTGGCGCTGCTGGCGCTGCTGCTGGCTCTGGTGGCCTGCCCCAAGGGGCTGCCGCAGGATGCGTCCCCCGATCGGCTCTACAGCATCGGGCGTGAGCAATTCGAGAAGCGCGACTGGGACCGAGCCATCGAGGCATTCCAGCGCTTCCTCTATCAGGATCCCGGGCATCCCAAGGCGGACAGCGCACAGTATCTGGTCGGCGAGGCCTATTTCAACCAGAAACAGTACTTGACAGCGGCGGCTGAGTTTCTGCGGCTGGCGCAGAATCGGCCTGCGGGGCCGCTCGCCGATGACTCGCGTTACCGGGCCTGCGAATCCTACCACAAGCTTTCGCCTCGTCCGGAGCTTGATCAGGAATACACCGATGAGGCGATCGGTCAGTGCCGTTCCGTCGTACTGCTGTACCCGGGGAGCCCCTACGCAAGCGAAGCCACCGAGCGCGTCAGGGAACTCGCTGACAAGCTTGCGCGTAAGTACTACCTAAACGCTCTGTTCTATTACAAGCGACGGGCCTACGACTCCGCGATCGTCTATCTGGAGTATGTGCTGGAGACGTACAGGGGCGCTGCAGTTGAGCCGGAGGCACTGCTGACGCTCTACGAAGCCTACAGGAAGGTCGGATACTCGCGGGAGGCCGAGCAGACGCGGGAACGGTTGCTGCGGGAATACCCTGACTCTCCCCAGGCGCGGGAGGCGCAAGGGAACTCGCCAGGGGATGTCGGTTAAGGTCGGCAGACCCACGGCAGGTCGAAAGGCGTAGGCGGCGTGATGAGGCTGGGTGTCTTCGGCGGGACGTTCGATCCGCCTCATGTGGGCCACCTGATCGTGGCGCACGATGCGGCGGCGGCGCTGGATTTGCAGCAGGTACTGTTCGTCCCGGCAGGCACGCACCCGCTGAAGGGGAAACGTGTGGGGGCGCCGGCGTCGCTGCGCCTCGAGATGACGGCGGCGGCCACGGAAGGCTCGCAGCTGTTCACGGTGGATGGGCGTGAGCTGCGCCGCCCGGGTCCATCCTACACCGTGGACACCATCGCGGAGCTGCAGGTGGAGAATCCGGGCGCGGAGCTGTTCCTATTGATCGGTGCGGATATTCTCCGGGAGATTCATCGTTGGCACCAGGTGCAGGAGCTAGCGCAGCGTGCGCGCATCGCGGCGATGTCCCGGGCCGAGGCCGACGTTGCGGTTGAGCTGGCCATCGAGCTTGATTTCCTTAGGGTCGAGGTCACGCATGTCGCGATCTCGTCCAGCGAGATCCGGGAGCGCATCAGGTCTGGTCGGCCCTACCGCTATCTCGTGCCTGACCCCGTGTGTCGGATCATCGAGAAACATTCGTTGTACAGCGGACCTGACAAAGTTAGCTAGCGGATTAAAGGGATGATTAAGCAGGTAGTCACGAACTTCCTCGGCACCAAATTCGAGCGCGACGTCCGGAAGATCCAGCCGATCGTGGACGAGATCCTGCTCCACGAGGAACGGCTCAAAGACTTCAGCGAGGAGCAGCTGAAGGCGCAGACCGACAAGTTCCGGGCCGTCATCCGCGAGCGCACTCAGGCGCTGTCAGATGAGATCGCCCAGCTCAAGGAAACGAAGAAACGGACGGAGTCGGCCGACGAGCGTGAGCGCATGACGCTGCGTATCGGCCAGCTGGAGACGGAGCTGCAGGAGACGACTCAGAGACTGCTGGACGAGTTGCTACCCGAGGCTTACGCCACCGTGCGCGAGGCGTGCTGGCGCCTACTTGGCCGCGAAATCGTCGTGCGAGGCAACACGATGCAGTGGGACATGGTGCCGTACGACGTGCAGCTGATCGGCGGCATCGTGCTGCATCAGGGAAAGATCGCGGAGATGGCGACCGGTGAGGGAAAGACACTAGTCGCTACCCTGCCCATGTATCTCAATGCGCTTCCGGGGCGTGGCGTGGCCCTGGTGACGGTGAACGACTACCTGGCGAGGCGCGACTCGGAGTGGATGGGCACGGTGTTCGAGTATCTGGGCCTCACCGTCGGTTGCATCGATGCCGCTGAACCCAGCACCCCCGAGCGGCGGGCCGCCTACGACTGTGACATTACCTACGGTACGAACAACGAGTTCGGCTTCGACTACCTGCGGGACAACATGGTCCACCGCCTCGAGGATCGGGTCCAACGCGGACACAATTACGCGATCATCGACGAGGTGGACTCCGTGCTCATCGATGAGGCGCGCACGCCGCTGATCATCAGCGGCCCGGTCGGTCGTGAGGACAGCAAGCGCTACGCGGAGTTCGACGCCCAGGTCTCTGGCCTTTCGCGCAAACAGGCCCGGCTCGTAAGCGGCCTGGTTGCCGATGCTGAAGATCTGCTGGACCAGGCGATGGGCGAGGACGGTGACCCGGAATCCCTCTATGAGATGGGCAAGAAGGTGCTTCTGGCGCACCGCGGCATGCCGAAGAACAAGAAGCTCGGCAAGCTGCTGCAGGAACCGGGCGTGCGTAAGACCATGCAGCGCGTCGAGGCCGACTACATGCGCGAGAAGCGCCTGCACGAGCTGGAGGAGGCGCTCCTCTACTCGATGGATGAGAAGGGACACCAGGTGCACCTGACTGATCAGGGGCTCGATGTCTTGTCGCCCAGTGACCATGAGGCCTTCGTCGTGCTCGATCTGTCACAGGTGTTCCACGAGATCGAGAAGGACGAGTCGCTTTCCCCCGACGAGAAGCGGGCGAAGATCGCGCAGGCGGAACGCGCGTACGCAGAGAAGTCGGAGAAGATCCACATCATCCATCAGCTTCTCAAGGCGTACACCCTCTTCGAGCGCGATACGGACTACGTCGTCGAGAATGGCCAGGTCATCATCGTCGACGAGTTCACGGGCCGAAAGATGCCCGGTCGCCGCTGGAGTGACGGTCTGCACCAGGCGGTGGAAGCCAAGGAGACCGTGACGGTCAGGGGTGAAACGCAGACGCTGGCGACGATCACGATTCAGAACTACTTCCGCATGTATGACAAGCTGGCCGGGATGACGGGGACGGCTGAAACGGAGGAGGCGGAGTTTCACGAGATCTATGGCCTTGAGGTGGTGGTCATTCCGACGAACCGGCCAGTGCGGCGCATGGACCTGGACGATGTGATCTACAAGACAAAGCGGGAGAAGTATGCCGCGCTGCTCGATGAGATCGAACGGCTGTATGCACGTGGCCTGCCGATCCTTGTCGGTACGACCAGCGTCGATACCTCGGAGACGGTTTCCCGCATGCTGCGGCGCCGCGGCATCAAGCACAACGTCCTCAACGCGAAATACCACGAGCGCGAGGCGGAGATCGTCGCGCAGGCAGGGTGGCCGGCCGTGGTGACGATCGCCACCAACATGGCGGGGCGCGGGACCGACATCAAACTGGGGCCGGGCGTGGTGAAGTGCCGGGTGTGCGCGATTGAGGAGCAGCAGCCGTCCTTCGGTCAGCTGTACGAGGAGTCAGACCTCGGTCAGATGGAGGCGAGGAGGTTCGGCTGCTACGAAGACCCACCCTGTGGTCTCGTCATCCTCGGGACGGAGCGTCACGATTCCCGGCGCATCGACCGACAGCTCCGCGGCCGCTCAGGCCGTCAGGGCGATCCGGGTGCCTCACGCTTCTTCCTGTCGCTTGAAGACGACCTGATGCGGCTGTTCATGGCAGAGCGGCTCGCCAAGATCATGGACAAGCTGGGGGCCGAGGAAGGGGAGGTCATCACACACCCGCTGGTGACCCGGGCGATCGAGCGGGCCCAGAAGCGCGTCGAGATGATGAACTTCGATGCGCGCAAACGGCTGCTGGAGTACGACGACGTCATGAACCAGCAGCGTGAGGTGATCTACGATTTGCGGCTGTTCGCCCTCGAAGGCGGCGAGGACTTGAAGGGCGAGGTCTGGGACATGATCCGACGCGCGGTACTCAACCGCCTCGATGACTACGTCCCGGAGAGCCGTCACGAGGAAAGTTGGGACCTGGCGGGGCTGAAGAACCGTCTGCTGATCGATTTCTTCCTGCACTGCCCTGAGCTTCCGGACGAGAACTCGCTGGAGGCAGCGTTGGCTTGGGAAGACCGGGACGCGCTTGCCGACTTCGTGGTGGAGAAGGCTCAGTCCAACTTCAGGCGTAAGGTCGAGGAGTTCGGTGAGCAGGCCGAGCGAATCCTCTCCTACATCTTCCTCTATACGATCGACGAGAAGTGGAAAGACCATCTCTATGACCTCGACCAGCTGAAAGCCGGCATCTACTTCCGGGCCTGGGGCCAGAAGGATCCGCTCATCGAGTACAAGAGAGAAGCCTACGACATGTTCGTTGACCTGATGAGCGATGTCCAGACAACTCTCGCCGATCGCCTCTTCAAGGCCCAGATGATGGTGCCGCAGCCGATGCGCGCTCCGCAGGTCACCCGGGTCAGCGGGCCAACGCTCGATACCACTGATGAAGGGTATGCGCCGGGCGCGGCAGCGGTTGCGGCGCGTCAGGGCTTCGCACCTACCGGGGTGGCGGCTTCGGCCGAGGCCGACGTGATTACTGGAGCGCCTGTGTCCACCGGAGCGGCAGTAGCCAGCGGCACGGCGCGGGCGGAACGCGGGAGCCCCTTGCTGACCAACCGGGGCGAGCAGGCGCCCACCAAGCCGGTCACGGCAGGGGAGCGGGTCGGCCGTAACGATCCGTGCCCCTGCGGGTCGGGGCTCAAGTACAAGAAGTGCCACGGCCGGCCGGGAGCGCCGCCGCTATAGGGTGGCATCGCGGGCCCACCTGTCGGAGATCCACCGAGCACTCCTGCCTACCCGCCGCCCAGATCGCTATTGCGGGCTGGTGAGGATCCGTTGACGGCTCCCTCTAGATTGGGCGCCGTGCATCTGGGCTGTGCTCAGGGAACGGGCGAGTGGAAACGGGCGGCACGACTGCAGGCAAGATCAAGGATTGGCCGTCACGGGAACGGCCGCGTGAGCGGTTCCTGGCTCTGGGGCCGGCAGCCCTGCGGACGTCCGAGCTACTTGCGATCCTGGCATCCAGCGGCTCCGGTGGTCGCAGCGCGCTCGAGGTAGCGGAGGCCCTCTACGAGCGATTCGGGCGCTCCCTGCGGCGTTTAGGGACCGCGCCGGGCTCGCAGCTGATGGCGGTGCCGGGCATCGGCAAGGCACGGGCCGTAGCGATCCAGGCGGCATTGGAGCTGGGGCGGCGGGCCGCTGAGGAGGTCCTCCAGGAGAACGATCGAGTCACGACGCCCCGCGACGTGTATCGGAGGTTCGAGCTGCGGCTCCGTGACCTGCGACAGGAAGAGTTCCACGTCCTGCTCCTCAACACGCAGAACGCCGTGATCGGCGAGGTCATGATCACACGTGGCATCTTGGACGCCTCGGTGGTCCACCCGCGAGAGGTGTTCGCGCCGGCGCTCGCGGAAGCGGCGGCCGCTGTGATCCTCGTCCATAACCACCCGAGTGGGGATCCTACGCCCTCGCCGGCCGATCAGGAGATTACGCGCCAACTCGTCGAGGCTGGCCGTGTGCTTGGTATACCGGTCCGGGACCATGTGGTCATCGGCAATGGCCGCTACGTCAGCTTCCTCGATCTCGGACTGTTGTCCAGCAATGAGAGGTAGCGGGACCACGGCCGTCTTATCCGCTGGCACCGGCACCCACCTGTCCCAGCCGACTACGTAACTTGCCCTCCGGCTTAAATCTAGCGATTCTAAGGGAAGTCTCGTCGCCGCGGGGTCAGAAACTGACTCCCGGCTTGCGTATAGCATTCTCAGCAAGGGTATGCCCGCTGGGTGAACGCCCGGCACGTACGCTACCCACTCGACTCGTATGGCGTCCGAACGCACCACGGATATCGTCGAACAGGCCGGCGCAGGCAAGGCCGCAGCGGAAGACGCCGCCGCGGTCTCGTTGCCAGCCGATTTCCTGAGCGCCATCGAGGAGACGCGACAGCGGCTCGATCTCGATCTTCTGGCTCGCGCCTTCGCCTACAGCCAGCGCGCGCACAAGGGCCAGAAGCGCAAGTCGGGCGAGGACTACATCACTCACTGCGTGGAGGTTGGTAAAATCCTGGCCGACCTCTACCTGGACACGGCGTCGATTTGCGCGGCCTTTCTCCACGATGTAGTCGAGGACACCGACATCGCGGTGGACGAGATTCGGGAGGCGTTCGGCGAAGAGATCGCCACGATCGTTGACAGCCTCACCAAGATCAGCCGGGTGGAGTTCAGCTCCAGCACAGAGCAGCAGGCCGAGAACTTCCGCAGGTTGCTGCTCTCTATGGCACGTGATGCGCGCGTGATCATCGTCAAGCTAGCGGACCGGCTGCACAATATGCGGACGCTGGAGGCCCTGCCAGCCAGCAAGCAGCGCCGGATCGCGCTTGAGACGCGCGAGATCTACGGTCCCCTCGCGCATCGGCTGGGCATGGCGAGGGTGCGCTGGGAGCTCGAAGATCTCGCCTTCAAGTGCCTCGAGCCACAGGCCTACAAACAGCTTGCTAAGAAGATCCGGGAGCGCCGCAAGCAGCGGGAAGAGCGGATTCGCCAGCTGGCCGAGCCGCTACGGGAAGAGTTGGAGAAGGCTGGTATCCGCTGCGAGGTGACCGGACGGCCGAAACATCTCTGGTCGATCCACAACAAGATCCGTAAGCGGGGGAAACCGTACGAGGACATTTACGACTTGATGGCGATCCGCGTGATGACCGAGAGCATTAAGGATTGTTATCATGCTCTCGGCGTGATTCACAACAAGTGGACGCCTCTGACTGAGCGGTTCCACGACTATATCGCCATGCCCAAGTCGAACATGTACCGGTCACTGCATACGACGATCTTCGGGCCGGGTGGCCGTCTGTATGAGATTCAGATCCGCACGCACGAAATGCATCGCACGGCCGAGCACGGAATCGCCGCGCACTGGCGCTACAAGGAGGGCCAAAAGGGGGCGCCCGACGAGGTAGAAGAGAAGCTGGCGTGGTTTCGGCAGGTCCTGGAGTGGCAGCAGGAAACGAAGGAGCCGGAAGAGTTCATGGAGTTCCTGCGCGTCGATCTCTACCAGGATGAGATCTTCGTCTTCACACCGGCAGGTGATGTGAAACAGCTACCGAAGGGCGCGACGCCGATCGACTTCGCCTTCGCAGTGCATACCGAGGTGGGATACCATTGCGCCGGCGCCCGCGTGAACGGACGGATCGTTCCGCTCACTCGCGAGCTGAAGAGCGGGGACACGGTCGAGATCGTCACGAACCCCAAGCAGACTCCCTCCCGCGACTGGCTGAGCTTCGTGCGCACCGCCCGGGCCCGGCAGAAGATACGGGGTTGGATTCGGCAGGAAGAGCAGAAGACTGCCGTGCAGATCGGCAAAGAGTATCTCGAACGGGAGCTCCGTAGGCGGCGCAAGAAGATGTCGGAGGCCGCGCTGGAGGCGGCGGGCACAGGCGCGGGATTCGCCAGCCTGGAGAGTCTCTATGCAGCCCTCGGTCGCGGCGACGTGGCACTCTCGCAGATCCTGAAACAGCTGTGGCCGGACCAGCAGGTGCCGGCGGAGGCGGGTACGGCTTCCCCGCTGTCGCGCCTTGTCGAGCACATCCGCGGCGGCCCACGCGGTGTAAGGATACAGGGTATCAGCAACGTCATGGTCCGCTACTCACAGTGCTGCCAGCCTGTTCCCGGCGACGATGTCGTCGGCTACATCACCCG
>JBDHKG010000122.1:0-14859 GCA_039586495.1 Gemmatimonadota bacterium | reverse complement strand
AGGAGACGGCCGAGGACGTCGTGAAGGCGGCGGACCAGGCGCTCTACACCGCCAAGCAGACGGGCCGCAACAAGGTCTGGCTGCGGGCCCGGCCGCGGATATAGAGCCAGCGGCAGGGCAGCGGAGTGACCAGGCTCTCAACCAACCCGGCTAACACGACCTGACGTCTCATTGCCTGCAGTCCGGTCGCGTGAACCGAATGATTGTGCCCGAGAGCACTGGGTCACGATCCAGCTTGACTCCGCTGCCAGACACGACTGCGCCTTGAACCTGATCCTCCTCGAACAAGCGGACGACGGCGTCTCCCCCAAGTTCTCTTGCCTTGTTTCTTAGGGACTCCGCCACAGCATCCATTGAGATCAACTTGTGTCGTTGGCGGGAGGTCACAATGCCGATCTCTTCGTACGGGCATTCCGGGAGTGATTCTCGATAGAACCGGATCGGATGGTCTTCTGGCCGCGGCTCGTATTCAGTAGGGGACGGCGTCATTCTCCCTCGTGCTCCAGCGCGAAGACCACAGCGAGCTGGAATACCATGAGGTTTGTCTCGCTCTCGATCGGCCTGAACCAGATAGATCCGTCCGGGGCCTCACGGATGCTGCCCTCCCTCAAGTAGCGAACCTGCCCGTTGTGCACGTACTGCGTCGAGAAAGCGAGCGAGACTCTTCTCGACAGGCGCACCCACAGACCGCCGCCGCTAGCCAGCGCGAACGTGAAATCGTCGAAGTTGGTCGTGCTGGCGAACTCCTCGAACTCACTCGATCCGCTGACGCCCGACTTCGTGTAGAAGTACGAGAAGCCGAGGCCGGCGTGGACGTAAGGCCGCACCAGGCCCGACCCTAAGGTGAACTGCGGGCCGAAGAGGAGCGTGACGATCTGGTTGCGGGTAGTGACGTCGACCAGGACGCGTTGGATTGTCTCGCTCAGGGGCCGCTGTACCGTCTCGCTGCCGTAGATCAAGTACGAGCCGTCGAGTCGCAGACCCCAGCGAGCGCGGCGGTCAAGGTCAAAGACGAAGAAGCCGCCAAAGCCCCAGCTGAAATCCACGTAGTTCGCGAACTCCCCCTGTGGATACCCAACCTGCAAGACACCGCCCAGAGAGCCAATAGGGTCGGCGTCGTAGATCTCCTGACCTCTGGCATCTGCTGCCAGGAGTGAGGTGACGAGCGCAAGGGACAAGGTCATGGTGCTGGCACGCTTACGATGCATGGGATCCTCCTTTCAACGACTCCCTCCAGCCAACCTGAACGGCGTCAAGGGAAAGTCAAGCTGCACGGGGATCGCGCTGCATTCTACTCATAGCTCCTCGAGGCAGGCCGTGTGCCAGCCGGTGCCGCGCGGATCTGCCTGGGAGACGGCCTCGCGAGCCAGAGATGCCGGCGGTCGAGCTTCGGGCCGTGCGCTTCTGACCCGAGCCGCCGTGTCAGTCCGACACGAGCGGGTCGGGTCACAGACGTGCGGCGAGCCTTCTCGACCCCGACTGCCTGACGCACAGATCAGCGATTTCGGCGAGATGCCGCCACGCCTTCGTAGGGTGCATGGGCAATGCCAATCCTCCGGCAGCAGAGTGGCGCGCGAAGTGGATGGACTGTATTAAGAAGCCTCGACCGCCGCCTCCGCGGGGACAGCGCCTGAGCCTCAACAGCGGAGCCACAGCAGATGCAACTCGTCCGTCTCGACTGGTTGGTCGTCTTCTCCTACGGCGTCGTCGCCGGGCACGTCGATGGTGGCGACGACCTTCTCCACCGATACGCCGAACCTGGTGACCGACATGGTGCGGACCGGTGGCGTCAGCCAGAACTGGCTGTGGTGGGCGTTCCTGATCACTGGCATGTGCACGGTCTTCTTCTATGCCAAGCTGTGGCGGCGCTCCGGCGCGTTCACGGACATCGGGTTCTACGAGCTGCGCTACTCCGGTGGAATCGCCGCGTTCCTGCGCGGCTTCCGTGCGCTGTATCTGGGCGTGTTCTTCAACGTCATGATTATGGCAGCCGTTACGCTGGCGGCGATCAAGATCGCCGGTGTGCTGCTGGGCGTGGACAAGTACACGACGGTGCTGATCGCGGGCACCGTGACGGTGATCTACTCGGCGACTTCAGGGCTGTGGGGCGTGGTGGTCACCGATCTCTTGCTTTTCGCCATTGCCATGATCGGCTCGGTCGCGGCGGCGTACTACGCACTCGCGCATCCGGCCGTCGGCGGTCTGGCGGGCCTGATCTCGCACCCAACGCTGGAGGGCAGGCTGAGCTTGCTGCCGGACTTCTCCGATTGGAGGGTCGCCGCGACGGTCTTCATCATCCCGGTCGCGATCCAGTGGTGGAGCACCTGGTATCCCGGCGCCGAGCCGGGCGGTGGTGGCTACGTGGCGCAGCGCATGCTGGCGGCACGCAGCGAGCGCGAGTCGATGCGGGCGACGCTGTGGTTCAACATCGCGCACTACGCGCTGAGGCCCTGGCCCTGGATCGTCGTGGCGCTCGCCTCGCTGATCGTCTATCCGAACCTGGACGCGATCACCGCACGCTTTCCCGGCCTCGACCCGTCCATCGTCCGCCACGACCTGGCCTACCCGGCGATGCTGATCTTTCTGCCGCACGGCCTGCTGGGTCTGGTGGTCGCATCGCTCGCCGCCGCCTACATGTCCACGATCAGCACGCACCTCAACTGGGGCGCCTCCTACATCGTCGACGACTTCTATCGCAGGTTCGTGGCGCGCCACCGGGACGAGCGCCACTACGTGACGGTGGGCCGGCTGTCTACCGTGGTGCTGATCATCCTGGCCGGCATCGTCTCGCTGTGGCTGGAGAACGCGTTGCAAGCGTTCCGGATCCTGCTACAGATCGGTGCGGGGACGGGACTCATCTTCCTGCTGCGCTGGTTCTGGTGGCGGATCAGTGCCTGGAGCGAGCTGGCGGCGATGGTCATCTCGTTCGTGGTGGCCGTATACTTCGAGTTCGTGCACGAGGCACTGGGCTTCGCATCGCTCGACCCGTCCCTCAGGCTCGTCACCGGGGTCGCGATCACGACCTGCGTCTGGCTGACGGTGACCCTCCTGACGCCGGCGACCGACACGGCGACGCTACAGGCGTTCTACGACAGGATTCGGCCCTTTAACCGGGGCTGGCGGGCGGCGGTGCGAACAGGTCCAACGGAGGGGAGCTTCACGGCGGCGCTGCTCTCCTGGTTTCTGGGCTGCGCGGTGGTCTACGCGGCGCTGTTCGGTACCGGCTACTTCCTCTACGGCGAGGCGCGCTACGGGGTGCTCTGTATGCTGGTCGTGGTCTTGGCGGCGACGGGGATCTTCAAGAGCCTGCCGCGCGTCGGCTTCGAGTAGTCTGAAGTCGTCGGCGGCCGACGTCCCGCCGCCGGTGGATTCTGAGTTTCCATTACGGCTGTCGATCGCGGGTCGTTAGATCCGTGTGAACAACGCCCTTTCGTACTCCTGGACGACGTATCTCGTGCCTTTCTTCACCACCGTGTGTCCTTCGGACTGCAGTCGCTTCCTCTGTCTCGCAATGCCGCCGGGATACTTCTCGTTGAGCACCCCGCCCGTCTTGAGCGTGCGCCAGTAGGGCGTGATGCGCTGTCTGCCTTCCTGTGCTGCCTCTTCCGCCGCCTGTGCGGCGATGTGCGCGAATATGCCGGTCGTGATGGGGCAGCCGATCGTGGCCGAGTGCCTGCGGGCGAGCGCGGATCGGATGTCGTTGATCGTCATCACCTTGCCCTTCGGCACTCTCCTCATGATCTCGTCTACTTCCTTGGGCGCCGGGATCACGACCGTGCCGGCGCCCCACCGCTTGCTCATCTTCGCGGTGATCTTCTCGACCTTCGGCAGGCCTTTGCTCTCCTCGAGCTTCTCGCGCCATGACTTCTTGAATTTCATGCTATCCCTCCTGCGGCGCTGGAGACTATCGTGGTCATGCTACCCTTCGAGGTTCTGTGATCGCCAGCCGAGATACTCCCTGACGAATTGCGGGTGCGAGCGCGCATCCTCCGGGCTGCCCAGGCCGTGGGTCGTGCCGGCCACACACCAGATCACGTCGTTCGCACTACTCAGCAGAGGCTCTACCTCATGACCGGTGGTCACGATCGCCGTGCCTTGAGCGGCGAGCTTGCGAAGTGCGCCTGCGATCAGCTTTTCGTCCATGGGTGCGATCCCGTGAAAGGGCTCGTCGACAAGCAGACACTTCGGCGCCCGAATCACGGCTCCGGCGATCGCCGCACGTCGGCCTTCGCCCGCACCCAACTCGTGGAAGCGTCTGTCCAACGAGTCGTCCAAGGCCAGTGCGGCGACGACCTCGTCGATCGGCTTCCCGCCGTGCCTCTGGCTGATGAACCTGAGGTGCGTTTCCACCGAGAACGTGCTGGGTAGACGCGCGCGGTCGTCCACGTAGTACAGGCCGCGTCGCGCCAGGGTTGCCAGGCGCGGCCGCTCGTAAGGTTTCGAGAGGAAGCGGACGATCCCGGTGTCGGCCCGCAGCTCGCCGACCGCGATCCGCAGCATGCTGGTCTTGCCCGAGCCGTTGCGGCCCAAGAGCGTCGTGATGCGGCCTTCGCGTGCCCAGAACGACGCCGCCTTCAGGATCTGGAGGCCCCCGAAGGACTTGCAGACCGAATCGACAGCCAGGATCTCGTCAGTTATCGGTCAGCCCTCCAGCGATCAGTCTCAGTATCACCTCCGTGGCGACAAACGCGACCGTGACCACGGCCGCGATCGCCACCCGTGAGACTCCGAGGTTCGCGAGAAAGCGACGTTCGCTGCGTCGCTCGGTATCCAGCAGGAGGAGCAGTATTGTGACCAGCAGCCCGAGCACGAGGCTACGGAACGGGAGCAGCAGGGCAGTCTCCAGCGAAACGAAGGTCAGGCTCAGGACGTGAATGGCCGACCAGACGATCAGTGTCCGCCAGACGAGCACGGCGACATAGGGGCGAGGTGGCATGGTGCGCTAGTCGAAAATCTGGCCGGGTCGCCGTGGCGCCACTGATCTAGAACCCCATCCGCCGGAGCAACTCATCCCAGCGCGGATCCGAGTGTAGAGAGGCGAAGATCGGATCGACTTGGCATTCCCACACGAATCCCTCGCGGGCTTCGACCGCGGTGAACAGCGCGTCGAAGGCCTCGTCGACGCGCCCCAGTTCCGCGTAAGCTTTGGCGGCGAAGGAGTAGTTCGGGACGGTCAGAAACAGAGCTATCTGAGCCTCGAGCAGCCCCTCCCAGCCGGTCGAGTCGTAGGCGGCCCGGAGGCCGTCGGCGCTGCCTACGCCTCTTCGCGAAAAGCCCTCCGTAAACCTCACGCTCGCCTCCACGGCCTCTTCCAGGCGCCCGGCCGCCCGGTGACAGCGTTGAAGGATACTGTAAGCGAACGAGTGGTTGGGATCCAACCCGACTGCGGTCCGCGCAGCTGAGACCGCCTCCTCGCAACGGCCGAGGTACATCAGAATCCGGGAGAAGTCCCGGTGCATGAGCGGTGAGAAGGGGTCGAGGTCTCGTGCCCGGCGGAACGACTCGAGCGCTTCCTCGGGTCTCGCACGTGCGGTGAGAGCGTCGCCGAGCCAGTTGTGAGCCTGGGCGAGGTTCGGGTTGAGGACGAGTGCTTGGCGCAGACTTCGCTCCGCCGCGTCCACGTCCCGGACACCCCACAGGCGTGCGGCACCCAGGGCGGCGTGCGCCTCGGCCAGATCCGGATCCAGCTCGACTGCCCGGACCGCGCTCGACTCCCCGCGGCGGTACCCCTCATCCGCAGGTAGCTCCAAATGAAGATAATTCGTCCCCATCGTGTACGCGTCGGCCAGGCCGGACCAGGCCAGTGCGAACGTCGAGTCCAGAGCCACCGCCTCCTCCAGGTGGGTGACGGCGCGGCGCATCGCCTCCGCCGACCGCGTCCGCCACAGCGCCCGCCCCCGCAGGTACGCCTCCTGGGCCGCCGGATCGACCTCGGTGCGTCGGGCCAGCCGCTCGGCCTCCTGCGGCGACAGGGCGAGCCGGATCTCCCGGGCGATCGCCTCGGCGACCCGTGCCTGCAGGCCGAGCGCCTCGCTGAGCCGACCCTCGTAGCGGTCTTGCCAGAGGTGGTCCTCCGGCGAGCCGCGGATGAGCTGGACGGTAATTCGCACGGTATCGCCGGCGCGGAAGACGCTCCCCTCTACCAGCGCGTCCACGCCAAGCTCCGCCGCGATCTCGCTCATCGAAGGACGGGTGTCTCGGTAGCGCATGACCGACGTGCGCGACATGACCCTGAGGTCCGAGATTCCAGCCAGCTCGCCGATCAGCACGTCGTGCAGGCCGTCGACGAAGTACCCCTGCTCCGGGTCGCCCATCAGGTTGTCCAGCGGCAGCACGGCCAGCGCGCGGATCTCACTTGGCGCCGGCCGCATGACCCACCAGACCGAGGCAGCCACGACGAGCACCGCCGCCAGCAGCACGGCGGTGGTGGCGGGCGCCGCGCGCCTCGGCGGACGCGCGCGGTGCTCCGCCACGCCCTCCGGCTCGGCCGCCGCCGTCCTCTTCACCCCCTCCGGCGTGAGGTCGTACGCCCAGGCCAGCACGAGCGAGATGGGGAACCCGAGGAGTGTCAGGACGACCAGCAGCGTCAGCGTCCATTCGGGAAGGCGCAGTGCCGGTATGATGATGTCGGCGGCCTGCAGGACCGCGAAGGTCACCACCGCGTAGACGACAGCGACGCGCGTTACGCGGCGGCGCCTCAGCTCGGCGAGGAATCCTTTGACTCTCATGATCTAAAACCCGGCCCGGCGCAGTAGCTCTTCCCAGCGCGGATCCGAGCGTAGCGGCTCGAAGACCGGCTCGACTTTGATCGTCAAGCATCTGGGCTCCCGCGCCTCGACTGCCGCGAACAGCGCCTCAAAGGCTTCGTCGATTTGTCCGAGCTCTACGTAGTTGAGCGCCACGCGCTGAACTACGTTGCGATACGACGGTAAGCTTCGGTAGTACTCGATCTCGAATTCGAGCAGGCCCCGCCAACCCGCCGAATCATATGCGGCCCGCAGTCCCTCGGCGGCGCTCGCTGGCTCGAGCTCTTGCACCCGTCTGACCGCCGCCTCGGCGGCTTCGTCCAGGCGGCCGTTCGACCGGTGGCATTCGCGAAGCACCCTGTATGCCTCGGCATGACTCGGATCCAGCTCGACGGCATACTGCGCCGCGTCGATCGCTTCCTCGCAGCGGCCGAGGTACATCAGACAGCGGGCGAGGTCGCGGTTCATCAGCGGTGAGAAGGGATCGAGGTCCCGGGCTCTCTGGAACGAAGCCAGCGCTTCCTCTGCGCTCCCACGTGCGTCTATTACGTCGCCGAGCCAGTTGTGGGCCTGGGCGAGGCTCGGGTTGCGCTCGAGGGCGCGTCGCAGCTCTCGTTCACCTGCGTCTACGTCCCAACCTCCCCAGAAGTGTGCGCCCGCCAGAGCGGCGTGGGCCTCCGCCAGATCGGGATCGAGCTCGAGTGCGCGCCTCGCGTTCTGCACCGCACGGCGGTGAGCCTCATCGGCGGTGACGTTAAGTCCGCCATAGAAGCTTCCCATCGTGTACACGTCGGCCAGGGCGGACCAGGCCAGCGCGAACGTCGAATCCGCCGCCACCGCATCCTCCAGGTAGGCCAGCGCGCGACCCATCACGTCCGGCGACCGGGTCCGCCACAACGCCCGCCCCCGCATGTACGCCTCCTGGGCCGCCGGGTCGACTTCCGTGCGTCGGGCGAGCCTCTGCGCCTCGCGCGGCGACAGGACGAGCCGGATCTCCCCGGCGATCGCCTCGGCGACCCGCGTCTGCAGGGCGAGCGCCTCGCTCAACCGTCCCTCGTAGCGGTCCTGCCAGAGATGCTCTTCCGGCGAGCCGCGGATGAGCTGGACGGTGATGCGCACGGTGTTGCCAGCGCGGAAGACGCTCCCCTCGACCAGCGCGTCCACGCCCAGCTCGGCGGCGATCTCACCCATCGAGCGATCAGTGTCCCGGAAGCGCATGACCGACGTGCGCGAGATGACGGTGAGCTCCGAGATCCCGGCCAGCTCGCCGATGAGTATGTCGTGCAGGCCGTCGACGAAGTACGCCTGTTCCGGGTCGCCCATCAGGTTGGCGAGCGGCAGCACGGCGAGGGAGCGCACCGCGCCGTCCGCCGGCTGCCGCGCCGTCTCGGCCCGTCGGGCTTCGGGGGCGGCGGTTTCCTCCGGCCTGTACATCCGGATCAGCAATGCGCCGACACCCAGCAGTAGCGCGATGATCAGCAGCTCCGTCCCGCTCACCCGCTGCCGCCCCTTCTCGCCGTGATACCAGGCCAGCACCAGGGCCAGCAGGAAGCCGACGGCGACGAGCAGGTGGACCGTCCTCTGGAAGCCCAGGGACAGGTCCCATGGCTCGGCCATGACCTCGATGCCCTGAAAGAGAACCCAGGCAGCGGCGAGGTAGGCCAGCGCCCACTGGAAGAGCTTGCGCTCGCGAAGCCGCTGGAGAAGGGAGGTCATGGGCGCCCTAACGATGAGAGTTCTGGTATCGGGTCGCTCAAAGATGCCTTCGCTGGGATGTGAACGGCAAGCGCCGCTCGGCGCTAGAAGTCGTCGGGCCAGACTGTGCGCAGCGCGGTTAGGAAGCGCGGGTCGGATCGGAGCTCCCGGTACCGCGGCACGACCCGGAGGAAGGTGACAAAGACCGACCGGGTATCGAGTGTGCGCTCCAGATACGGGAGTGCCGCGTCGAGCCCATCGATCGCAAAGCACAGTGTGAACAGACAGTAAGGATCCACATACTCTGCCGTCGCCCGGGAGCGGAGCTCCTCCAGGGTCTGCCGCGCCCTCTCCGTCTCATTATTGTAGGCGTGAAAGACCCCTCGAAGCGCGACTAGAAAGGGAAGTCGGCCGAAGATAGCGACCGCTTTGTCGAGATCGCTCACTGCTGCGCCGAGATTCCCAGCGTACAGGTAGCAAAGCGCGCGCCACACCCAGCCATTATACGACTGTGGGTCCCTGCGCAGGACGTTGTCGAGGATCGCGATGCCTTCTTCAGGCCTTCCCGTGAACGCACGCAGTTCAGCCAACTCGACGTTCCTTAGCTGAGAGAGAGGGTCTATACGTACACCCTGGCGGAGGGCCGCCTCGGCCTCGGCGAATCGTTCTCTCAGCATCAAGCTGAAGCCCCTGAAGCCGAGCGCCCACGGTTGATCCGGGTCGAGTTCCAGAGCTGTCTCAAGTTCGCGTTCCACCCGTGCCCAGTCCCACTCGTAGTAGAAGGCCACGTAGGCCAGCGCTGTATGGGCTTCCCCGAGGCTGGGGTCCAGCCTGATCGCCTCTTTCGCCACAGCCTTCAGCTGCGGAAATAGCTCGGCCGGGGCGAGGTTCCCGAGGTAGCCCCTGAGCACCATCGTCCCGGCGAGTCCGGCATAGGCCCGCGCGAAGCCCGGGTCCAGGGCGATCGCCTCACGGAAGTACTCTTCCGACTGCCTCAACGCCTCGGGATGCATCGATTCGCCGATGCGCATGCCTTTCAGACAGAGCTCGTAGGCCTCCAGGTTCTCGGTCGGCTTGCGCTGCAGCCGCTCCCGCTCGCCCGGGGTCAGTTCGGCATGGAGGGCCTTGGCGATGTTCTCGGCCACATCGCTCTGCACGGCGAACACATCCTCCAGGACCCGATCGTACAGCTCCGCGCCGATCTGCGGCAGGCTCAGGTCGGAGCCCTTGTACCTCATGGCGGTGGTCCGGGAGATCACGCGCAGCCCGCGGATCCCGGCCAGCCGCGCCATGATGTCTTCCGTCACGCCGTCGCTGAAGAACTCGTTCTCGGGATCGCCGCTCAGGTTGGCGAACGGCAGGACCACGACGCAGGGACGGTCGTCGGTCGGGCGTCGAGGCGGGGCGGGCTCGTGGGGCTCGGCGACCGGGGCGCCGGTCAGCTCCGCGTCGCCGGCGTCGGCCTCGGGCGGCTCTGCCGGTGGCGTTACGCGGATCCCTTCCGGGGTGAGCTCCAGTGCCCAGGCGAGGACCAGGGCGATGGGGAAGCCTAGAAGGGTGAGGACGAGAACGAGGGTGGGTACCCAATCCGGAACACGCGCCGCGGGTAGAACGAAGTCCGCCGCCTGCCAGATGACGAACGCGACTGCGGCGTAGACCACCGCTACCCGGAAGACCTTGCGCCGCTTGAGCTCGGCCAAGAAGGTGCGAATCCTAGAAGTCATCGGGCCAGATCGTGCGCAGCGCGTTCATGTAGCGCGGGTCAGAGCGAAGTTCCCTATAGCGCGTCGTGGCTCGGAGGTAGCCGACGAAAACCGAGCGCCTCTCGACAGTCCGCTCGAGATACGGGTACGCGGCGTCGAATCCGTCGACAAGCAGACAGACAGCGAAGAGGAAGTAAGGATCTACGTACTCATCCGTGGCTCGGGCGCGCAGCTCCTCGAGGATCTGCCGCGCTTGCTCGGTATCGCCGCTTAACCCATGGGCGATACCTTTGATGCCCACGGAAGTGATGACCCTGCCGAAGGTCGCGATCGCCTCATCGCAATCGCTGATTGCAGCGGCGACGTTCCCAGCATACGCATGTAAGAGAGCCCGCCAGAAACGGGCAACGAGGACGTGCGGATCGTCACGCAAAATGCGGTCGAGCGTGGCCACGCCCTCTTCTGGTCGTCCCGTGTAGGCGTACACTTGGGCCAGCCAACAGGCTCGCATCGGAGACAGAGGGTCGAGGCGCACCGCCACGTCCAGATACGCCTCGGCTTCGGCGAAGCGCTCCGTGAACATGAAAGTCCAGCCCCGGTACCCGAGTGCCCAGGGATCGTCCGGGTTGAGCTCCAGGGCCGTCTCGAGCTCGCTCTCCACCTTTGCCCAGTCCCAATCGTGCCAGAAGGCCACGAATGCCAGGGCGGTATGGGCTTCGCCGACGCCGGCGTCCAGTCTGAGCGCTTCCTGCGCCGCCGCCTTCACTCGCGCGAACAGCTCCGCGGGGTCGACGTTCCCCAGGAATCCGTACATCCCCAACGTCAACGCGAGCCGGGCGTAGGCCCGGGCGTAGCCCGGGTCGAGAGCGATGGCGCCATGGAAGTACTGCTCCGCTTGCCGCAGCCCATCGGGGTTGAGCGATTCCCCGACGCGCATGCCTTTCAGGCAAAGGTCGTAGGCCTCGAGGTTCTCCGTCGGCTTGCGATGCAGCCGCTCACGCTCGCCCGGCGTCAGTTCGGCATGGAGCGCTCGGGCGATGTTCTCGGCTACATCGCTCTGCACGGCGAACACGTCCTCCAGGACCCTATCGTAGGTCTCGGCCCAGAGATGCTCGTCGCTGTCGGCGGCGATGAGCTGTGCCGTGACCCGCACCCGGTCGGCGGAGCGCCGCACCGTGCCCTCGACCACGGCCTGCGCGCCCAGCTCCGCGGCGATTTGCGGCAGGCTCAGGTCGGAGCCCTTGTACCTCATGGCGGTGGTCCGGGAGATGACGCGCAGCCCGCGGATCCCGGCCAGCCGCGCCATGATGTCTTCCGTGACGCCGTCGCTGAAGAACTCGTTCTCGGGATCGCCGCTCAGGTTGGCGAACGGCAGGACCACGACGCAGGGTCGGTCGTCGGTCGGGCCCCGTACCGTGACGGGCTTATCGGGCTCGGTGACCGGGGCGTCGGTCGGCTCGTCGTCACCGGCGGCGGCCTCGGGTTGCGCGGCCGGTGGCGTGACCCGGATCCCTTCCGGGGTCAGCTCCAGCGCCCAGGCGAGGACCAGGGCGATGGGGAACCCGAGGACCGTGAGAAGGATGATCAGCGTGAGCACCCAAGCCGGGAGGTTGAGACCCGGGACAGCGATCTCCGCGGCCTGCCAGATGACGAAGGCTACCACAGCGTAGACCACCGCGACGCGGACGACCTTGCGCCGCTTGAGCTCGGCCAGGAAGGTGCGGAGTTGGGAGGCCAATGGACTCCCCGCAAGCTGAGGCTGTCGTTACCGACCCGCCGACAAGATGCCGATCGACCTGCCGGTGCGGCAAGCACCGACGGGTCCGAGGTCGGCTGCGGAAGGCGCGCGTCGCTCGGCGCTAGAAGTCTTCCGGGCACACGGTGCGCAGCGCGTTCATGAAGCGCGGCTCGGAGCGAAGTTCCCTGTAGCGCGGCGTGGCCCGGAGGTACGTGACGAAGAATGACCGGGTGTCGAGCATTTGCTCGAGGTACGGGAACGCTTCCTCGAATCCGTCAATAGCGTAGCAGAGACTGAAGAGGCAGTAAGGATCCACGTACTCCTCTTTCGCTCGCGAGCGTAGCTCCTCCAGGATCTGGCGCGCCCTCTCGGTCTCGCCGCTGACGGCATGGACGACTCCGCGAAGCATGATAGGAATGGGAAGCCGTCCGACCATCGAGATCCCTTTGTCTAGATCGCTCGCAGCTTCCACGGGATTCCCGCTGTACAGCTGACAAATCCCCCGCCACAGCCTGGCATCATACGTCTGCGGGTCCCGGCGCAGCACGGCGTCGAGGATCGCGATGCCTTCTTCAGGCCTTCCCGTGAAGGCACGCAGCTCAGCCAACACGACGTTCCCGATGGGATAGTGAGGGTCCAGGCGTAAAGCCTCGCGCAAGGCCACCTCAGCTTCGGCGAACCGCTCCCTCAGGGTCAAGCTGAAGCCCCTGAACGCGAGTGCAAATGGTTGATCCGGGTTGAGCTCCAAGGCGGTCTCGAGCTCGCGCTCCACCATTGCCCAGTCCCACTCGTACCAATATGCCAAAGATGCCAGAGCCGCATGGGCTTCTCCGACACCGGGATCCAGCCTGATCGCCTCGTTCGCCATAGCCCTCAACTGAGGGAAGAGCTCCGCTGGAGGGACGTTCGCGACGTAGCCTCTGAAGGCCAGCGTCATCGCGAGCCCCGCGTAGGCCCGCGCGTAGCCCGGGTCTAGAGCGGTGGCCTGATGGAAGTACCTTTCCGCCTCCCTCAGCGACTCAGGGTCTACCGTTCCGGTGATGCGCAAGCCCTTCAGGCAGAGGTCGTAGGCCTCCAGGTTCTCCGTCGGCTTGCGGTGCAGCCGCTCCCGCTCGCCGGGGGTTAGTTCCGCATGGAGCGCCCGGGCGATGTTCTCGGCCACGTCGCTCTGCACGGCGAACACGTCCTCCAGGACCCTATCGTAGGTATCGGCCCAGAGATGTTCGTCGCGATCGGCGGCGATGAGCTGTGCCGTGACCCGCACCCGCTCGGCCGATCGACGGACGGTCCCCTCGACCACGGCCTGTGCGGATCCCGGCCAGCCGCGCCATGATGTCTTCGGTGACGCCGTCGCTGAAGAACTCGTTCTCGGGATCGCCGCTCAGGTTGGCGAACGGCAGGACCACGACGCAGGGGCGGTCATCGGTGGGGCCCCGCACCGGGGCGGGCTCATGGGGCTCGGTGGCTGGGGCGCCGGTCGGCGCCTCGGCGCCGGCTGCAGCCTCCTCGGGCGGCTCCGCCGCCGGCGTGACCCGGATCCCTTCCGGGGTGAGCTCGAGCGCCCAGGCGAGGACCAGGGCGATGGGGAACCCGAGGATAGTGAGAACCACGACGAGGGTGACGGTCCAGGGGGGGAGGTTGAGGGCGGGAAGGAGGTTGTTCGCCGCCTCGACCACCACCAGGCCGACTACCACGTAGACCACCGCCACGCGGACGACCTTGCGCCGCTTGAGCTCGGCCAGGAAGCTGCGAGTCCTAGAAGTCATCGGGCCAGATCGTGCGCAGCGCGTTCATGAAGCGCGGGTCGGAGCGTAGCTCCCTGAAGCGGGGGATGACCCGGAGGTAGCTGACGAAAAACGACCGGGTATCGAGCATTTGCTCGAGATACGGGAACGCCGCGTCGAACCCGTCGACGGGGAGGCAGAGAGCGAAGAAGCAGTAAGGGTCCACGTATTCTTCCGTCGCCCGGGAGCGGAGCTCCTCGAGTATCTGCCGCGCCCGCCCGGTCTCGCCGCTGAAGGCATGGACAACTCCTCTGACGACCACGGGAAGGATGGCCCGGCCGAAGCTCGCGATCACCTCATCGAAATCGCTCGCTGCCTCTCTCAGGTTGCCGGCAGTCAGGTGGCAAACGCCCCGCCAATAACGGGCGATAAAGACCTGCGGATCGCTGCGTAGCACGCGGTCCATTATCGATACGCCTTCTTCAGGCGTTCCCGCGAAGGTATGCAGGTGCGCCAGCCAGAGGTGCCTGAGCGGTGAGAGAGGGTCGAGGCGTACCGCCTCGTTTAGGAGCGTCTCGGCCTCGTCGAATCGTTCCCTCAGCACGAAGGTCCAGCCCCAGTACCCGAGTGCCCAGGAGTCGCCCGGGTTGAGCTTCAGAGCCGTCTCGAGTTCGCGATCCACCCTTGCCCAGTCCCACTCGTACCAGAAGGCCACGCCTGCCAGAGCCGTATGGGCTTCGCCGAGGCCGGGGTCCAGCTTGATCGCTTCCTGCGCCGCTGCCTTCATCTGCGGGAAGAGCTCCGCCGGGGCGACGTTCCCGAGGAATCCGTTGTGCCCCAACATCATTGACATCCCGGCATAGGCGCGCGCGTAGCCCGGGTCGAGTGCGATGGCTCCGCGGAAGTAGCGCTCCGCCTGCCTCAACGCCTCGGTATCCGCCGATTCCCCGATCCGCATGCCCTTCAGACAGAGGTCATAGGCCTCCAGGTTCTCTGTCGGCTTACGTTGCAGCCGCTCCCGCTCGCCCGGCGTCAGTTCCGTGCGCAGCGCCCGGGCGATATTCTCGGCCACATCGCTCTGTACGGCGAATACATCCTCCAGCACCCGATCGTAGGTCTCGGCCCAGAGATGCTCGTCGCGCTCGGCGGCGATGAGCTGCGCCGTGACCCGCACCCGGTCGGCGGAGCGCCGGACGGTCCCCTCGACCACGGCCTGCGCGCCCAGCTCCGCGCCGATCTGCGGCAGGCTCAGG
>JBDHKG010000121.1:0-9739 GCA_039586495.1 Gemmatimonadota bacterium | reverse complement strand
GAAGTCGCGAGCGAGAGGGGTGCCGGCAGCGGGAAGGAGATGGACCGCCGCGAGTTCGTGGTGACGGCGGCCGCCGGCAGCGCCGCGTTCGCAGCGGCGGTCTCGGGTCTGCCCATCGTCGCCGGGCCCTTCACGCGGCAGGCCGAGGCCGACCACTTCGTGCCGGCCGACAAGAAGCTCACGCGGGAGTGGATTCAGACCCTCTACGCCCGTGGCGAGTCCGCCTGGTATTCCGGGGATGACCTGCGGACGATCGGGATGCCCGTGGGAGGCATCTGCGCCGGACAGGTCTACCTCAGGGGCGACGGGTGCCTCACCTGCTGGGACATCTTCAACCAGAACCAGAACACCGGCTACGGCGCGGTGAACTACGAGGTCGGCCGCGCGCCTGACCAGACGGTCCGGAGTGGGCAGATCGCGCCTGCGGCGCACTTGGACCAGGGCTTCGCCCTCCGAGTGCGGGCTGGCGGCGTGACCATCGACCGGACCCTGGACCGGCGCGGATTCCGGGGCGCGCGCTTCTGCGGGGAGTACCCCGTCGGACGCGTCGAGTACGCCGATGAGTCGGTGCCGGTCACGGTGCACCTGGAGGCCTTCTCCCCGTTCATCCCGCTGGACGCCTCGGAGTCGGCGCTGCCGGCCGCGCTGATGCACTACGCGGTCAGGAACACCTCCGACGTCGCGGTGGAGGTGACGCTGGCCGGGTGGCTGGAGAACGCCGTCTGTCTCCACAGCGGCCCGCTGTTCGGCAGGCGCTTCGTCCGACGAAACGAGGCGATGTCAGCCGACGTCCTGACGGGCCTGCTGGCCAGCGTGAAGAAGGTAGAGGTCCCCGACGAGCCTGAGCGACCTCCCAAAGTCTTCGCGGACTTCGAGGAAGCGGACTACGGGGACTGGACGGCGGAGGGGGAGGCCTTCGGCCAGCGGCCGGCCGGCGGGACGCTGGAGGGCCAGCAGACCGTCAGCGGGTTCCAGGGGAAGGGGCTGGTCAACACCTTCCTGGGCGGCGATCGCCCGCACGGGAGACTCCGGTCCCGAGGCAGCCACGAGGGCCGGACCTGCATCAACCTGGTCGTTGACGGAGAGGTGGTCCGCACGGCCAGCGGCGCGAACCGCGAGCGCCTCGAGCCCCACAACTGGAACGTGGAGGGCCTCCAGGGCAGGGAGGCGCACATCGAGATCGTCGATGCGGAATCGGGAGGCTGGGGGCACATCAACATCGACCAGATCGAGTTCCGGGACAGCCCCATGCTCATCGATCCCGGCGAGCTGCATCTCTGGCCCGACTACGGCAGCCTGTGCCTGGCGGTGGTCGGCGCGGGATTCTGCCGCCCGTCACTTCCTGACGGCCCGATGCCCGAGACGATCTTCGGACGGCCCGATGCCCGAGACGATCTTCGCTGATTCCGATGACGAGCCGGAGAAGCCTGTGGGGGAGACCCTGCGCGGGGCGGTGGGGCGAACCCTCACCCTCGACCCCGGTACGGAGGGGACGGTCGTCTTCGTGCTGAGCTGGTTCATGCCGAACCTGTACCGCGGCGAGACCCTGGTCGGGAACCGGTACGCCACGCGCTTCGACGGCGCCGGTTCCGTGGCCCTGTACGTGGCCCGGAACCTCGATCGACTGGCCGACCAGACCCGCCTGTGGCATCGGACCTACTACGACTCGACGCTGCCGCACTGGCTGCTCGATCGGCTGCACTCGACGGTGGCGAACCTGGCCAGCACGACCTGCCAACGGTGGAAGAACGGTCGCTTCTGGGCCTGGGAGGGCGTCGGCTGCTGCCGCGGGACCTGCGGGCACGTCTGGAACTACGAGCACGCCATGGCCCGGCTGTTCCCACAGCTGGAGCGATCCGTGCGCGAGATGCAGGACTTCGCCCCCGGGGTCGGGTTCTACCCGGAGACGGGGGCCATCGGGTTCCGGGGAGAGGGTTGGACCCTGTGGGCCGGCGACTCGCAGGGCGGCTACATCCTGAAGGCCCTCAGGGAGCACCAGATATCGCCCGACGATGGGTTCCTCTCACGCAACTGGCCGAACATACGCAAGGCGACCGAGTTCCTGATCGTTCAGGACCAGAACGCGGACGGTCTCATCGAGGGCAGGCAGCACCAGACCTACGACCAGGACTACTACGGCGCCAACACCATGGTGGGGTCGCTGTACCTGGGGGCGCTGCGCGCCGCCGAGGAGATGGCCAGGGAGGTGGGAGATGGCGGCTTCGCGAACGAGTGCCGCAGGATCTTCGAGGCGGGACGGGACAACTCGGTTGAGACGCTGTTCAACGGCGAGTACTTCATCCAGGCCGTCGATCTGGAAGAGCACCCCGAGTGGCAGTACGGCGACGGGTGCCTGGCTGACCAGATGTTCGGCCAGGGATGGGCGCACCAGGTCGGTCTGGGGTATCTCTATCCGGAAGAGACGGTGGTCTCCGCCCTGCAGTCGATCTGGAAGTACTGCTGGGCGCCCGACGTGGGCCCGCAGAACGAGGCCCACAGGCCCGAAAGGTGGTTCGCCGTCCCCGGCGAAGCAGGACTCTTCACCTGCACCTGGCCCAAGAGCCGGCACCTGGGACCCAGGTCGACCCGCTATCGCAACGAGATCTGGACCGGCATCGAGTACCAGGTCGCGGGGCACATGGCCTGGGAGGGGATGATCACTGAAGCTCTGGCCATCTGTCGGGGCATCCACGAGCGCTACCACCCCTCCAGGCACAACCCGTGGAACGAGGTCGAGTGCGGCGACCACTACGCCCGGGCCCTGGCCAGCTGGGGCGTGCTGATCGGACTGAGCGGGTTCGAGTATCACGCCCCGAAGGGCCACATCGGCTTCGCCCCGCGCATCACGCCGGACGACTTCCGATGTGCCTTCACCGCATCCGAGGGATGGGGCAGCCTGGGCCAGAGCCGGCAAGGCAATACGCAGGTAAATGAGCTCGCGGTCCGTTGCGGTCGGCTGCGTGCCGACTCCATCGTCCTGGAACTGCCGGAAGACACCACCCTGAAGGAGGCGTCCGCCACGGTAGACGACAGAGAGATCGAGACCGACGCCGCACAGGATGGCCGGCGGGTGACCGTAAGGATGCCAACGGGCAGCGTGATCGAAGCCGGGAGCGCCCTCCACGTTACGCTGCGCTGGTAGGAGGGCGGGCCGCCGTGGTCCCGTAGGGCGACGGCTACCGTATTGCCCGTGCCCACTTCGCCAGTGCACCGCCCACGCACCCGTAACGGTGCTCGGCGCCTGACAAGCGCATGAAGCTGCCGCGCGCGCCATTGAAGCACTGACCGTTGGGCAGTATAACGACAACAGTGCATACGGTTTGGTCACTTGATCTAGATGCCAAGGGAGGGAAATCATGATTTCGTTCCTGCTGACCCTTCTATTCACGCTTGCCGTGACGGCCTTTCAGGGACCCGAGTATAGAATTGAGGCGATTCGATATGGTACGATCTCTCAGTTCCCGGTAGCGGGCCTCGTGGTCGGAGCACCTGAAGATGAGAGACTCGACATCGCTATGGTCTTCTGGCTGATTCGTGGTGACGACCGGAACATTCTCTTTGATAGTGGTTTCTATCGCGAGAGCTGGAACGAATGGTTTGATATCACCGACTTCGTCCGCCCTGACGAAGCTGTTCAGCTCGCCGGTCTAGATGCGGCTGATGTCACTGATATCATTGTCAGTCACGCTCACTGGGATCATATAGGCGGTATCGATCTGTTCCCCAACGCTACGATTTGGATTCAGAAAGCCGAGTTCGAGTACTATGTGGGCGCGGCCTGGCAGGAGGGGGGGCGACACGGCGGGATCGATCCGGAGGACGTGGTGACACTCGTACGCCGCAATGTCGAGGGTAAGCTCAGGCTGATTGACGGGGATGACGCTGAGATTCTTCCTGGCATCCGTGCTTATACCGGTGGGCGTCATACTTTTGCTTCGCAATACCTCCTCGTCGAGACTGATCCACCTTATGTCCTCGCATCGGACAACTGTTACCTCTACCGCAACCTGGAAACACGGTCGCCGATCCCGACATTTGAACCCGAAGATGCGCCGGCTAGCCTAGCAGCGCTGGAACGCATGATTTCCTTAGCAGGTGCTCCTGAACGTGTGATCCCGGGCCATGACCCGCTGCTATTTGAGAGGTTTCCAGGTGAGGATCGGATTGCCGTCATCAAGTATTAGTGGCTGAGCGAGATTGAGAGCAGGGATGTCGCTGAGTATTGCCTGGCAGGCGAATAGGGGAGAGACGCTGATCCGCTAGACGGCATTGTTGTCGGGACATCACAGGAGGGTCGTGGGAATGATTGAGCTCCAGCAGCGCGATGACATACGGCCGCTGTGTCCACACTGCTCAGCTGAGCTTCGAACAGTGTGGTTTCAACAGCTCAAGGGCTTGCTCGGCAGGCGATACATCTACTTCTGCGGTGCTTGCCGCAAAGTACTTGGTGTGTCGCACCGCAAGGGCTTCTGGATGGGCTAGCGGTGTAGCGCCCTGGCCGTGTAACAGCTGCTTGCCGCTGGCGCTGCGGCTTCAGGCCCGCTGCGCGGCGGGCTGTTCACGTGCGATTGGGCAGGCTGGCCTCTGCTCGGTGCGGCCTTCGAGCTCGTAGCGGAAAGGCCGCAGGAAGCACCATCGCCACTTGCAGCAGACTCGTTGACCGGGAGGACTGATGAGACGAAGAGAGTTTCTGGAAAAGGCAGGCTGCGGCGCAGCCGGATTGGCCGTCTTGCCGATGGCCCAGGCCGCCAACGACGTGCAGGAGCCGCTGGTCGTCCGCAGATACGACATCGAGATCGAAGTCGTTGAGGTGGGCCCCAGGACGCGGTGCCATCAGGTTGGTGAGAAATTCAAGTGGCCCGAGGATATGGGGAGGTTGTGTCATTGGCTGGGAAGCGCGCTGGACCCTGTGGTGACCTCCCTGGCCGCCGGCGCGATCTATCCCTGGAGGTATGAAGGCACCCCTTATGAAAAGGTCATCGCTCTCGAGGGCGTGACCACGGAGTATATCCGCTGCCCCGACCCCAGCGATGCCGGTATTGTCGTCAAGATCACTAGGACGTTCAGAGACAAACGCACAATCGAAGGCTGAGAGTAGCGCCCGGCAGATCTTACAAGGCCGGCAACCGCTACGTGACGACTCGACCGCGGCCGGCGCCGTGCCTGAGCTCTTGGTTCCGTGGGGTCTGTTCCATGCGGGAGCCGACATGCTGATCATCTCTGATACCATGAGCGCCTTCGGCGTGGGAACATGAGAGCGTGCGCTTTCCGAAGGGTGCAGAGCCCCAGTCCTGGCCTGGGAGGAAGGAAGGGCAGTTGAGATGACAGCTCGGAGCTTAGTCCGCTGGGCTGGGTTCGTTGCGATGTTGGCCGGAGTTCTAACGCTCATCCTCGGGATATTGCCATCGGCACTTTTGCCTACAGGGCAACCTGTGCTTGAATGGGTGCGTGATGATCAATGGGCTGTCCTCAGCGTTTTGGCCTTTGTGCTGGCGTTGCTGATGCCGCTGGCTCTGACGGGCTTGTACGCGAGCGAGGTAGAGGAGGCTGGACGGCTGGGGTTCGTCGGCTTCGTGCTCTCAGTTATCGGCCTGCTCCTCTTTGTCGCCTTTCAGTTCGACTTGGCATTCGTCTGGCCGGTCCTCGCTGCTCAGGCACCGAACCTGATTGACTATTCCGGCCCGATGTTCAGCGACCGCATGTTCTCGGTCATCCATTCTCTGATGGGTCCGGTGCACGCTCTGGGACTTGTGGCATTTGGCGTCGCCACCTTCCGTGGACGTGTGTTTCCCCGTTGGAGTGCTGTACTGTTTACGGTAGGGATGGTTCTCTCCGCGGGGATTCTGTTCCCTCCGTTGATCATACGTGCGATTGGCGCTATGCCGGCTGCGGTCGCCTTGGTCTGGATGGGATACACGCTCTGGAGCCGAGAGGATCAAGTACCCGCTGCCGGCTAGCAAGGGTTTGCTGCTGGCGCTGCGGCCTCGCAGGCTACGGCCTTCGGCCCGTCCTCACGCTTCGCATGAGTGGCTGGCATGTGCTCGTTGCCGTTGTTCCGTGGAGTCGCGAGTTTGTCACGACGTCACTGAAATCCCGATCCGCTATTGAGACGCTGTATCTTCAGCTGAGGTCGAGACCCGATGAGAACCCGCCCGATCCTGTTCGTTCTCCTGGTAGTTGTTGCTGCAGCTATTCTCTGGGGACGCAGAGACCGCGAACCCGACGTCGCGCCCGCCGGGGATCTGCAGAGAGCGTACGGCCTTGAGTGCGAGAACCGGCCGACCCTGCGGCTGGACCCGCAGAACGTCCCGGCTCACCTGCGCCATCTGACGCCGCTGGCCGAGAAATGGGGCATCGGTGACGATGTGATCCGGGGCGACTGTGTCGATGCGGCAACTGAGGCGGAAAAGCAGGAGTTGCACGACGCGCTGTACGAGCCGTATGAGGAGATCACGGCCTGGCTCGACTCTTTCGGTGACGAGCTGATGACCGACGAGACTGCTGCGTTCATGTACATGCAGCTCGCCCTTGACGAGATGGGCATCTACATCCTTGAAGAGAAGCAAGGAGCCCGAGATGGACCTCGACCCTGAGTGTGGGTCGAGAAACCGAATCAGAGGAACCTCGTCTCAACCAGGCTGTTTGGCTGGCCGCCAAGGACTCGCAACCTCGAGCAAGGAGGTGAAAGTGTCCTCCAATCGAGTCGTGGTCCTCGCCGCTACCGTGTGTCTGGCGCTCATCGGCTGCACTCGCACACCCCGCGTTGACACGCGCGCTGAGGCGGATGCGATCCGCGAGCTGGACCGTCGCTGGCAAGCCGCGGTCGACGCGAAGGACGTTGAAGCGTGCCTGAGCTTCTTCGCGCCCGACGCTGTGGAGATGCTGGCGAACTCCTCCGCCATCGTCGGCAGGGAAGCGATCCGAGAGTGGTTCGAATCGTGGCTTCTCGACGCCAATATCTCGAACTCGTTCGGGCCCGAAGTCATTGAAGTCGCGGCTTCGGGGGACCTGGCGTACGAGCGCGGGACCTACCACTTCGTCATGGAGACGCCCGAAGGCCGTGTCGAGGACACGGGCAAGTACCTGATGATCTGGAAGAAGATCGACGGGGAGTGGAAGGCTATTGCGGACATCAGCAACAGTGACCTACCGCTGCCCGGGCAGTAGCCACGAGACTGGGACACTGACTCCGTCTACTGGGCCGCACAGGAACCATGGCCAGCGTTCGCATACGTAACGCACTCGTGAGCGACACCGAGGCCATATGCCGTGTCCACAAGAGTTCCATCCGTGCCCTCTGTGCCGGCGTGTACTCGCCTGAAGAGATCGAAGCTTGGATCGGGCCGAGGGTTCCGAAGGATTATGAGCAGTTCTTAAGGGAAGCGGTCTTCCTTGTTGCTGAGGCCGACGAGGTGGTGGCAGCGTTCGCGATCCTGAATCCAACCACCGGCGAACTGCATGCCCTCTATGTTCACCCCGGGCACTTCGGTGAGGGGATCGGGACGGAACTGCTCAGGGCTGTTGAAACCGAGGCACGCGTGTGTAGGCTATCGGTCATCGCTCTCAACGCGACGCTGAACTCCGTGTCGTTCTATGAGAAGCACGGGTACTCGTCTCGTGGGGCGGCCATGAATGAACTACCGGGTGGGACCGAGTTGCCATGTGTACGCGTGGAGAAAGCGTTGCTCTGACATATTGCGGCCTGACGCGCGTCTGCAGCTGGTGCCGTAGGCCCGTCGGGGTTGCACTGGCTACGCGGTTCCGCAGATTCCTCTAGTCATGCGCTGATGGGTGAAAGCTGGCAGACCGCTTTGTCATTCGTGAGGCAGCTTCCCAGGCGAGGCCTTCTCCTGGCCGGACTAATACTCGTCGCCCCGGTCGACGCTAACGCACAGGAAGCGATTGAGAGCGTTCTGGCCCAGCTCAGGCGCGGGACGCTCGTGCGAGTGCGGACTGAAGACGGTGAGAGGATCGAGGCGCCGATTCGCGCTGTGGAGCGTGACTCGATCTCTCTGCGATTGCGTTATTCCGTCATGCGGCTAGGGGTCGCGAGAATCGACTCCTTGTGAGTCGGTCAGCGTAAGACGAAGACTGGAGCGCTCATTGGCGCGGTTGCTGGCTACGTGTTCTCGTGGGCTTCCTCGGCTTACCTCTGTGAGGGGATGAGTGGAAGTGCTGGTTGCCAGGCGTACACCAAAATAACGGTCTTCGCTTCCCTGGGCGCCGGCGTAGGTGCGCTGCTGGGGGGCGGCATCGGCAGTTACTTCTGCAGGTGGGATCTGCGCTATGCTCGGGAGCCACGTTTGGAGATCGGATTGATGTTCCGTGTCAAACACGCTCCCGACTAGACTGACAACCTTTCTGGCGGTCTGTATTTGCCCAAGCCGACGCCATTCCCGCCCTGGAGGGCCAAATGCTCAAGATAGAGAGACGAGCGATCGATCCAATCTGCCCACACTGTGAGGTGCCGTTGAAGAAGCTCATCCAGGTGAAGCGCCGGTTCTTCGCTTTGAACCGAGTCTTCTGTTGCCCGCACTGCCGAAAGATACTCGGATTCAGTTCGGGTACTCAGTGACTCACATGTAACCTGGGCTGTGCCTGTGGGTGGCGCGGCCGGCACCGACCTAGACGGAGCGAGGGTAGAACGATGAGACTGACCACCAGGCGCGCCCGAGCGTGGGCTATCGGCATTGCCGTTCCGATTGCACTGCTCGCCGGGATCCTGCTGCTCCTGATGTATCTGGGTGTCTTCACACGTGACCTGGTGGGACGGCAGTCGAACGCGACAGCCCTCGCTATTCCGCCCGACAGCTTCGGCTTGAGTGGGGAGGTCGTACGGTTCTCCTCGCGTGATGGGATCGCGCTCGAGGGCTGGTGGCTCCCCGGCACGCCGCCCGGCAGAGCCGTCGTCGTGCTGTCTCACGGGGGCGGCTCGGCTCGTTCGCGCATGCTGGAACGCGCGGCGTTTCTGGTGCACGGCGGCCTGGATGTGCTCGCCATCGATCTCCGCGCTCACGGCGGCAGCGAGGGCGAGTACAGCTCGCTCGGCTACATGGAGGCGTTGGACGTTCTCGGCGCGGTCGACTACCTCCAGCAGCGTGGGGAGAGCCGCCCTATCGTTCTCATGGGTTCTTCCCTGGGATCGGTAGCCTCCTTGAACGCGGCGGCGCGGTATCCGGACGTAGCGGCGGTCATCGCCGAAGGCGCCTACGCGTCATACGGGGACATGCTCCGGCGGTTTTGCGATCTAGGTTTAGCCGACCCCGATACACCGTTCCTCGAACGAATACTCCTCAGGTTTTGCAAATGGCCTCCAGCCGAAATGGTCTGGCGAGTGGAGTACCGGCTGCGGACGGGGGTGGATCTTGCACCCGAGCGGGCCGACGCGCTGGAGGCCGTAAAGCGAATCCAGAGCCCCATCCTCTTCGTGACTGGTGAACACGACCCATTCGCGCCGGTCGAGGACGCACGCAAGATGTTGGAGGTGGCGGCCAACCGGAACAGTCAGATGGCTGTCATCGAAGGGGCTGGCCATTCTGCGTTCCGACCTGAGACTCGCGACCAGTATGAGACCGCTGTCTGGCGGTTTCTCGACGAGGTACTGGGTGGTTCGCCGGACGGTGAGACTGAAGGCCCGGACACGACTGTCGAAGCCACGGCGGGACTCCGGCCGAATGTAGACGCCTAGCCAGCTCTGTAGCGCACAGAGTCGACATGCGCAGGACACTCGTATTCGCTG
>JBDHKG010000120.1:0-16211 GCA_039586495.1 Gemmatimonadota bacterium | reverse complement strand
CGCGGTCTGGATGTTCAACGAGTGACGTTACTGGATTGAGAGAGAGGAGGAAAGCGGCGATGCAGATCAAACCCCTGGCCGATCGCGTCGTGGTGAAGCCGCTCGAGGAGACCGAGCAGATGAAAGGCGGCCTGTACATCCCGGATACGGCTAAGGAGAAGCCGCAGCAGGGTGAGGTAGTGGCGGTCGGTCCTGGTCGCGTGAGCGACGAGGGCAAGCGGATCGAGATCGAGTTGAAGGTCGGTGACCGGGTGATCTACGGTAAGTACAGTGGCACCGAGGTCACGATCGCCGATGAGGAGTACCTGATACTCCGCGAGTCGGACGTTCTTGCCGTAGTGGCGAACGCGAAGAAGAAGTGAACGACCGAAAGGCAGGCCGCAGCCCGTGCGGGTGGCGCGGGGCGCGGCAGCTTTGAACGGATGTTCTCAGGGTAGGAAGCGAGACTCCGGATCCAGGGCGGTATGCGGCACGTGGTTGTCAGCGGCGCCGCAGGAAACGCATAAACCAGGAGGCATTTCGAGATGGCGAAGTTGCTTGAGTTCGATACCCAGGCGAGGAACGCGCTCAAGATCGGGGTCGACGTGCTCGCCAGGGCCGTCAAGGTGACGCTTGGGCCCAAGGGGCGAAACGTCATCCTCGAGAAGAAGTTCGGCAGCCCGACGATCACCAAGGATGGCGTCACAGTCGCCAAGGAGATCGAGCTTGACGACCCGGTCGAGAACATGGGCGCGCAGATGGTCAAGGAGGTTGCCAGCAAGACGAGCGACGTCGCCGGCGACGGAACGACGACGGCGACGGTGATCGCGCAGGCGATCTTCAACCAGGGCCTCAAAGCCGTAACCGGCGGTGTGAACCCGATGGCGCTGAAGCGCGGGATAGACAAGGCCGTCGATGCGGTCGTCAAGGAGCTGCAGGGCATCTCTGTGGAGACGAAGGGCAAGACGGAGATCGCCCAGGTGGGCGCGATCTCGGCCAACAACGACGAGGAGATCGGGAACATCATCGCCGAGGCGATGGGGAAGGTGGGCAAGGACGGCGTGATCACCGTCGAGGAGGCCCGCGGCATGCAGACGGAGCTGGAGACCGTCGAGGGGATGCAGTTCGACCGCGGCTACCTCTCACCCTACTTCGTCACCGATCCTGAGAAGATGGAGGCCGTGCTCGAGGAAACGTACATCCTCGTTCACGACAAGAAGATCTCGACGATGAAGGACCTCTTGCCGGTCCTCGAGAAGGTGGCGCAGACCGGCAGGTCGCTGCTGATCATCGCTGAGGATGTCGAAGGTGAAGCGCTGGCCACGCTCGTGGTCAACAAGCTGCGTGGCACCCTGAAGGTTTGCGCGGTCAAGGCGCCTGGCTTCGGCGACCGCCGCAAGCAGATGCTCCAGGACATCGCGATCGTGAGCGACGGCAAGGTGATCAGCGAGGAAGTCGGCTTCAAGCTGGAGAATGCGGTGCTTACCGATCTCGGCCAGGCGAAGCGGATCGTGATCGACAAAGACGCGACGACGATCATCGACGGTGCCGGTACCGAGGAGTCGATCCAGGGCCGCATCCAGGAGATCAAGACGGCGATCGATAAGTCGACGTCCGACTATGACCGCGAGAAGCTGCAGGAGCGGCTGGCCAAGCTGGCCGGCGGTGTCGCCGTCATCAACGTGGGCGCTCCCACCGAGACCGAGATGAAGGAGAAGAAGGCCCGCGTCGAGGACGCGCTGCACGCGACGCGTGCCGCGGTGGAAGAGGGTATCGTCCCCGGCGGCGGCGTGGCGCTCCTCTGGTGCCAGAAGATCCTCGACAAGGTCAAGGTCACCGATCACGACGAGCAGATCGGCGTGGCCCTCGTCCGTCGCGCGATCGAGGAGCCGACTCGCCAGATCGCCGGCAACGCCGGCCAGGAGGGCTCGATCGTCGTGGAGCGTATCCGCGAGAAGGACGATCTCAACTACGGCTACAACGCCCAGACCGACAAGTTCGAGGACCTGGTGAAGGCGGGCGTGATCGACCCGACGAAGGTCACGCGCACTGCGCTGCAGAACGCGGCGTCGATCGCCAGCCTGCTGCTCACCACCGAAGCCGTGGTCGTGGAGAAGAAGGAGGAGAAGGAGAGGTTTCCGACTCCTGGGCCCGACATGGGCGGCATGTACTGATCGCCCGCCCGGCGGCTTCCAAGCCACGAGGGCCCGGCAGCCAGCTGGGCCCTCATGCTTTCGGCGGGCGCTCGCCCTCGGGTTTGCTGCGTCCTCGGCGTGGTAGTAGCTTTGACTGTGCCCGCGCGGCCTCCCCCTTCGGTTCAATGCGGCGAAACGTGACCTGTGATGGCCGTCTGCACCCACTGCGCTACACCAGTCCCTGACGGCAGCAACTTCTGCTCGCGCTGCGGCACGCCCGTGCCCGGCCGGGCGTTGGATAGCCCTACCTTCACGCCACAGGGACGTGAGATCTTCGACCGCCTCAAACAGGCCACTCACGGGAGGTATGAGATCCTGCGCGAGCTGGGCCGGGGTGGCATGGCCGTCGTCTTCCTCGGCTACCAGAAGTCGCTGGATCGACAGATCGCCATCAAGGTTCTGCTGCCCATCCTCGCCTACGATCCCGAGATCGTGCTGCGCTTTCAGCGGGAAGCCAAGACTCAGGGTAAGCTCGATCACCCCAGCATCATCTCCGTCTACGAGGTCTACGACGAGGGCGGGCTCACCTTCTTTACGATGCCCTACGTATCGGGCCGCAGTCTGCGCACCTACCTCGAGGATGAGCCGAAGCCGCCCATCGAGAAGGTGCGCCGCTACCTCGGCCAGGCGGCCGATGCCCTCGCCTACGCGCACCGCCGCGGCGTGATCCATCGCGACGTCAAGCCGGACAACATTCTGATCGACGAAGAGCGGGATTGGGTGATCCTCACGGATTTCGGCATCGCTAAGGCCCTGTCCGCCGAGAGCACGCTCACCACGCCCGGCGACCTGTTGGGCACGCCCCACTACATGTCGCCGGAGCAGGGCGAGGGGAAGCTGGACCTGGATGGTCGGGCAGACCAGTACTCGCTGGGGTTGATCGGGTACGAGATGCTGGCCGGTAGACGCCCCTTCAAGGCGGACAACCTGGCCGAGCTGATGTACATGCATCGATTCGAGGAGCCGGAGAGCCTCGACAAGCTGTGTCCCGATGTCCCCCAAGGCCTGCGCGACACGATCAAGCGGGCCATCAGCAAGGATCGGGAAGATCGATTCCCGACCATGGAGGGATTCTACGCCGCCCTGGAAGCGACGGAGTACGAGCTAGTCGAGGAGGATCGGACTGAACCGATGCCTCCGCCGGGGAGCGAGGACACCACGCTCCGGATACCCACGCCGCCCGGCCGACAGCCGGCGACACCCCAACCGGTCCCTGTGGATGAGACGGCCCCGGAGACCACCGAGCCGCCGTCTGCGCCGGAGCCCTGGGCCGTTCCCGAACCTGCGAAAGCCCGAACGGATCCTGACACGCCGCCGCCCTGGACCCCGACCCCGGCGGTGGCGCCGTGGGCAGCGCCTCCGGTATCTGAGCCATCGACCACGCCCGAGCCGGCTGTTGGCGGGCCCGACAAGACGGAGACGGTCGGCGTCGGCGCGGTTGGCGTCGCTGCGGTCGCCGAGCGGCCGCGGGGGGTGCCGCGATCGCTGCTCATCGGTGGTGGCGCGGCCGCCGTGTTGCTGGTGGGTGCGCTCTTCCTCTTCGGCCCGCTGCGGCCGGTCGCGCCGGATCGTGCGACGCGGCCGACTGAGGGAGAGTCTGTCGCTGAAGCCGTTCCGTCGCCGGAGCAGGCCGAGCCGGCGGGTGAACCCGGCGTCGCGGAGCGTGAGCCAACGCCCGCTGGCCCCGGCGAAGAAGTGCAGGTCGCCGGCGCTGAGGTTGGGCAGCCGGGGCCGACCACAGGCCGTGAGGAGGCGGCGGGTGAAGGCGCGGTCGAGGAGACGCCGGCGGCCGAGCCTGCCGAGGAGCCGCCAGCGGAAGAGATCCCTGAGGAGGGCGGGGACCGGACTCGCGCGGAACAGGCGCGGCAGCGCGTGGAAGAGCTGCAAGACGCCGCTGCTGCCGTGGTCACGGATGAGGCTGACTTAGCGACACTCCAGCGCCTGGACGCGCGGCTGGCGGTGGCCGGTGACCTGCTGGCGGCCCGGCGGTTCGACGAGGCGGACCGCGCGTTCTCGGATCTGGCCAGCGAATACGAGGACCTTGCGACGGCGGCCCGGGACCGTGTGGCGGCCAGGGAGAGCGAGATTGCCAGACAGCGCGTTGCGGCAGAGCAGGCGCGAAACGATGCTCTCGGACAGCGGCAGGCGGCGATCGAAGCAGGGGCGGAACGCTATCTCCGGGGCCAACTGACGCGTCTCGACGACATGCGAGAGGGGGCTCAGCAGGCTCTTGACGAGTCGAGGTTCAGCATGGCGCAATCCCTCTTTGAGGGGCTGACCCGCGGGTACCGAGACCTCGCCAGGGCTGCGAACAGCGAACGAGCCAGGAGGGAGGCGCAGTCACAGGCAGTCAGCGCGCAGAGCGCGATGCAGCACGGGCGGGAGGCGGCCCTGGCTGCTGGCGCTGAGGCGCGAGCCTCAGACCGTCTGGCCGAGGCAGATGCGGTTCGTGACCGAGCGCAGACCGAGTTCAGGAACCAGAGCTACGCGGAAGCCCTAGCGCGCTTTCAGGAGGCCGAGCGGGCCTACACGCGACTCGCGGAAGATCTGGCCGCGCAGCCCGTCGAGGAGGAACAGCCTGCCGAGGCTGAGCCGCCCGCCGAGGAGGTCGTGCCACCCGAGGAGGCCGCCGCGACGTCCGAACAAGCGGCGATTGAGGATCTGATCCGGCGCTTTAGCCAGGCCTTCCAGGCGGAGGACCTGGAGCTCGTGGCCGCTGAGGTTTACAAGGGCGAGGTGCCGCAGGGCAATAACACGCGTGACGCCCGGTTCCTCCAGCAGCTCTTCCGAGTCGCTGAGGAACTGAGCGCCACGTACCGGATCGAGAGCCTTGAGGTTGCCACGCCGGCCGCCGTCGCCGAAGTGCGCTTCGACATGCGCTTTCGCCAAGCCCGAACGGGCGAGACCCGAGAGATGGGGCTCAGACTGCGCTTGAGATTCGCCTCGGGTCCCGACGGCTGGCGACTCGAACGCCTGGAACGGCGCTAGCTTCCTCCGAAGCTCAGCTCGATACCCGCTGTGATCAGAATGTCGTTCTGCAGCTGGGAGTCAGATTGGAGTTGCTCCTCTTTGAACGAGGAGAGGTAGTCTTTCACGTCGGCGCGGAGCCACACTCCCCGGGCTACGCCATACCTGATTCCGATACCGAAGACCCCGGCGATGTCCGATGTGTCATCGAAGCCGCGGCCCTCGAAGGCGTCGTCGAAGAATTCCCCGCCCCTGACGACGAATCCCACGCCACCCGAAACGAAGAGGGCGAGCGGCTCGAGCGGAGGCCTGATGAGGGCGTAGAGCAGACTGATGCTGCCCATGAACGCTGTGGCATCACGCGTCTCGTCGACCTGAAACACGGGCTGTTCGGGGATGACGATCAGGCCGCTCACCTCGACGTCGCTGCTCAGGTACATCGCCTCAGCCTCAATCCCGATGCGGCTCGTGGCCCAGATGCCGAAGCGGCCGCCGATGGCGAAGCTTGCCTTATGGCTGAAGTTGACGGCGCCGTCCGGAAAGACCTCGTCGTACAGATCAGCGGTCGGGATTAGGACGCCACCGAATCCGCTGACGGTGAACGTGACCGGCTGCTGGGCCCGGAGCGACGACGGCAGCAGGGCCAGAAGGAGCGCCAGAACCAAGGCACGGTAACGGAGCATGGGGAACCTCCCTGCTCTTGGGGTCAATGGGCGCTAGGGTTGGCGCCCCAAGATAGCACCTTGCGGCTGGCGCAGGAAAGTAGGCCAGGCAAGTCGAGCGAGCGCAATGAATTGACCGCAGTCGGCCCCTCCTGTTATCTTTCCTACGACGAACCGACCCTTCCCCGCAGGCTTCCCCCAGCATTCCAAAGCTCGCCATCTCCAGGTGAGGTGGAGGTTGTGGCCATGAGACTGGGCAAGGCGATCCTCGCGCTGACGGTCTTCGGGTTTTTGGCAAGTTGTGATCGACATGACCCGACCGGGCCGGCAGAACAGCAGAACAACGGCGGAGTCGGCAACCAGACGTTACTGGTTCGGGCTGAAGTCGACGTGGAACCCAGAACTGGCGGCTTCCTGACCGAGTTCGTAGTCGAGGTGCGCGACCGGGATAACCAGCCGGTTTCCGGGGCCGATGTGACGATCGAGTGGAACTACTCCCCGATCCAGCTGACGGAGAGCGGCGACCCGGGCATCTATACGGCGGAGCTCAGCGGTCCGGGCTCAGGGCCGCTCAAGCTGCATGTGGAGAAGGACGGCATGTACGTGCGCGACGTGGTCCTGGGTAACATCGGGATCCACGCCATCACCGAGCCCGAACCCCACGACACGGTCCCCGCGAACGCGCCGCTCCGGGTCCGGTGGGTCTCGGACACCGAAGCCCCTTCTGCGGCGTTGTTCACCCGCGGCGAATACTTCGAGGTCCCGGATCAGGGCGAGTTCGTGATCCCGGCCAGCCAGAACCCGGCCAGCTCGGATCAGTACATCGAGCTCGAGCGCTACAATGAGGTCCAGCTGTCGGGCGGCCTGCCGGGGTCCTACTTCCTCATGGAGGTCGAGTGGAGGGTCGAGCCGGTTGTGATCCTGGAACAGCCCTGAGGTGCGACTACAGCGTGAGCTCGATCCCGCCGGTCACCCAGAGCTCGTTCTGCAACTCCGAGTCGAAATCGGCACCACGTAGCGACTGAGCGTAGTAAGAGACATAGTCACGGACATCGATCCGCAGCCCGAGGCGTGGGCTCAGACCGTAACGCAGCCCGCTGCCCACGATCAGCGCGATGTCCGTTCCGCCTTCCAGGCCGTCGAAGAGCTCCCCATCGAGATCGCCGCTCTCATCGAAGAACTCTCCTCCGCGGCTGACCAACGCCAGCCCGCCCAGGACGTGAACAGCTAAGGGTGTGAAGGGTGCCCTGAAGACCTCCAACAGCACATTCGCGCCGAGAGTGAAGACCCTGGCGTCGAGGGTTATGGTCGGCTCGGGCAAGGGTTCCCTTCGCGTCGCAGTCCTCTGGATGGCACTCGCTGCGTACTGGAACTCGAGTTCCAACCAGAGTCTGCTGCTGAGACTGCGGCTAGCGCGCAGCCCAAACGCCAGAGCCGCTTCCTGGCTTTGGCTCAGCGTCTCGGGATCGAGTAGGCCCGCTTCCGGCACCGTCTGGTTGTCCACCAGATCGGCCGTCGGGAGATAGAGCCCGATAAACGGTGTTACGGCATACGTGGTCTGCTCTTGGGCCAGCGCGGGGCCGGCCGCGGCAAGTACGAGGAGGAGGGCGGTACCGCGTACGTTGGCTCGCATCACAGATCTTCCCCGTAGCTCAAGCATCGACGCTGTTTCAACAGCGCTGCTGCTACCGGCGCTGCCTGGAGAGGGCTGCCCTAGGGGAGGACTGCCCTGGCGGAGAGGGGCTGGCCCAGACCGTGGCGGCCAAGCTAGGCACGCGCATGCCGATTCGCAAGGAATCCGTGGCCAGGAGGGTCGGCGGTAGGGCAGAAAGCCACCGTTGCCGATTGGGTGGGCAAGCGCTAACTTATAATTCCCTCTATGTGCTAGCCTGTGGGATCTCCCCACGTCTAACTCCCCCGCCGCTAATGAGATGGCAGCTACCTGCCTGCGTTGCTGCGCGAGCCTGCCGTTCCAGGGCGCTTCCTGTCCCGAGTGCGGGACGCCGGGCCCGGCGCCGGAGTTCTATCTGCGTCCGGTCGACCGCTCGCCGATCAGCGAGGAGTTGCTGGAGCACCTGCGCGCGGCGACCAGCGGCGAGTTCGAGATCATCCGTGAGATCGGCCGTGGCGGAATGGCGCGCGTCTATCTCGCGCGCGAGATCGCCCTCGATCGCCAGGTCGCGCTGAAGGTCCTGTCCCCGCTGTTCAGCGAGTACCCGGAGATCGTTCGGCGCTTTCAGCAGGAGGCGCGCACGGCCGGGCAGCTCAGCCACCCCCACATCCTGCCCGTCTTCGCCGTCTACCAGGGCGACGGCCTGTCCTTCTTCACTATGCCCTTCGTGAAGGGTTGCAGCCTGCGAGAGATCCTGCGGGCGGCAGGCCCGCTCGAGCTTGAGGAAGCGCTCGAGTACCTGCGGCAGGCCGCGTCGGGGCTCGCCTACGCTCACGACCACGGGGTGGTTCACCGCGATGTGAAACCCGAGAACATGCTCCTCGAGGAGTCGACCGGCAGGCTGATGCTCAACGACTTTGGACTCGCCAAGGCGCTGGGTGCCGAGTCGCTCACCGTGCCGGGCGACGTGATCAGGAGGTCGATGCGCGTACCGACCAATACTCCTTGGCGCTCGTCGCGTACGAGATGCTGACGGGGGAGTACCCGCTCGTTGCTGACGGGCTGCGGGAGCTGCTCATGAAGCAGCTGAAGGAGATTCCGCCGCCCTTGAGCGAGCGCCGGCCCGATGTGCCGGCGCACGTCAGCGAGGCGATCCATCAGGCGCTCTCGAAAGACCCGGAAGATCGTTTCCCAACCATCGATGCATTTGCCCGGGCGCTGATGGGCGGTGCGGGATCCGAGGGCGTCGGCACCGGTAGGCGACGCCGCGCCGGAGACACGGTTGGTGCGGCCCACGTCAAGACGCTGCGGATGCGCAAGCAGCTGCTGAGACTGCACAGGAAGCGGCGGTTGCGGAGATGGGCAGGTCGGGGGGCGGTCGCGGCGGCGGCGTCGCTCATGTTGTATCTCGGCGTGGCAGCCGTGTCCGGCGGCGTTCGACTCTCGCGGCGCGAAGCTTCCGGTGATTCTGCTGAGGAGCTGAGCCCGGGTACCGGGACGCAACGCGCTTCGCGGGTCGCGTTCGTCGAGGTCGACGCACTGGCCGGGGATGGTGCGCAGCTCGTCGGTCCGCCGGCAGATGTGCTGGATAGCGGTGCAGGCGATCTGAATGCGATGGGGTCGCAGGAAGGTGCGGGCGGAGAGGAGCTGGCGGCCGCGACGCCGCCGCGTCCGCGGACACGACCGGCAAGCACCTCGCGAGCTGGCGCGCCCTCTGGCGCCGAGCACGATGGCCCGGTGAGGGAAAGCGGCGGCCGTGCTCAGGGATCCGAGGTGCCGGCTTCAGTCGGTCCCGGCGTCGGAGAGGGCGCGGAGCCGACGTCAACCGGCGACGGCCGTGCGGAGGCGCCGCCGGCGGAGGCGGCGTCGTCCGATGGCAACCCTGCGGCCACGGAGCCGGCGTCGGGCGAAGTGTCCCAGCCGACCGACGATCCCACTCCGGAGGAGCCTGATGCTGCGGGGGACACAGATATCGGCGCGGCCGCCGACGCGTCGCCCAGCAGCTCGCCCGAGTGGGTCCTGGAACAGTATCGTCTGGCCGTGGAGCAGGAGGATCTTGAGGCGCTGGGCCGGGTCTACGGCGGCGCGGTGCCGGCGGAAGACGTCAGAATGCTGCAGAGGATCTTCGACAGCGCCGAAGAGATCCAGGTCGAGATGAAGGCAGACGAGTATCAGATCGAAGGGGGCCGGGCGATCGTGAACGTCGACTTCCCCATGCGCTATGTCCTGGCGCGCACGAAGCGGGCGCAGAGGTTCACGCTCAAGCTGCGGATGACGCTCGAGCAGGCAGGTGAGGGTTGGCGGCTGGTGGCGCTCGAGCAGCGCTAGTCCGCCGGCTCTCGCGTGTTCTTGCCGCTTGTCTAACCACCTAGAACAAGGTAACTTAGCCTCGCTCTCCCGCTGATCCCGGCGGCGCCTGCCAAGTTCGCTTCGGGGTGGTTCGGGCCCGATGGACACTTGCTCACAGTGTGATACTCAGCTTCCCGAGGACAGCCAGTTCTGCCCGCGCTGCGGGACCCCGACATCGGGGATCGACGAGCTGCTGGCCTCCTCGGCGTCCGATCCGACTGGATTGCTGGATCGCCTGCGGGCGGTGACCGTGGGTGAGTTCGTGATCGTACGTGAGCTGGGGCGCGGCGGCATGGGTCGCGTCTACTTGGCGCACGAGACCGCGCTCGATCGGCACGTGGCCATGAAGGTGCTGCCGCCCGCTTTCGCCGAGCATGCCGAGATCGTGCAGCGCTTTCAGCGCGAGGCCCGCACGGCTGGCAAGCTCAGCCACCCGCATATCGTCTCCGTCTACCAGGTCTCGGAACGGGCTGGGCTCTACTTCTTCACCATGCCCTACGTCGAGGGGCCGAGCCTGCGTCAGATCTTGCGTCAGACGCCGCAGCTCGGCGTCGAGCTGTGTCGGCGCTACCTGTGTGAGGCGGCCGACGCACTCCACTACGCCCACGGACAGGGCGTGATCCATCGGGACATCAAGCCGGAAAACGTGTTGTTGGAAGGCGACCGTGACGGCCGCCTGCTGCTGACCGACTTCGGGATCGCCAAGGCGCTGGGCGCCGCCACGACGCTGACCCGGCCCGGTGACATCATGGGCACGCCCTACTACATGTCGCCGGAGCTGTGCGTGGAAGCCGAGCGTATCGACGCGCGCAGCGACCAGTACTCCCTGGGGCTCGTGGCCTACGAGATCTTGGCAGGACGGTTCCCGTTCAGTGCTGACAGCCTGGCCGCGATGGTCTACAAGCACACGCACGAGTATCCGGAGCCGCTCGCAGAGGTGCGGCCCGATGTGCCCGAGGACCTGCTGTCGGTTATCGAGCGGGCGATCCGCAAGGACCCGGATGAGCGGTTTCCCACGATGGGTGACATGCTGGAGGCGCTGGGCGCTGCCACGGTGCGGACCCGGGTCATCGATCGGGTGGCGGCGACCGCCGCCAGACCCCGGCCTCTCAGACGGCGCCGGGTTCGCGCGGCGGTCCTCAGCGCGGCGCTGGCTGTGGTCGTCGCCGGCGGTGGGTTCCTGGTATGGCGGCAGCGAACAACGCTCTCGTCACGTTCCGACGCTGCCCGGCTGGCCGAGCTCAGCGTGCCTGGGGAGGAAGCGAGCCAGCCGGGCGGCGAGGCGGCGCTGCTGGATTCGGCGAGCACGACGCGGGACAGCACGGTGGGTGCTACCGGTGAGGAAGTGGGCGTAGCAGAGCGGGAGGCGGTCCCGCGCGAACGGGAGACCGAAGGGCCCGCGACGGCAACCATACCGGATCCAGGTGTCGAGCGCTGGCGTGGGGAGGCGATCGCGGCCCGGGGTCGGGCGCAGGAGGCGCGGGAGCGGGCGATCGCCGCGCGCGCCGATTCGATCTTCCGCGAGGGCTTCGCCATCAGCGATGGTCGGCTCGCCGACGCACAGCGCGCGCTGGAGGACGGGCAGCTCCCTCAGGCCACCATGGAGTACAACAGCGCGGCTGATGGCTTCGAGAACCTGGCCACGGAGGCCCGTCGACGGTTAGAGGCCGCGTCGGCGCCCGCAGGCGCCGAGGAGGGCAGAGAGGAGGAACCCGCTGTCGGTGAGGAACGGCAGACGCCGCCGGCGGAGGAACCCGAGGAGCAGCCTGGGGCGGCGCCTGCGCCAACTCCACAGCAGGCCATCGAGCAACTGCTCCAATCCTATCGTCAAGCGTTGGAGGCCGAGGATACCGCCTGGCTCAGCCAACGCGTTTTTCAAGGCAGTATCCCAGCCGAAAACGCGTACCTCTTCAATGTGTGGTTCGACAACGCCGAGGGCCTCGCGGTGGCTCTTCACCTCGAGGGCTTGGAGGTCGAAGACGACGAGGCAGTGGCCCGGGTCAGGCAGGTGATGGAGTTCCGGTTGGCCAAGACCAGCGAGCAGCGCAATACGGCGACGCGGCTGCGTATGCTCTTCAGGCGCGGCGGCGACGGTTGGCGCCTGGTGCGCCTGGAACGTCTGCGCTAGCGCATCGGCGAAAACGCGAACTCCAGTCCCAGCGTGACGATGACGTCGTTCTGGAGCTTCGCGTCGAGCTCCTCTCCTTGTCGGTTCGTCGGCTTGAACGACGAGATGTAGTCTCTGATATCGAAGCGCACGTGGGCCAGCGGCCCCAGGCCGAAGCGGAGCCCAGCCCCGACGGCGCCCGCCACGTCCGTCGTGCCTTCGAAGTTGTTTTCCAGGTATTCGCCCCCGCGGCTCACCAGGCCAGCCCCGCCCGACACATGAAGGCTGAGCGGGCTGAACGGCGCCTGGAAGAACACGTAGAGCACGTTCAGGCTGCCCAGAAACGCGCCGGCTTTGTCCTCGACGCCGAACTCCTTGGCCAGGTCGGGCATGTCGAGCTTGGAGAGGGCGTAGGTGACCTCCGCCTCGACGGCCAGCCGCGACAACCAGACGGTCAGCCGCCCACCCACCAGGACAGCCGGCTCCTGCCCGAGGTTGAGGATCGGCAACGTGCCCAGCCGGGTCTGGTCAAAGAGATCGCTCACCGGAAGGTAGCCGCCACTGAAGGCGGACAGCCCGATCGTGACCTGACCGTGCGCCGGGACGGCGAGCGCGCTGATGAGCCCGGCGACGAGCGTCATCCTACGGAGCATCGGAATACCTCCATCGCCTGCAGTTGGAGGTCACAAGTTGAAGCGTCCCAACACCTTGGGCAGCGGGGGCAAGACGGGTCCAGTTTCTGACAGAGTGGCAGGGAGAGACAATTGTAGCCCTTGTTTCGATTTCGCGCAATCCTCCTCCGAAGTCGCTCTGGCCGCACGGGACCGACGGGTCCGGGCCTACCGGTCCTGGCGTGGTCTGTAGAGGTCGTAACGCAAGTCCCTGAGGAAGGGCAGGTGGCGGCGGGCCTCCTCGAGGCTCGCCAGGTCGAGCTCGGCCACCAGCAGTTCCTCCTCCTCGGCGCCTGCTCGGGCGACGACCTCGCCACGCGGGCCGGCGATGAAGCTGCGACCGAAGAAGTGTAGCTCGCCATCGATCCCGGCGCGATTCGCCACCGCCACGAACATCTGGTTCGCCACCGCCGCCGCCTGGATCTCGATCTCCCAGACGTCCATGAACACCTCCTCCGTCGTCGATGTCGCGGTGGGCACGACGACGAGCTCTGCGCCGCCCAACGCCAGCGCCCGGAAGTGCTCCGGGTAGTGGCGGTCGTAGCAGATCGCGACCCCTACGCGCCCTACCTTTGTCTGGTGAACCGGCCAGCCGGTGTCGCCGGGCCAGTAGTAGAACTTCTCGTTGTAGCCGGGCTCCTCGGCGATATGGAGCATGCGGCTGACGCCCAGCAGTGTGCCATCGGCGTCGATCACCGGGGAAGCATCGTAATAGCGTCCAGGCGCCGCGCGCTCGAACACGTTGATGACGGTCACGATGTTGTGCGTGGCGGCGGCGGCCTGGAAACGCTCGGTTGTCGGTCCCGGGATCGGTTCCCCCCAGTCGAAGTAACGGGCATCGGCGCGCACCTGAGGGAAAAAGAAGTCGAACGCCAACTCAGGAAAGACGATGAGGTCGGCGCCTTGATCCGCCGCCCGCGCCACCCACTCGATCGCTTTGTCCAGGCTCGCCGCCCGATCGCCTTCATGACGGAATTGCGCGCACGCGACCTTCATCGTCTGCCTCCGGTTCTTGTTGCCACGAGTTTGTGATTCCCCGGTGCTGGGGCGTGTGTTGTCAGCTATCAGGATCGTGCCAGGTGGGGTGGGTGACAAGACCCGCTGGTCCGCCGCGGAGTACGGGCCGCGATCGCGGTCGACTCCTTGACACTGCTGCGCGGCCGGGGCACGTTTCGGACAAGCCGCGTGCCGGGCGCCCTGGACGTATCCGTGGGCGCCTCGGTTTTTTGACTTGGACCATCCAACCGTATGGAAGGCAAGAGTGAGCGCGGGAAAGTTGAAGCTGGTGCTCCAGGACAGCTCCGAGGTAGAGGTCGAGCCCGGTATCTCGGCCCGTGAGCTGGCGGAGCAGGTGAACGGTGACCTTGTTGAGCGGGCGATCGCGGCGAAGCTGGACGACGAGATCATAGATCTCGCTCGGCCGATCGAGCGTTCCGGGGTGCTCAGGTTCCTGACGGAGAGCGACGATGACGAGGACGCTCTTTACGTTCTCCGCCACTCTGCGGCGCACGTGCTGGCCACGGCGGTGCGCAGCATCTGGCCGGACGCGGGCATCGGCTTCGGTCCGCCGATCGCCGAGGGCTTCTACTACGACTTCGACGTCAAGCGCCCCTTCACTCCGGAGGATCTGGAGAAGATCGAAGCGCGGATGGCGGAGATTGTAGCCGGCGACGAGTCGTTCGAGCGTCGCGAGGTCGGCCGGGTGGAGGCAAAGGAGCTCTTCGCCGACGACCCCTACAAGCTGGAACGACTGGAGGAGATCCCGGAGGGCGACGCGATCTCGGTGTATCGCGACGGATCGTTCCTCGACCTCTGCCGCGGGCCGCACCTGCCCTCGACGGGCCAGGTCAAGAACTTCAAGCTGCTACATGCGGCAGGCGCCTACTGGCGGGGCGACGAACGCCGCCAGATGCTGCAGCGCATCTACGGAACCGCTTTCTTCGAGAAGTCGCGCCTGGAGGAGTACCTGCGGCGTCTGGAGGAAGCGCGGCGGCGCGACCACCGAATCCTGGGCAAGGAGCTCGATCTGTTCAGCCTCCAGGAGGATGTCGGGCCCGGATTGATCCACTGGCACCCCAAGGGCGCCATGATTCAGTTCCTGCTGAGGCGTTTCCTCGAGGACGAGTTGCTCAAGCGGGGCTACGATTTCGTCTACACACCCCACATCGCGAGAGAAACGCTCTTCCGCAAGTCGGGGCACCTACAGGCTTACTCCGAGGTGATGTTCCCGGCCATGGGCATGGAAGGGGAGAAGGAGGACTATCGAGTCAAGCCCATGAACTGCCCCTTCCACATGGAGATCTACGCGTCGCGGCAGCGCAGCTACCGCGACCTTCCGTTGCGGTATGCGGAGATCGCCAGCGACTACCGTAACGAGAAATCCGGTACGCTGCACGGGATGCTGCGCGTGCGCGGGCTGACCATGGACGACGCCCATATCTTCTGCCGGTCCGACCAGATCGAGGACGAGATCTACAGGCTGCTCGACCTGGCGGCGTACATTTACGGCACCTTCGGGCTCGAATACCGGCTCGACTTCTCGACGCGGCCGCAGAAGCGGATCGGGTCGGACGAGGCCTGGGACCAGGCGGAGAATGCGCTGCGCGCGGCCATCGAGCGGAGGGGGCTGGCCTACGCCGTGGATGCTGGCGGCGGTGCCTTCTACGGTCCGAAGATCGACCTCAAGTTCCTGGACGCTATCGGCCGCGAGTGGCAGGGCTCCACAATCCAGCTCGACTTCGTGCTGCCGGAGCGCTTCGATCTCACCTATGTCGGTGCGGACAACCAGCGCCACCGGCCGGTGATGATCCACCGCGCCATCTACGGCACGTTTGAGCGCTTCATCGGCGGCCTGATCGAACACTTCGCCGGAGCGTTCCCCGTATGGCTGGCGCCCGTGCAAGTGCGCGTGTTGCCGGTCTCCGAGGAACTGGACGGGGCGGCGCGGAAAGTGTCGGAGGCGGCACGGGCGGCCGGTCTGCGAGCCGAGCTGGACACCCGCGCGGAGACCCTGTCGTATCGGATTCGTGACGGCGAGCTGCAGAAGATCCCCTACCTGGCCGTGGTCGGCAAGCGCGAGGCGGAGGCGGGCACCGTGGCCGTACGGCACCGCGGGGCGGAACAGAAGCAGGTGGTGATGCCCGTATCAGAGTTCGTCGAGCAGGTTGTCGCCGAGGATCGCTCGAGAACGCTGGCGTAGCGCGCACAGGGCCGTTGACATCCGGGAGGATTTGCGCGAGTTTTGGCGCACAATGAGGGAAGTGGCGGTTTGATGGACGCCGCCCACCTTTCGGCCTGCACCTCGGTGTGCGGCGCCGCCGGGTCAAGCGGGTAGCACCTGCCGGCCGACCGGGACGTCCGGTCGGGCGGGTGACCACCAGCTTGGTCCATCGTTTTTTGTTGCCCAGAACCTGAACTGCAAGAGAAGGGAGAACGGTTATCGAGAAGAGCGAACCCCGCGTGAACAACCAGATCCGCATCAGTCCGGTCAGGTTGGTCGATGCGACGGGCGAGCAAGTGGGGATCGTCCCAATCGAAGAGGCGCGCGCCATCGCCGAGGAGCGGGGCCTCGATCTGGTGGAAGTCGCACCGATGGCCCGCCCGCCTGTGGTCCGGATCATGGACTACGGGAAGTACAAGTACGAGCAAGCGCGCAAGGCGCGGGAGTCC
>JBDHKG010000119.1:0-8578 GCA_039586495.1 Gemmatimonadota bacterium | reverse complement strand
TCCACCGACATATCGGTCTGGAAGCCCCAGAGATCGACGGCCATCGAGCTGGGGATGGTGATCTCGTAGTCGACCACGTCCGGGACTCCATGCCGGGCCTCGGACCTGATCTTCACCGCCGACTCGGACTGGAAGATCTTGACCCTGTCACGGCTCGAGTGGCTGGCCTCCACACGCACCGCGTCCCGATCCCAGGTTCGCACGATGATCTCGCCTGCGTGGTTCCGGACCTCAAGCCGCGCCCTCACGTTCACCGTGAACGTGGTATCGATATCAACGTCGTACTGCGGCTCGTCCCACTCGTACTCCCAGTCCGGGACATAGATGTCGATCCCGGGAACCCGGATCTCGAAGCCGGGAACCTCGATATCGATCTCCGGCATGTAGACCTCGTAGTCATCCCAGTAGACGTCGAAGTCGTCCCAGTGAAGATCCAAGCCTCCCCAGTAGAAATCCAGGTCCGGCACATACACGCTGAACCCCGGCACGTAGACATCGAACGCGGGCAACTCGATCCCCGGAATCTCGATCTCTACCGCCGGTACCTGAATGTCGATCTTCGGCGTCTTGACCCGGACCTCGGGATCCTGCGCTGCCGCGACCGACACCAACGCTCCCATCAATAGCTCGGTGTACATCGTCCGTCCCTCTCAATCAGCTCGCTGCGCTGGTCATCTGCGCCGCTTGCCTCAGAAACTCCAGCTTCTGCCGCATGGTGGCAGCCAAGTACTCGTTCAGGTAGATGCTAGCCGGATCTTGCGCCAGCGCTCGCTGCGCCTGAGCGATAGCCCGGTCGATGATCATCAGGTTCTCCTCAATGACCCGCACCGTGGCCGGGTCGAGCCGGTCACGGCTCTCCTGAATGACATCCTCCAGCTCCGCGATCGCCGCGTCGTAGCCGGCAACGCCGAAACCGGCCGCCGGTGCCGAAACTGGCAAGAGCGCACCGCCAGCCGCCGGCCCGACCGCCGCGACTTCAGGGCTCTCCGCCCGTGACAGCAGCCAGGCCGAGCCGCCGGACAGGATCACCAGCGCCACGCTGGCAGCGGCCAGCTGCGGTAGCGACAAAGTGAACCGGCGCGCGCCCAGCGGGCCACGCCGGCGCTGGCGGTGTTCCTCGAGGTCTGCGACGACAGCGTCACCCGCCGCCCCGATACGCGCCGCGATCCCTCTCCAGAGATCGCTGCCGGGAGGCTGGTCCTCCAGCGCATGCGCCCGCGCCACCACCTGGCGGAGCTGCTCGAGCGTCGTCGCGCAATCCTGACAGCCGGCCAGGTGCGCCTCCAGCTCCGCCCGCTCAGCGGCGCTCAGCTCGCCGTCGACATATTCCGACAGCCGGTCCGTCCAGCGGTCGCTCATCATGCGAACTCCATCACCGATCCAGGTAATCGCGGAGGATCAGCCGCGCCCGGTGCAACTGCGATTTCGAGGTCCCGGCACTGATGCCCATCATCTCCGCGATCTCCTCGTGCTTGTAACCTTCGACGTCGTGCAGCACGAACACCTGCTGCGCGCCGTCCGGGAGCAGCTGCATGGCGGCCTCGAAGTCGATCACCGCCTCGGCCCCCTTCGGGTTCGCGGATAGGCGGCCGATCGCCTTCTCCCCATCCACGAACCGCTCCCTGCGAATCCCCAGCTGCTTGCGGCGACCTAGGATCACGTTGATCGCCAGCCGGTGCAGCCAGGTCCCGAACGCTGCCTCCCCGCGGAAGCTGCCCAGCTTCTCCCAGGCGCGAACGAACACGTCCTGGGTGACCTCATCCGCGTCCTCCGTCCCTATCATCCGCCGGGCCAGGCTATGGACCCGGGCGACGTGCCGGCGGTAGAGCCGCTCGAACGCCTGAGCATCCCCAGCGGCGGCGAGCCTCGCGTCACCCACGTCCAGCGGTCGCAAGTCCCCGTCGTTACTCAGATTAGCTGCTCTCCGGGGCCCATCCCGCCTGCCATCCGGTGAGATACTCCGGAGGCTGGAAAGGTTGGAACCCCCTCAGTACATGCTCTGCAGCCGACCCGGCCGGTTGACGAACAGCAGGGCGAGCCCGACCGCCGCCCCCAGGGCCATCAAGGTCGTGTCCCCGCCGATCCACCCCAGCACCAGGGCGGCCAGGCCGCCGCCCTCGGCCATAGCCCAGACCACGACCGCCTTCGGCAGGTTGGCCGTCCACCACTCGCCGAGGTCGGAGTCGCGCCTGAGCGGCACGATACGGCCACGCAGCATCTGCGCCCCGAGCACGGCTACGGCCAGCAGCACGTAGCCGGCCAGCTTGAGGATCTGCGCTCCCTCAGCGGCGAACTCCGCAGCCACCTCGCTGCGCAGGTAGATCAGCGCTCCAAAGATGGCGACCAGGCCGCCGCTGATGGCTGCGTGGATGACTCTGGCTATGATGCCGGCCTTGTCTGGATCCAAAGCTGTACGCTGCTCGTGCATGGGGTCTTCCATCACGCCACCTCGCGTCACTCGTCCGGCACCGGCCGATTCGATCATGCCCAAGTCACACTCTATTATAGAGAACCGGCAACCTGCAGCGCTATCGTATGGCTGCATCGACCGCGGTGTGCGCGCGCCAACAAGCCGGTGGCCAGAGACAGGCCGAAGCGGTTTGCCCTGTCCCAGCAAGAGGCGGAGTATAATATTGACTGCGTTTCCCCTGAAGACAGATAGCGAGTGCCACACACCGGGAGTCCTAGGGCCCAGCCCAAGGTCCCAGCAGCTGGAGGGAGGTGCCATGAGCTGCACGCGGCCGAACCACCCGCTGATCCTCCTATGCCTGACACTGACGCTGTGCACCGCGACTCCTGGTCGCATCATCGCCCAGGAGGTGCCCGACTGGGAGAACCCCGCCGTCTTCGCCATCAACAAGGAGCCGCCTCACGCGACACTCTTTCCGTTCGAGACGCGCCAGCTGGCGCTGACCCGTGACCCTGCCGCGTCAGCCTACTACCAGTCGCTGAATGGCCGCTGGAGGTTCAACTGGGTGCGAAAGCCGACCGACCGTCCGCTCGATTTCCACCAAGAGGACTACGACGACCGCAGCTGGGACGAGATCGCCGTCCCCGCCAACTGGGAGTTCGCCGGCTACGGCATCCCCATCTACCTGAACAGCCCGTACGAGTTCGAGGAGAACCCACCCTACATCCACCACGACTACAACCCGGTGGGCTCCTATCGGACGAAGTTCACGATCCCGGATGATTGGGCCGATCGCCAGATCTTCATCCACTTCGGCGCGGTCAAGTCCGCGATGTACCTGTGGGTAAACGGGCAGGAGGTAGGCTACAGCCAGGGTAGCAAGCTGCCCGCCGAGTTCGACATTACGCCGTACGTGCGGGTCGCTGATAACACGCTGGCGGCGGAGGTCTACCGCTGGAGCGACGGCAGCTACCTCGAGTGCCAGGACTTCTGGCGCATCAGCGGCATCGAGCGCGACGTGTACCTTTGGGCGGCACCGGAGGTCCACATCCGCGACTTCTTCGTGATCGCGGACCTCGATGGGAGCTACCGCGACGGCATCCTCGAGCTCACGACACAGGTCCGCAACTACGGCGAGAGCGCGGTTGCGGGTTGGAAGCTGTCGGCGGAGCTGGTGGATCCCGACGGCCGCAACGTGCTGGTGGCCGGCGCGCTGGAGCAGACCGTCGCCGTCCAGTCGGGCGATGAGGTGACCTACGAGTTCCGCGAGACTGTCCGGGAGCCCGCGAAATGGACGGCGGAAACGCCTAACCTCTACACCCTGTTGCTCACACTGGCGGACGAAACCGGCAACGCGGTCGAGGTCATCACATCACGGGTTGGCTTCCGCACCGTCGAGATCACTGACGGCCAGCTACTGGTGAACGGCGTGCCGATCACGATCAAAGGCGTCAACCGGCACGAGCACGACCCACTGACCGGCCACGTGGTATCGGAAGAGCGGATGCTCGAAGACATCACGCTCATGAAGCGTTTCAACATCAACGCGGTACGCACCTCTCACTATCCCAACGATCCCCACTGGTACGAGCTCGCCGACGAGCACGGGCTCTATGTCGTGGACGAGGCAAACATCGAGTCTCACGGCCGTGGCTACCACCCCGATACCACGTTCGGCAACGACCCGGCCTGGCGTGACGCGCACCTGGACCGCACCATCCGCATGGTCGAGCGGGACAAGAACCACCCGTCCATCATCTACTGGTCACTCGGCAACGAGGCGGGCAACGGCGTCAACTTCTACGACACCTACAGCTGGACCAAAGAGCGAGATCGCACCCGACCGGTGCAGTACGAGCGGGCCGCGCTCGATTGGAACACCGACCTCTACGTGCCCATGTACGCCCGCTTCCAGCGCCTGGTCGACTACGCCGAGAGGTACCACGACCGCCCGCTCATCATGTGCGAGTATGCTCACGCCATGGGCAACAGCGTCGGCAACTTCGCCGACTACTGGGAGATCATCGACAGCTACCCCAACCTGCAGGGCGGCTTCATCTGGGACTGGGTCGACCAGGGGATACTCACGACCAACGCGCAGGGCGACACGATCTTCGGCTACGGTGGCGACTTCGGGCCGCCCGGCACACCCAGCGACGGCAATTTCCTGCTGAACGGCATCGTCTCACCCGATCGCCGTCCGCATCCGTCGGCCTGGGAGGTCAAGAAGGTCTACCAGCCGGTTGACGTCGAGCCGCTGGACCTGACGCGCGGGCTGATCAAGGTCACCAACGACTACGACTTCAGGGGACTGGATCACCTGCTGCTCGTATGGACGGTGACCGCAGACGGCGTTCCGCAGGATACTGGTCGGATCACCGACCTCGACATCGCCGCTGGCGACAGCCGCGAGCTCGACATCTCGCTACCACGGATCCGCCCAGCCGCCGGCGTCGAGTACTACCTCAACCTCAGCTTCCGGGCCAAGGAGGCCAGCGCCCTCGTGCCGCAGGGACACGAGCTGGCCTTCGAGCAGTTTCGTTTGCCGCTCGAGGCGCCCGTGGCTCCCAGGTCCGTCACATCGCTCCCACCCCTAGAGGTCGAGGACGACGAGGTAAGGGTCACCGTGACGGGGCCCGACTTCTCCGTCAGCTTCGACAGAGCGGCGGGCGTGATGACCTCCTACGTCTACAGGGGCACAGAGCTGATCCTCATGGGACCGCAGCCCAACTTCTGGCGCGCGCCGACGGACAACGATTTCGGCGGCGGCTGGCAGCGAAGGCTCGCGGTCTGGCGCGACGCGGGGGCGGTGCGCGAGCTGCGCCGCTTCAACGTGATGGGCGTGAGCCCCCAGGAAGTCAGGGTCCGTACCCGCTCACGGCTCGAGGCCGGCAACGCCAGCTACTCGACCCTCTACACGATCCTGGGCAACGGCGAGCTAATCATCGAGAGCCACTTCGAGCCGGGCGACGAGGGGCTGCCCCGCATACCGCGCTTCGGGATGCAGATGACCCTACCGAAGGAGTTCTCGCACGTGCAGTGGTACGGCCGCGGCGCGCACGAGTCGTACTGGGATCGCAAGACCGGCGCGCCGGTGGGACTGTACGAGAGCACCGTCTCGCAAATGCCGCACCCCTACATCCGGCCGCAGGAGACCGGCAACCGGACGGACGTGCGCTGGATGGCGCTGACCAACGATGACGGCACCGGCCTCCTCGTCATCGGGATGCCGCTCCTCAGCGTGAGCGCGCTCCACTTCACCATCGACGACCTCGATCCCGGCGAGCAGAAGGCCCAGCGGCACTGGGGCGAGCTGGTGGAGCGCGACCTGGTGAACCTGAACATCGACTACGAGCAGATGGGCGTCGGCGGGGTCACAAGTTGGGGGCCCACGGCCCTGCCGAAGTACTCCCTCTACTACCAGGAGTATCGTTACGGTTTCCGCCTGCGACCCTTCTCCAGAGAAGACGGGACGCCGGCGGCGTTGAGCAAGGAACTGTACGTGCGAGAGTGATCCAGAGGCGAGGCGGGTTCTTATATCTTATAAGAGTGTCGATGCGCGGTCCTCAGCCTTGACCTTCACGCTCGTCCGCGGGCCGCCACCTCCTGGATCACTCGCTACGATCCCAAGGCGGCCCGTGTTCGCTCAATCATAGCACCCACGCATACCCGATCTTGGCGAAGAACGTGCGGTCTGACTGCGTGAGGCCGATATCCTGATCTCCGTAGTGGTTGTCGGAGTAGCCCAGAAACAGCACGGTCCGCGGGTTGATCTTGTACGAGAATAGCACCTGGCTGAACAGGCTCCTGGATTCCGAGTCGACCTCGAACGTGTACATATCCGGGTTCCGGTCGTAGTCCACGTACTGCAGGATCGTCCTCAACAGCGTGCGCCGGCTCAAGGAGTAGACCGCTCGTAGCTGACCGATGTTGGCGGTGTACAGGCAGCCTCCATCGACATTCAGCCTCTCAAACGTGTAATCCAGGCCAAGGGTCAGATGCCGTCCCAGCATGTACTCGACATACGGGCTGAGATAGACCCGCTTTCCCAACCGCGTGTTGGCGTAGTCGATCCGATCCCCGACAACCCCGTCGATCATGACGTAGAGAGACCCTGTCGGATGAAAGCCAGCGTCGAAGCGGAGGAAGCGGTTGTCGAACTCGACGCCAGCGAACCCCTGCTTACCGTAGACACCCGTGAGATCGAAGAACGACCGCGCCAGGCCGGCGTAGTTGAACCAGAAGGCGAACACCTCCAATAGCGTGCCTCCGTCCAGGTCTCGTTCCACCTCGTACCCGGAACCGAAGTTCAGCATGTTCCACCAGTGATCCGGCGAGTTGTTCCAGGTGTGCCCCCAACCCAGGTCAATATTCCGGAAACTCACCTGGGGCATGAAGCCGAGGTCGGCGCGGAAGTCGCGCCCCACTTCTCGATAAGCCGCGTACCAGTCGTGACTGCGCGTGTCGTGGACGTAGATGATGTCGTAGGCGGCGCCGGTGAAGCTGCCCTCTGGCTGGTCGTACGCCTCTGACACAGTGGAGGGGTAACGGGTCTGCGAGCCGAGAACCTGAAACCTCACCTGATCCTTGCCTGTGAACTTCCAGATGCCATCGGCGCCGGCAACGCGGTTATGGTAACCCTCGCCCTCTCGGTCGGTGACGAGCAGCCCGAGGTTCGATGACCTGCTGATATCACGGCGGTAGCGGAGCACAGACCCGACGTTCCATTGTGACAGGGATGTAGTGCTGGATCCCTCGCTCGCAGGAAACAGAAGGTTAGTGATCTCATCCTGGACCGTGAAGAAGCCGATCGCGCTGCGTCCCTCCTTCCCGGTCAGCTTGCTGCCCCAGACCGGGTCGGCGAGCGTACGTGTGTGCACGGCACGAAACCTTGTGTTGAAGAGGCTGGCCCCTTCGAGGAAGAACGGTCGCTTCTCGGGATAGTAGAGGGCAAACTGCGTATTGATGTCGAGCTGGGCGACGTCAGCTTCGACGTTCGAGAAATCCGGGTTGACGGTCGCGTTGAGTGTGAGATTCGGTGTGACACCCCAGTGGGCCGTGACCCCAACCTCGAAGTCTTTGCTGCGATCGACGAACCGTCCACCGGGAAAACCGTCACGCTCCTGCGTGAACACGCCGTATACGGTGGGATCCAGCTCGAGATTCCTCCCAGGCGTCGCCCCGGCGAAGCCAATCAGCTTATCCGACTGGCACATGTAGCAGTTGTTGTTGCGATCGCGCGGGAACATCCCGATGTGATGCCGCACGCTGCGTGGATAGCTGCGCACCGCGTCGACACCCCAGATCTGATCGCCTTCGCTGCGTTGGAATGACATCGAACTGAACGGAACCGCCATCTCGACGACGTACCCCTCCGAGGTGATCTGGCCAGCGCAATCCCAGATGGCGTCCCATTCGCCGCCGCCGCCTTCGGGACTCTCGATCTGATCACCCTGAATGCCAAGCGGGTTGCAGAAGAAATCGAAGGTGCGACGCTCATCGTTGAAGGTGTCGAGTACCAGAGCGACCCAATCGTCCCCGTACATATCGTCCCGGTCGGTGATTCGGGCCCGGATCGCCGACGGATCAGGATCGTAGGCCCGAAAGGCGGCGAGCAGATGTGAGCCGCTGTAGGCGAAAAGCACCTCCGTCCTGACCGGCGGCGGAATGTTCTCGCCGGGCCGGACTTCGTAGTTGAGCTCCAAGACGAGCGCCTGCCGCCAGACATCCTCGTCCAGCTCGCCGTCAACCCGCACCTGCGAGGTGACCCTGGGGACTCTGTGCGGGTTCGGACCGTCCTGGGCCAACAGGGGGATCGTGCTCAGCAGCGGTCCCACGGCGAGGCTCAGCGCCAGAATCGCAGCGCGGCTCTTCATGATCCGTCCTCGGATTGAGTAGCAGCAGCGAGATGTTCGCTACTCCGTTGGACACCTGGAAAGCTCGTAACGTTGGCACGGCCGTGTGGCTCGATCGCACGCCAGCCGCGACCCAGCGGCATTGATCGCCGTCACCTGGGATGATAGATAGCAGTATTCCGAACACGGATGGTAGCGAGCCCCAACAGCGCAGGCCCGCGCAGGCTTACCAAGTAGCGGTCGCCCGAGCCGATGAGCGCGGGAGGCAGTGCCACAGGCCCTGGCACCTCCAGCGGCCTCCGGTCAAAGAGGG
>JBDHKG010000118.1:0-16167 GCA_039586495.1 Gemmatimonadota bacterium | reverse complement strand
CCCGCCTTAGGCGGGTGATTGAGGAACTGAAGCGCCGCGGCGTCTTTCGCGTCGCTGTGGTCTACGCCGCGGCCGCATTTGTCATCTGGCAGGCGGCGGACTTTGCCTTACCGGCGGCGCGGCTTCCGGATTGGGCGCCGACCCTCGTTCTGGTCCTGACCATACTGGGCTTCCCCATCGCAATCGTGCTCGCCTGGGCGTTCGACATCACGCCTGGTGGTGTCGTCCGCACGCAACCCGAGGACGCGGTGAGCGCAGTGCCTGAGGGACCCACTCCAACTGTAGAGGCGCCTGCGAAGACATCGATCGTGGTGCTGCCGTTCGACAACCTGAGTCCCGATCCCGGGGACGCGTACTTCAGCGGTGGCCTGACCGAGGAGATCATCACCGACCTGTCGTACGTGCGGTCAGTGCGGGTCATCTCGAGAAGCTCGGCAATGGCACTGAAGGGCACGCAGAAGGATGTGCGGACGATAGGAAAGGAGCTGGGCGTCCAGTACGTGCTTGAAGGGAGCGTGCGGAAGGCGGGGAACGACCTGCGGATCACGGCTCAGCTGATCGACGCGACTACTGACGAGCATCTGTGGGCTGAGAGGTACAGTGGACAGCTCGAAGACGTGTTCGACATGCAGGAGAAGGTGTCCCGCGCGATCGTCGATGCGCTCAAGCTGCAGATCAGTCCGCAAGAAGACCGACGCATTGCCCAGCGACCGATTGAGAATGTTCAGGCCTACCAGTGTTATCTCAGGGCGAGGCAGGCAATCTGGCTTTGGACGGAAGAGGCTCTAGATCGGGCGACTCAGTATCTCGAAGAGGCTCTAGACGTCATCGGAGACAATGCGTTTCTCTATGCAGGTATGGCATACGTCTGTGCGCAGTACGCGAACCTTGGTGCGAAGCAGGAAGAGTACATAGACAAAGCGGAAGGTTACGCGAGAAAGGCGCTGGAATTGGACGCGGAGTCGCCCGAGGCTCACGTTGTGCTCGGACTGGTCTACCAAGCTTTCCGCGGCGATCAGAGGCAGTCCTTCCATCACCTCAGGCGCGCTCTAGCGACTGATCCTGACGATCCTGAGGCGCTCTTCTGGCTTATCGTTGGACATACGTATGTGGCCAACACGGACGAGGCGTACGCGCTGGCGGAAAGGTTGGAGAAAGTCGATCCGTTGAATCCCCTGACTCGAGGTCGGCCAGGCTTGCCAGGCTTCCTAGACATGATGATGAAGGGGCGATTTGACCGCGGGGTTGAAGCCATGGCGGACTACTACCGAATAGAGCCGCAGAATCCAATGGCAATATTCTGGTACGCGCTTACCCTCGTCTATTGCCAGCAGTTCGAGGAGATGCGGACGCTGGTTGACGAGAACGTGCCGGCCGATCGCGGGGATGTGTACACGGGGTTGAGCCTCTTCCTCAGGTCTGCCTCACTCGGCGAGACAGACAGAATCGAAGATCTGATGACCTCAGAGTTCACCAGAACGATCCGGAGGGATGCGCAACTGTCCTGGCTGGTTAGCAGCTTCTACGCGCTGGCAGGACAGAAACAGGAAGCGCTTGATTGGCTGGAGAATGCCGTGGATCGCGGGTTCATCAACTATCGGTTCCTCGCCGAATGCGATCCACTCATTGCGAAGCTTCGTGCTGAGCCTCGACTTCAGCAGTTGCTGGAGCGGGTGAAGTACGAGTGGGAGGATTTCAACGCATAGCTCGATCGCGGTGCGAGTGAGGAGACACGGAGGGCTCACATGGCCTGTACTGTCGGGACCTGTCGAGTTTAGCGGTGGGCGACAGGAGCGCGGTGCCCGAGGGCGAGATCTATTTCCAGGCGACCCGATCCAGCGGTCCGGGCGGCCAGCATGCCAACCGCCGGGCGACGCGTGTGGAGGCGTGCTGGAACGTACAGGAGAGTCCCGGCCTGACTGAGGAGGAACGGTCGCGGATCCTGGAGAAGCTGGCTTCGCGGATCGGCAAGGACGGCGTTCTGCGGGTCGTCGCCGAGGACGAGCGCAGCCAGCATCTCAACAAGGAACTGGCGAAGCAGCGGCTGCGGGAGCTGGTAGCGCACGCCCTCCGGGTACCGAAGCGCCGGAAGAAAACGCGGCCACCGGAATCGGCGGCGGAAGAGCGGCTCGAGGGGAAGAGCCGCCGGAGCCGGATCAAGAAGTTGAGGAAGCCTCCCGCGACGGACGAGTGAGCAACCGTCCCCGCAAGCCCATACTAGCGACGGGCGACCAGCAGCCACTGGCCGTGGTGGCGGCCGCTATCAGCGAACAGCTCGTCCCGGTCGAGCACCTCGAAGCCTGCCTCGCGGACCTCCTGTTCGACCAGATCGATGCTCAGCTCGTGTTTCGCGGTCTGCTGATCGCGTGAAAGTGAGGGATCGGAAGGAACGAGATCGAGGATTACGAGGCGCCCGCCAGGTCTTAGCGCACGGTACATTCCAGATAGCATCGCCCCGTACTCCGTCATCTCGTGGTAGGCGTCCACCACCAGTACCGCATCTAGGGATCGATCCGGAAGCTTGGGATCGTCGGGTTCACCGCGAACGACCTCGACATTGTCGAGACCCTCATCTTCTACAAGTCGCCTCAGCTGCGATAGAGCCCGCTCGCTGATATCGACCGCGAACACGCGCCCGCTGGCACCGACCTCCCTGGCAAGGTGCTCTGTGAAGTAGCCGCTGCCTGCGCCGACGTCCGCCACACGGCTTCCCTCGGCAATAGCCAGGGCAGCCATGACGTCTGGCACCCGCTGCCAGTCGTCGCGGTTGCGCCGCTGTGCCTCAAGCTCAGTGGGTTGGAGGGCTGCGGTCAGCAGGACGCAAACTAGCAGCCAAGACGGCTCATGCGGCGCGAGCGACCGGTGCGGCTTTCTCATCGGCCCCCCCGGGGTTTCATCGTCGAGCGTGGTACCGCGTAGCGTCTGGCACCCAATTGATTCTGACGCGCAGGTAGGAGCTACCGTTGGCTGAAGAACCGGCACTCACTGCCAAGGACCCGCTTCCTTACACTATCCTGACAATCTGCGAACCTGTTTCCTACGTAGTCGGGTTGCCGGAGGTGGGGGAGGCGGTGGGCTCTTCGCAGGCGGTCGCCTGGCGGCTGCGGCGACATGATGGCTCATCGTCGCCTACTCGGCACGCAGCGCGACGATCGGGTCGACCAGCGTCGCGCGCCGCGCCGGGAAGAAGGTCGCCACGATCCCGGCGACCAGCAGTGCCAGGGCGGCGGCGGCGAAGGTCAGCGGATCGAATGGGCTGACACCGTAGAGGAAGATGGCCAGGCTGCGAGTCACGCCGAGCCCGATCACGACCCCGAGCACGACGCCGAGCAGGGCGAGGATAGCGCCCTGGCGCATCACCATGGACACTACGTCACGGTTCCGTGCTCCGAGCGCCATGCGGATACCCATCTCCTGGGTGCGCTGTGACACCGAGTAGGCCATCACGCCGTACACGCCGGCCAGCGCCAGGACCAGCGCGATCAGGGCCACCGCTGACATGATCTTGGCCATGATCGTGTCGCCGCCCAGGTTCTCGTCGATCAGCGCCTTCAGTGGCCGAATGTTGTAGGCCGGCAGATTCGGATCGATGGCGCGCACCTCTTGGCGCACGGACTCTACCAGCGTCTCGGGAGGCACGTCGGTCTCGATCACCCAGTCAAGGTATCGGTCGTCGTCCTGATAGGCCGAGAAGTAGACCATGGGCCCGACGCTCTGCACGTCGTTGTTGTAGTAGGCATTAGCGACGACGCCCACGATCTCCTTGGGCCCGGAGTAGACCAGCAGCTCACGGCCGATCGGGTTCTCGCCCGGCCAGTGCCGCTCGACCATCGCCTCGTTGATGACTATAACGCGGCGACTGTCCGGTCGGTCGATATCCTCGATTACGCGCCCCTGCAGGATGGGTATGTCTAGCGCCTCAAAGTAACCCGGCGAGACGTCTCGGGTGTTCGTGATCTTGCGCTGCAGATCGCTCTCGATGTCCTCGCCGGGGAGCCAGTAATAGGTCCCGGTGTTCCCATGTAGCGGCAGGATGGTAGTCGCGCCGACGCTTCTAACGCCTGGGAGCGACGACAGGCGCTCGCGCAGTTCCGTGTGGAACGCGATGGTGGATGCCGAGTCCGGGTACTCGTGCTCGGGCAACACGAGCATGAAAGCCAGCACGTCGGTCTCGTCGAAGCCGCGGTCGGCCAGGCGAATGTTGATGAAGCCGCGGACGAGGAGCGCCGAAGACACCAGAAGCACGAGAGCCAGCGACACCTCGACGACGACCAGCGCCTTCCTGAAGCGCGCGCCGCGAACGGCCGTGCCGCCACGACCACCCTCCTTGAGCGATTCCACCATGTTCAGCTTCGTGTTCTGGATCGCGGGGGCGAAGCAAACCAGGATGGCGCTGAGCATAGTGACCAGGGCCGTGAAGCCGAGCACCCGGGGGTTGAGGCCGATCTCGTCGATTCGCGGGAACCACGCGGGCATCAACGAGATGAGCCCGCGGATGCCGAAGACCGCCAGGCCGGTTCCCAGAACCGCGCCGGCGGCCGCCAGGATCAGCGCCTCGGCCAGAAACTGCCGAACGATGCGGGCGCGGCCGGCGCCGAGCGCGCTGCGCACCGCCACCTCGCGCTCGCGCCCCGCCGCGTGCGTCAGCAGCAGGTTGGCGACGTTGGCGCAGGCGATGAGGAGGAGAAAGAGGACGGCCACCGTGCTGGTCAGGCAACCTGTCCGAAAGCCCTCGTTGAACACGTCGCGGTGCAGTGTGATGAGCACGGCGCCGTTGCCGGCGTTGGTATCCGGGTACTCAGCCGCGAGCTGCCCGGCGATGCGCTCCGCCTCGATCTGCGCCTGCTCCGGCGCGGCGCCCGGTCTCAAACGCGCATGGACTCCGATGTAGTGGCTGTTACGGTGCTCTTCGCCGGTTATGTAGAAGGGTACCCAGATCTCGGTGCCCGGGTTGCGGAACCAGAACCTGGGCGGCATCACGCCGACGATCGTGTGCGGCTCGCCGTCCAACAGCACGACGCGGCCCAGCACGTCGGGATCGCCGCCGAACCGGTCCTGCCACAGGCCGTCGCTGATGATCGCCACATGGTGTCGCCCCTCGACCTCCTCCTCCACAGTGAACGCCCGGCCGCGCGCCGGCTGCACGCCCAGCATCCGGAAGAAGTTCGAGCTCACCTGGACGCCGCTCAGCCGCTCCGGCCGATCGCCCTCCGACAGGTTGAAGCTCAAGTAGCGCATCGCCGCCACATCCAGGGTGCGGCTCCGCTCGCGCAGGTCGACGAAGTCGGGCACCGAGTAGGAGACCCGACTCCAGCCGCGCTCCCGGTTCGTGGTGTAGACCGAGTACAGCTCGTCGGAATCCGGGTAGGGCAACGGTCGCAGCATGAACACATCGACCGCGCTGAAGATCGCCGTGTTCGCTCCGATACCGATGGCCAGCGAGAGCACGGCGATGGCGATGAGAGCGCCGCCGCGCCGCAGCGAGCGGATCGCGTACTTGATGTCCTGCCAGATCTCGTCCATGGCGTCACAGCTCTGGTGGGAGGGTCGGCCCGCTATACTATAAAGGACACTACGAGCCGCCGGGCGCCAGGTTTCGCCGGCCGCCGGGGACCGACAAGAGCGAGAGTCTCGCAGTGCAAGTGCGCCTGGTAATCCTGGCCCACCGGCGCCATGTCCCCTACTTTGAGGCATGCGCCGCTCGTGGGCGGTCGGTTGGCGGAGTTGACTACCGGAGGGCGCAGCCAAGAGGGTCGATCTGGCCCTCTCCGTCGACCGCTTCGGTCAAGATACACATGCCCCCGAGCACGACGTGATCTCAGCTAGGCTGCCCCAGTGCATGAACTTCCCGTAACTCAAAGCATACTCTCGATTGTCCTCCAGCACGCAGAGACACACCAGGTGAGCAAGGTGATGTCCATTTCTCTGAGGATAGGGGCGTTGAGCCACTTGGAAGACGAGCCGATACAGCGCTATTTCGACTACCTGAGCAGAGCGACAGTGGCCGAGGGCGCGAGAATCGTGATCGAGAGAGTTCCGGCGAAGCTCAAATGCGAGGCCTGCTCAAACTGCTTTGAGATCGACATCAGGCAGGTCAAGGAGATTCAGTGCCCTGAATGCGGTGATAAGAAGTGTTCGCTCGTTTCGGGAACGGAGTATTACATCGATAACATGGTGGCGCAATGATGGAAGGCATAAGGCTGATCGAGATCAAGAAGGAGATCCTTTCCGACAACAAGGGTCTTGCCGATGAGCTAAGAAGGAGACTCGGCGGGCAAAAGACCTATATGTTGAACCTCATGTCCTCACCCGGTTCCGGTAAGACGAGCCTGATACTCAGGACCATTGAAGCGCTGAAGAACGAGTTCCGCATGTGCGTCATAGAAGCGGATGTGGATTCAACTGTAGATTCGGAAAAGGTCGCCGCTCGAGGTGTTAACGCCATACAGCTCAGGACAGGAGGCTTCTGTCACGTTGACGCGGCCATGGTCGAGAAGGGCTTGGAGTCTTTGGATCTCGCTGCTCTCGATCTGATTGTCCTGGAAAACGTGGGCAATCTCATATGCCCGGCGGAATCCGACACAGGGGCCGTCAGGAATGCCATGATCTTGAGTGTCCCCGAGGGGGATGATAAGCCTCTCAAGTATCCGCTCATGTTCACGGCATCTGACGTGCTCGTCGTGAACAAGATCGACTACTTGAATCAGTCAGATTTCGATATGGAGGCGCTGCGGAAGCGGATCTTGGCACTGAACCCCCGCCTACGAATCTTTGAAATGTCCTGCAAGACCGGCCAGGGACTCGATACCTGGTGCGACTGGCTGAGAGATGAAGTGATGTCTTTCGCCAGTCAGTAATCTCAGAGGCTCTCCAACGCTTGCGCTAGCGAGCGACTCGGGAACATCGCCTAGCTGAGGTGTTCCTAGATCTTCATTCCCAATACTGCCTTCCCCATCGTCTTGACCGTCCCCCACGTGCCATACCTTTCCGTCATGATCTTCCGGTAAAGAGCGCCACGATCTTTCGGAGGAGCCGTCTCCCTGTCCTTCTTGTAGAGCTGCATGGCGCCTGACGGGCAGGTCGAGATGCAGACTCCACAGCCGATGCAGCGATCCAGGTTCACCTCTGTGACGTCGTCGACCAGTGCCACAGCTTCCATCTGGCACCGGCTGGCGCACGTTTCGCAACCTGTGCACAGCTCGGGATCAGACTGGGCGAAGTAGTTCGAGTGGATGTATTCCGCCGGGCGGGGAAACTTCTTGACGCTCATCAAGACCCCACAGCAGCACCCACAGCAGAAGCAGATGAAATGGGGGTCCTGTGTGTTCTCCGGCTGGAGAACCATGCCTACCTCCTCGGCCCTCGCGAGCAGTGTCAACACCCCTTCTTGAGTGAGGGCCTGGCCGATTCCACCATCGATGGAGGCCTGTGCTACGTCCCCGAGGCCGAGGCAGGTTCTGCGAACATCCGTCTGCTGGCAGGGTTCTCCCAGCAGGTCCCTGCCCTGCCGACAGATGCAATTCAGCACCGCAAACGGGCCACCGGAGGCCTGGATGGGCCTGGATGATCTCTCTGACGCTGTCGTAGTTCCCCACTTGGCGTTCAGGGGTGATGGTCTCGCCAATCGGGATCGTCCTCATCTGAGAGGTCTTCTTGCTGTGAAACGCTTCGGCAAACCCTTCCACCATGTACCGGCCGACGTCTTCCTGTAACTCCCTAGTGAGTCTGTCGACTTGGAACTCGTACATCCCGATAGCTAGCTGCGCTTTGCTGTAGCGTTTTTCGCCGCCTTTTCCTGCAGCCAGTCTCCCTCCGAGAATGGCGCCCTTGTGGACCATCCGATCGAGGGTCTGCTCCAACTGCTCGATCGACATGCCTGTCTTCTTGACGCGTCGGTAGATGCGCTCCAGTGGCTCGGGCACGGCGCTCAAGTGGAGCGCGATTCTCGCTTCCTCAGGCGTGAAAAGGTGCTTCAGTACTCGAATCTCCACTCCGGATTCCGTGGCCGGATATCCGACGGGCATTCGGTCCAGGTGCTCTTGCAGTCGGCGATAGATATCGTCCTCGGTATTCATTGTGCCCGCCTCACCTTTGTTCTTTGACCAGCGCCTGTGGAATTGGTGGGTCTTCTCAAGACATGATCGCCGATTGTAGTGCCTTCTACTCGTGAGAACAAGTCAGAACCGCCAGTTCCCCCAGTCCAGCTGCCGCCTGTGGCTCGGAGACTCTACTTGCCGGTACCTCATCGGCCAGCCAGTCGACCTGGATTGATGATCTCGCCGACTCCGCAGGCTACGTAACGGTCCCCAAACTCCTCTTCAAACAACGTCCGTGCAACATCTCCCGAGCAATGACAGGGAGCAACGTAGCGGGTCAGCTCTGACAAGTCAGAGACGATTTCTCGGATATCTTCCGGATCGGTAGCCCCCAGGTGGAATCCTCCTATGACCAGCAGGACGTCTTGAGCGAGGGACTCCTTGGCCCTTCTGGCCAGCTCCAGAACTCCAGGATGCGCGCAACCGGTGATGACGATGAGCCCTGCCTGCGTCTAAACAACAAGGGCGTGCTCCGGTATGCGGGTCCCCAGTGCGCCTGTAGTGTAGACACCGTTAGAGATCTTGGCCGGTGTGCTGATCTCGATTACTCGGTCGGCATGCTCTCTGGCAGCTTCCATTGCGCCGGCCACGATTTCCTCGGCTCGCCCTGACAGATTGTCGGGTAACCTTCCGACCACAAACACGTCCGGTCTCTCACAGCTCTCCAGGAGCTTGGGCAATCCACCCACATGATCGCTGTGGTTGTGAGAGATGACGACCTGGTCGATGTCCGCAGGGTCTATCCCGAGCCCTGCCATGTTGGACAGCAGGGTCCGACCGCTCCCGCCTGTGTCGAAGAGCAGCGTTCTGTCCTGTACCCGTACGAGGGCCGAGAAACCGGCCGCAGCCTGGAGGTTCTCGGCGTAGGATTTGTCGTCATACACGATCTGCAGCCGGACGTCTTGGGGAGAAAGGCGACCGGTCTCTTGCGTATCGGAGGGCGCTGCCGTAATCGCCGGTGCCCACGTCGGCCAGTAGTCGTGGGCCGGGTGGCGTGTCACGTTTCGCCAGTCGCCGCCGTCGGCGTTCATAATATAGATCTCGAAGTTGCCATCCCTCATGCTCTGGAAGACGATCTGCCTGCCGTCTGGGGACCACTGAGGATCCTCTTCCACTCCGTCTGCACGCGTAAGCTTCCGCTCTCCGGTGCCATCGGTATTGATGGTGTGAATGTCACCCTGGAACACCCCTGCAGACCCGGAACGGAAGGCGATTCTCGTCCCGTCGGGCGACCAGGCTGGGAACAACTCCCAATCCGGCGAATTAGTGAGCCGCCTCTCACCGGTGCCATCGACGTTGATGATATAGATCTCCCAATTGCCGTCACGCTCTGAGTTGAAGGCGATCTGCTCGCCATCCGGTGACCAGGAAGGTTTCATCTCGTGCGCAGGATGGACGGTCAAGCGACGCCAATCGCTTGCGTCGGCGTTCATTACGTAGATCTCGCGGTTGCCATCGCGGTCGGACACGAAGGCTATCTGGCTACCGTCGGGCGACCAGGCGGCGTGCCGTTCGCTGGCTGGAGAGTCCGTCAGACGTCTAACGTTGCTGCCATCCGCATCCATCAAGTAGATGTCTTCCGCACCTCTGCCACTCACCTGGAACGCAATCAGCCTGCCGTCCGGGGAGAAAGCGGGGCACTTTCCTTCAATATCCCCCTTGGTCAATCGTCGGAGGTTGTTGCCATCTGCATCGACAACGTAGATGTCATCCCTGCCATTGCGGGGAGAATAGAACGCGATTCGGCCCTTAGTCTCCTCCTGGGCATAACTTGGATCGAGATTCCAGTTAGGTATCGACAAGAACAGAGCAGAGAGGGTAACGAGGCATCTCTTCACTTTCATTAGTGATCTCCATACTCAGTATTCATTGAACTCGTATCCTACCAGTGGCCGGAGTCTTCTGTTCTCCTTGCACCCAGGCTCCCGCGATCGCAGCGACAGGCACCTCGAAGACACCCTCCGTGTCACAGACGATTGTCCTTGATGAGATCAGCAGCGGCGCGGCGTGTGGACAGTATCGTCGGGTTGTGGCGACGTGGTTCACTTAATGATTCATCTTGGCTAGTGAGGCAGGAAAGGCCAGGGCCAGCGCGCTATCCCTCGGCTTGTTTGGACGCGCCTGCTGCCCGGGCGCAGGCTGTTGCCTAGCGGCGCATTTTCTGGCCCGCGCGCTGCATTCTCGGTATGATGGAGACGTGGGAGAATCAAGCCCGGAGCGGCTCCCCGGGTCATGCTGCACGGGGTGCGGGGTCGGCTCCAAGTGCGTGGAAGAGTCCCACAGTCGAAGACATCCCAGGCGGAGATAACTCAAATGGCAACGGACGTACAGAAGGTTAACGATAACTTAAGGGATTTCTATGATTTTTCAGCAAAGTCAGTGATACACGTTGGCGCAGGCGGAGGCCGACTCATCGATTACGCACAGGATTCGAAAAGCGTCCTGGCGATAGACTGCGATGAACATGCAGTGCGACAGCTTGAGGCGGTCGTGAAGTCTAGGGATTTGAAGAACGTCATTGTGCAGAACACTGACTTCTTCGACTTAGATGCAACAGCGGATGTGGTACTTTTCGAGTTCTGTCTGCACGAAATCGTCGATCCATTGAAGGCGCTTCGTGAAGCTCTCGAGATGGCGAAAGATGTCGTCGTTATCGACCACGCGGCCGATTCTCCGTGGGCTTGGTACACTGGTGAGACTGACAAAGTGAGATCCAGTTGGTCGTTCATGGACAGCCTCAATGTCACGCGCGAGAAGGCCTACAATGCGGTTCAGCGATTTCATGATTTCACAGAGCTGTCCGACAAGGTAAAGGTCCTGGGTCAACCATCGTTAGAAAGGATCTCAATCTTCAAAGACAAGACGGATATCGAAATAGGAATGGGTTACAGATTGGCTTTGATTTCACATAAGAGACTGTCGGCGAGCCCCTGAAGGGATTGGGATGGTTCATCGCCGATGCTGCATGTCCCCCTCTGGGGCAGGCGGGGACTACAGGTCCGCCAGCGCGTCCAGCACGATCCCGACGCTCAGGATCTCCGGGAGGATCCGGGGTGGGAGCCCGGGCTGGGGTGAATAGAGGACATAGAGGGGGACGCCGCTCCTCCCGAAGCTGCGCAGGGCTGCCGTGATCTCTGGATCCCGCGTCGTCCAGTCCGCTTTGAGCAGGGCGATGTCGCGTGCCCGGAACGCCTCCTTGACCGCAGCGTCCGCCAGCGTCACCCGCTCGTTCACCTGACACGTCAGGCACCAGGCTGCCGTGAAGTCCACGAACACGGGCCGGCCCTCGGAGCGGAGCGCCTCCACTCGGGCCGGGGAGAAGGGCTGCCACTCGCTTCCGAGCCGGACGGCGGGCTCGTCTGACAGCTTCTGCGAGCCGGCCCAGGCCAGACCTCCGGCCAGCAGGAGGATGAGGGTGGCCGTCGCTCGGGCGACGGCGCGGCGTCCGGGCCTCGCCCGGGACGGGGCGCTCCAGCGCCCGAGGATCCAGGCCGCGAGCCCGAGGAAGGTGAGTGCCAACAGGAGCAGGGAGGCCCCGTCCACGCCGGTCTGACGCCCGAAGACCCAGAGCAGCCACACGACCGTGGCGAAGAGCGGGAAAGCCAGGAACTGCTTCAGGCTCTCCATCCACGGACCGGGCCGGGGGAGGCGACGGAGGAGAGCCGGCGATGCGGAAAGGGCCACGTAGGGGAAGGCCATACCGAGCCCGAGGGTCGTGAAGACCGCGAGCCCGTGGAGAGCCGGCCGGGCCAGGGCGAAGCCCAGCGCCGCGCCCATGAACGGAGCGGTGCACGGCGTGGCCACCACCACGGCCAGGACCCCGGTGAGGAGGGAGTTACGGTACCCGGCGCCCCGGCCCAGCGCCCCCAGGCGGGTGAGCGTTCCTCCCATCTCCACGACGCCGAGGAACATGAGTCCCAGGAAGAAGAAGAGCAGCGCCATGAAGGCCACGAAGAGAGGCGACTGGAGCTGGAACCCCCACCCCAGCTCCTGTCCCGCGGCCCGCAGCAGGAGCAGCGCCCCGGCCAGCATCCAGAAGGAGACCAGGACGCCCAGCCCGTACGCCGCTCCGTGCAGCCGTGCCCCGGCCGGATCCGTACCTCCCTGCTCCACGAATCCCAGCACCTTGATGGACAGGACGGGCAAGACGCAGGGCATGAGGTTCAGCAGTAGTCCTCCCAGAAAGGCGAAGGCCAGGGCCAGGAACAGCGTGAGCGGCTCCCGGTAGCCCGTGGCGGCCACCATCGGTGCGACGACCTCCTCCTCTCCTTCGCCCGGGATCACCTCCGGGGCGATGGCCAGGGCAGCGTACGGCGTCTCGGTTTCCAGCCCTCGGGCGAGCAGCACTCCCTCGAGCCGCTCGGCCGGGCCCACGGCGAACTGGGACACCGAGAGCCGGATCCGGAAGCCCTCCCCGGACCGGGCTATGGGCTGTGGCGCGGCGTGGTCGATGACGCTCTTCGCTGCCGCGAAGAAGGGGTTCTCCGGAAAGGAGACGTCCAGACCGACAGGTGGAGACACCGCCAGCACGTAGCCGGACGGGCCGTACCGGCCCGAGATCCTCCAGCCATCCGGCGCCATGGGCAGCCGGGCCCGGGCCCTGGCGAAGGCGTCGGCCCAGCGGCGATCGGGCTCCGGAGGGGCATCTCGGACCGGGAGCTCGACGGCGACGTCGGCCGTCGCTGGATAACAGGGCTCTTCGCAGATGAGCCAGTCGGCCCGCGCAGCCAGGGTCACCGTCCTCCCGACGGTGAGGTCCGGGGGCGGCCGGATCTCCACCAGGAGGAGCACCTCCTCCTCGTAACCGTAGCTCACCAGGGGAGGGCGCTCGATGCGGGAGGGATACGGCCACTGGATCGCAGCCGCCTCGAACCCATCCGGAAGGTCCCACGCCAGGGTGGTGGGGAGCCCCGAATCGCCGGCGTTCCGCCAGTAGGAGTGCCAGCCCTCCTCCATGACCAGGCGGAGCCCCACGCTGAAGGGCTCCCCGGGACGGATGGAGGTCACCTTCGCCACCAGCGACGCGTCGCTGTGGGGACTGGGGTCGGTGGGTTCCTGGGCCGCGAGGGCGGCGGGCACAAGGAGGCAGAGCAGGAGCCGGCGCATGCTGACCAATCCCACCGTCACGCGGGGTCCACGGCCAAGACGCCGGCCGCCCCGCTCTCGGCGGCGGCCGAGGCTCACGGGCGCTACTTGTACTTCACGCTGCAGCCGTAAGGCTGGCTCGTGGGGACGCTCACCGGCTTACCGGCCATCGCCTCCTCGATGGCCGCCACCAGGTAGTTGTGAGCGCCCTCTATGGTCTCGATACGCGCGCTGGGCTTGTCGTCGATGGCGCCGTTATAGAGGACTGTCCCGGCGGGATCGATCAGCACCATCTGGGGAGTGGTCCTGGCGCCGTAGAGGCGACCCACGGTTCCCTCGGGATCCAGGAGCACCGCCTTCGCAACGCTTCCGGCCTGCTCGCTTCGCCTGTTCATTTCATCGGGCGCGAAGTACCCCTGCTTCCCCGGGGCCGAGGAGACGACGGCGAACCAGATCACTCCTTTCGAGCCGTAGGTCTCCTGCAGCGACGGCATGTTCCCGCTGTCGTAATGCTTGCGTACGAAGGGGCAGTCGTAGTTCAGCCACTCCAGGACCACCCACTCACCCTCGTAGTCGGGGAGGGAGTGCTCGTCGCCGTAGGTGTCCGGAAGGGTGAAAGCGGGGGCGTGCTCGCCGATCTGTGCCTGGGCCTCCTGGGCCCCGAGTTGCGGTGCAGCAGCCAGTGAGACCAGAACAATCGCCGCCACGAGCGAAGACAAGACTCTCATCTCGGGACTCCTTTGTCAGTGCTTGCGGTGTCCGGTTGTGCAGCGTGAGCATACGCCGGGAGGGGGGTGCGAGTTCCAAGCCAGGGCCCCCTCTTCCCTCCTGCCCCTGGCGCCGGCCAGCTTCCTAAGGGCGCGCTGGGTGACGAGCAGCCGGGCTGGGCGCTCCTGCCAAGTTAGTCCTGCATGAGTTGACGGGCCAGCCACTCGCGGAGGACTGAGAAGAACTCGACGCGCGCAGCCTTCTCGAGCCAAGGGTAGTGTCCGCAGCGCTCCAACTCCCGGTACTCGAGCTGCGGAAGGTGAGGCCGCAGACTCGCCTGGATCATCTGCCCGGGATGAGGATCGACGGCGCCGTGCAACATCAAGACCGGCACACGCACCGCCTTGAAGGCCGCAGGATACACACCCTCGTTCTGCAGACGTATCATATCCGCCCACGTCTCCTCATGCGCTCGCGCGTCAACCGCCTCGGTTTCGGTCTCAGTCGTGATGAGGTCGTACGAATACACGGGCAGGATCAGATGCCCCATCATCCGGAGCCGCTCGTCAGGATCGGGGAATTCCTCCGTCAGGTGTTGAATTCGGCTTCGTAGAACATCGTCCGTGCGGGCCTCGACCGTAGCGTGCAGCCGCTCACGCGCCACCGGATCGAACGTCCCGCACCCAATCAGCACGAGCAGACCCGCTGAGTCAGGGTACGTTGCTGCGTAGGCGAGCGCGAGCATCGCACCCCAGGAGGAGCCTACGAGAGCCGGCCTTGCACCACTGCACCGCGATCTAACCAGCTCGTGCAGATCCTCCACATGGCGTGCGACGCTGAGAGGCTCCGCGCCGCTGCCGCGCTGCCACGGCTCGAGGATGTGAAAGGAATCTGCGAGCCCACGGGCCACGGGGGCCATATGTCCGGGAGCAGCTGGCCCCCCATGCAGGACTACTACAAAGGGGCCGGAGATACCGTACTCACGAATCTTCATCAGCTCATGACCTCAGGGGCCCGTCTGCCGCAATCCCTTGGTTGACGGCTATTTCGCTCTCGAGCGGTGCAACGATTTTCGGATCGAACTGCTGAGCGGGGCGAACCTCCGGAGCACGTCCATCAGACCTCTGTTCCCGTTTGTGACGATGGAGATCGCTCCTCCTGTACGACGATCGCCGAACGCCACAACGCAAAAGCCCCCGCCGTGGCCGACACAGTCACGCGTGTTCCACCATCCGTACGGATGAGGGCCCAGTGAGCCAAGCAGGAAGCCCCTGCCGAGGACCACATACGAACGCAACGCCCGATCGAACCCAGCGACGTTTGGCCTGAGATAGCGCTCCAGCGTTTCTGACCTGATCAGGCGAACACCGTCCGCCATGGTTCCTCCCGCCAAGATCATCTCGTAGAACTTGGCTAAAGCCGAGGCCGTGGTTGTCATGGATGCGCCGGGAACAAGGCTCGTCAGCGTCGACTGCGCGTTGTATATCTCCTCGAACCTGGCGGCTAAATCTTCGCCTGCGAGCCGAAAACGTTTCGGCCCGAGCCAGTAGGTCCGCGCGACGAGAGTCGTCGCGTCGTGATCGACGCGCAGTCGAAGCGATCTCAACTGCCCCGGCAGTACCTCAGCCAGGAACTCGTCTAGAGATCGTCCCGCCACCCGACGCACCACTTCGCCAAGCATCCAGCCGAACTCCAGCGGATGATAGGCAAGAGTGCCCCTGGGGTAACGAGGTCGCGCGTTCCAGATCTCCTCTTGCACACGATCCCACTCCACCCAGGTCTCGGGAGAATTCCAGAGCCGCGGTACTAGGACGCCACTCCGGTGCGTGAGAACGTCTAGGACCGTGATGTCCCCCTTTCCCTCGCGCCCGAACTCCGGGATGTACTGCGAGACGGGACGCTCTACGTCCAGGAGCCCGCGATCCTCGAGAACCGCGACCGAGAAGGCCACGACAGCCTTCGATGCCGACATGACCTGGAAGGGGGTAGTGTCTGTAACTGGGACCGGGTTGCCCTCACGGGGGCGAAGTCCGCGTGCGATGCCTACCGAGACGTTCAACAACTCCTCGCCCTGCGCGCGGACGACCAACTGGCCCCCGGGAAACAGGCCTCTCTCTTGTTGTCGGCGGAACAGCGCTTCCGCCTTTCTGAGCATCTCGTTGCCTGACACGTGGTCTACCCCGCGAGAGAACATTTCTTCTCTAGATCGAGCTCACAGCAGCTTCATGCGTTTGTTAGGCAGCGGATGCCTCTGATGGTTCGTCAGGATGGTGACGAC
>JBDHKG010000024.1:0-41961 GCA_039586495.1 Gemmatimonadota bacterium | reverse complement strand
TCCGCCGCGCTGCAGAGCTCCGGCAATCCGCGGGGAGCTGAAACGCGAGGGAAGCTGGCTACTCAATCAGCGGCGTCCTGATGCACCTCTGACGGGGCCCCTCGGGCTTCTGGAGACAGACGCCTAGCTCCGACTGAACCCTTCCTTCCAACTCACCTCGAACTCGCCAGCGACTAATAGAATACTCGCTGAATCCGGCTGCAGGACGACCATGCGAGTGGTCCTCGGCTGCCGGATGCTGCACTTCACGGCCCTGGCAGCGGGTTGCAACCCTCTTTACCTTTAGACTGTCTAAAGGAAGGAAAGGCCGATCAAGAATCGGCGGGCCCGCTACTACTCGCTTACCCGGGCCGGCGAGAAGCAGCTCGCCCACGAGATCGAGGAGTGGAGGCGAGCCTACGGCGCCGTCAACCGGATCCTGGCAGTCGCCCTGTCGGAAGGCTAGCTGAACCGGAGGACACGAGATGTCGTGGTTGAGAGGACTGGCGGAGCGTTTCAACGCCCTGTTCCGGCGCTCGCTGGTGGAGCAGGAGATGGATGAGGAGTTTCGCTTTCACCTGGAGATGGAGACGGAAAAGCTGGTGCGTGAGGGTCTGTCGCCCGACGCAGCGCGACGCGAGGCATTGATCCGCTTCGGGGGCGTCGAGCGGATGCGCGAGCGGACTCGTGAGGAGCGCGGCACGCGACTGATCGAGGATACGATTCGCGACCTACACTACGCTGCAAGAGCCCTGGCGAAGAACCGAGTCTTTGCCTTCGTAGCTGTTGTCACACTCGCGTTGGGAATCGGCGCCAACACGGCAGTCTTCAGCGTCGTCAACGGTGTCCTCCTCAAGCCGCTCCCGTTCAACGAACCGGATCGATTGGTCACCCTCAAGGAGGCTGATGAACACGGTCGCAGTTTGTGGGTCTCACATCCCAATTTCGCCGATTGGCGTGAGCGTTCCCGGAGTTTCTCAGGGATGCTCGCAGTTATGCTCGCAACGCCACAACCCGTCTTGGGCGCGATCGAGCCAGCGGTCGTTCCGGCCATCGGTGTATCCAGGGAATTCTTCACGGTTCTGGGCGTACAACCGTTCTTGGGCCGACCCATTCTACCGGAGGAGAACCAGCCCGGCGGTCCGGACATCGTGATGGTGAGCCATCGCTTTTGGCAGACTCACCTCGGCTCGGATCCGAATCTGGAGACGGTCCAACTCGACATCGGCGGTCGTCCGCACGCGGTGGTGGGTGTCATGCCGCCCGGCTTTGTCCTTTTCGAGGAGGCCGATGTTTACTACCCTCTCGAGCAGCATCCAATCGAGATCCGAAGCGCTCACAACTACCATGTTATAGGCCGTCTGCGGCCTGGAGTGACTTATCCTCAGGCCCGAGACGAGATGGCGGTTCTGGCGGCGGCGCTCAAGGAGCAATACGGCGATGCCACGCAGGCCGTGGGCGTGAACATGGGTTACCTACACAGCGAGATCGTGGGTGAGAGCCGTCGGGCTATACTCGTGCTGTTGGGTGCGGCGATGCTTGTTCTCCTGGTCGCCTGCTCGAATGTCGCGAGTACGCTGTTGGCCCGAGGGGCGACACGTCAACGGGAGTTTGCCATTAGGGCCGCGTTGGGCGCGAGTCGATTCAGACTCACCCGCCAGCTCCTGACGGAAAGCCTGTTGCTGGCCGCGGGCGGCGCCGTGATCGCGACCGCTCTGGCGGGATTCCTGGTTCGCACGCTTCGCCAATTGGGCACGGGAATGGTGCCTCGGGTTGGGGAAGTCACGGTGGATCCGCGCGTCCTCGCCTTCACTGCCGCTCTCGCAGTCGCCACGGCCGTGCTCTTCGGCCTGTTCCCTGCGTTGCGGCTTTCGAATACACGCTATGATCCGCTTCGCTGGCGATCGGGAACCGGCCAGGGAACCACCCGAGTGCTCCCCTGGCGCGTCCTGCTGGCTGTGGAGGCCGGCCTTGCCCTGCTGCTTCTCATCGGTTCCGGTCTCTTGATACGGAGCCTGGCGCAGATCCTGGATCTCGAGGCCGGCTTCCAAACCGAGGGCGTGCTGACGGTCGAGATCCAGCCGCCCGGCTCGCGCTATCCCGACGGGGAGGCCCGCACCCCGCTGTACGAGCGCATGCTGGCTGAGCTCCGTTCCCTACCGGGTGTTCAGCAGGTTGGATTGGCCAATCTGTTGCCACTGGAGGCCGGCACCCGGACCGGGCCTGTACTGCTTCCGCCGATCAGCGACCCGGAGGACCCCGACGAGTGGGCAGCCATCGCCGGCTGGCGGGTGGCGGACGCGGAGTACTTCGAGGCACTGCGCATACGCCTCTTGCGCGGTCGCCTCTTCGATGAGCGAGATGTGGATGGGACACCGGGAGTTGCCATCGTGAACGAGGCGCTGGCGAACCGTCTATGGCCGGGCGAGGAGCCAATCGGGAGGCCGGTGCGGGCGCTATGGGACTTCAGGAATGAGGAGTTGTCCGTGATTGGGGTGGTTGCGGAGGCCCGCCGCTGGAGCCGGCAGGCGGGAAGCCAGTACGAGATATATATGCATCACCGCCAGCGGCCGGAGCACACCTGGGCGATGCGAGCGGTGATCCACGCGGCGGGAGATCCGGCCGCTTTGATACCGGCCGCTCGGGAGCGACTGCGGGCGGTAGATCCCAATGTGCCGGTGCGTCTGCAAACGATGGAGGCACGTCTCGCCGGAACCGTCACCGACCGCCGGTTCACCATGGCCGTTCTGGCCAGCTTCGCAGCGATTGCGCTGATTCTTGCGGCGGTGGGGATCTATGGCGTCGTGTCGTATACCGTGGCCCGGAGCACCAGCGAGATCGGGCTGCGAGTCGCGCTCGGTGCAGACCCCCGACGACTGCGGGGCCTCATCCAGCGGCAAGTGATGCTTCCGATCCTTGTCGGCACCGGTGCCGGCATCGTCGCCGGCTTGGCACTGACCCGGCTCATGCAGAGCCTGCTCTACGAGGTTCGGCCCGCCGATCCGGTGACCTTCTCCCTCGTGTCGGCTTTGTTGCTAGCCACGGCAGCCGCGGCCTCCTACGTGCCGGCACATCGCGCCACGCGAGTCGACCCTGTGATGGCCATGAGGACAGAATGAGCTGGCGACGCTGACATACAGCACAAGGTTGTGAGAGCAGATCGAAGAAGCGGCTATGCAACGGTCCAACGCTCTTCAGCGACGCCGCGAGAAACGGGGGTCATGCTTTGGCCGCGGTTTCTATTTGGGTGAGAGCGCACCCCGGAACACACCCTCAACGGTGTAGGGTCGCAACGCCCAGGTAGCTCCAGGTAGCTGTCCGGGGTGTGCGCCTGCCAGCGTTGTTGTGGCGCGTGGACTCCCGGGGGCACCGCGCTTGACCCCGACTTGACTGGGCATGGCGACGTTAGCGGCGTGCGGAGCGAAAGGAGGTTCGGGTATGACGGGTCCACGGATCGCCTGGCTCGCTGCCGCGCTCGTGTTCGCGGCGGAAGGCGACTGACGGATGATGAAGAGACCCGAGCTGCGTGAGCGGGATTTCGAGTCGTTCTTCCGCGTCCCCTTCGTCTGCTACGGCGACGCCACGGCGTACGTGTCGCCGATGAAGAGCGACCTGCGACGCTACCTCGACGAAGCGCGCAATCCGCTCTTTCGCGGCCACGGCGACTTCACCTTCTTCACGTTGCATCAGGACCGGAGGCCGGTGGGTCGGATCGTGGCGCATGTCCATCACGACTCGAACCGGATCCACGGCCTGCGTCGCAGCTACTTCGGGTTCTTCGACTGCATCGACGACATCGAGGTCGCCCGCACCCTGCTCGCTGCGGCGGAAGAGTGGGGAAGGCGGCGCGGCTACGACGAGCTCGCCGGCAACTTCAATCTCACCGCCGTGCAGCAGCTCGGCGTGGTGATCGAGGGGTTCGAGAACCGACCCTATACCGACATGCAGTTCAACCCACCCCACATCCCGCGCCTGCTCGAGGCCTGCGGGTTCGAGCCGTTCTTCCCGATGTCGACCTTCGAGCTCCCACTCGGCGGGTTCGATCCGGCTGTGCTGTTGGGACCGAAGCAGCGTGCGCTGTTCGCGGACCCGGCGTTCCGGTTCGAACGCTTGACGCGCCGCGACTTCAAGCGGCTCATGGCGGATACTCGGCGAGTCCTGAGCGAGAGCTTTGCCCAGAACCCCATGTTCGTTCCGCTCACAGAAGCGGAGTTCCTCTTTCAGGCCGGCGAGATGATGTGGATCGTCGACGAGCGCATCTCCAGCATCGTCTATCACGACGGCGAGCCAGCCGGCGTCTGCGTCTGCATCCCGGACCTGAATCCGTTCCTCCGCGACACGCGCTCGCGCATCCGCCTCGGCACGCCGTGGTACTTCCTTCGACACCGGCTGCGAAGGCGTCGCGCCCTCATCATCTTCGTGGCCGTTCGCCCGGGGCTCCAGAACGGCGGGCTCACCGGCGCCATGCTCTACAAGATCACGACGGCGCTGAAGCAGGCGCGATACGAGCGGCTGGGCGTCACCTGGATCTCCGATCTCAACACCGCCAGCCTGCGGCAGATCGAGAAGCTCGGCGCCTGCAAGCTCCACCGCCTCTGCCTGTTCCGGAAGCCCATCCCGAGCGGCGCGTGAGTGCGGCTCGCCGCCGCGCTCACCCGCGCCATCGGCGCTCTAGCTGGCTCAGACGCGCGTCGCCAACCCGCTCAGGGCGAGGCCCGACCGTTCGCCTGCAGGCCCAGGTCGATACGCGGGCGTGGCGGGTTCAGGTAGCGGGCCAGGAAATCGTAGATCACCCGGCGCACCTCCCACGCCTCGGGGACGTCGAGCCGGTCGAAGCTGTGGCCGCCGGGTAGATCGTAGATCTCGTACTCGAAGTCCTTGCCCGCCGCCTTGAGCGCCTGGATCAGGTGCTCGACCTCGATGACGTTGACGTCCTCGTCGTGCACGTTGCCGTGGATCCGGACCGGGCGGGTGAGCTTCTCGACGTTCCAGACCGGCGAGCGACGCTTGTACTCCTCGAGGTTCTCGCCCGGCGTCGCGTCGATGTGGTAGTCCGCCTCGTAGAACCGCTGGTAGCTCGGGCCGAGGTAGCCCATACGCTGCACGAGGTCCGAGACGGGCACGCCGGCGAACCCGACCACATACTTGTCCGGGTGATCGAACAGGCTGTGCAATGTGATGAGGCCGCCGTGGCTCCAGCCGATGAGCCCGACCCGGTCCTCGTCGACGCGGGGGTGGTTCTCGACGACCCAGTCGCGGGCCGCCAGACAGTCGCCGACCTCTCGGCCACCGTAGTCGATCGCCCGATACATGCCCCGGCCGTAGCCCGTCGAGCCGCGGTATTCCGGCGCCACGACGATGTAGCCCTGAGCGATCAACTCCCGGACGATACGGGTGTGGTAGGTGGTGAAGTCGGCGTGCACGCCGCCGTGCGGCAGCACCAGCAGCGGCAGCTTGCGGCCGCCGAAGTCCTCGCGCGGCGTGAAGACGTACGTGTAGAACTTGAACGGGTTGCCCGGGCCGCTCGGGGGCGGGTTCGGCTCGTTGGCCAGCGGCGGCCCGTAGATCCGGACCTTCTCGACGATGGCCAGGTCGCCGACGCGCTCGAACCAGAGCACGTCGTCGATGAGCTTCTCGAGCACGTCGAGCCGGTGGTCGAGGTTGTCGTGGGCCCGCACCAACCGCTCGGCCCGTTCCGCGGCCTGCTGGGCCGGTGTCTGGGCCTGCGCCCAGGTGGCGGCGAGCAGTGCTGCGAGAGCCGCCAGGGCCGTGAATCCACGCATTAGACGCATCGTTCCCTCCGTGTGCCAAAGCCGGTGCCGGGACGGTTGGGGCATGCTGAGAAAGTCTGGCCCCAAGAGGGGAGAAGCAAGGTGGCCGGATCTCGCATCGGCGTGCGCCACGGTGCCTCCCTGGACACGGTCTGCGACGTTGCCGAGGCTCACACGGGCCGGCCTGTTGACGAGAGGTAGCCCAATGCCCGAGCCTAGCGTCGTATCCGGCGTGCCGTCTTCAGGCCCGGTGCACGGCGAGCGATCTTGCCCCCGAGCGTCAACCGAACGTCAACGCTTGGCGGAGAGGTCGCTCAACTGTTCGTGACGCCGATCGGTGATGAGCATGTGGCCGGGTGCGTGAGTGATCATCAGCTCCGGCTTCGCTTCCATCGCCACCGCCTGCGGCGTGACCCCGCAGGCCCAGAAGACCGGAGTCTCGTCCGCACGGATCGAGACCGGATCACCGAAATCGGGCCGGCCGACGTTGACAATCCCGATCGCCCCGGGGTCGCCGATGTGGACGGGCTCGCCGTGCGCCAGCGGGAAGCAGGCGGTGACCTCTGCGGCGCGCGAGACCAGATGCGAGGGGATCGGGCGCATAGAGACGACGAGCGGTCCGGCGAATAGCCCGACCGGCTCGCAGGAGCGATTGGTGATGTACATGGGGACGTTCACGCCCTCCTCGATGTGGCGGACCGGGATTCCTGCAGCCTGTAGTGCCCACTCGAAGGTGAAGCTGCAGCCCAGGAGGAAGGCCACGAGATCGTCGCGCCAAATCGATACCAGATCGGTGACCTCCTGCTCCAGCTCGCCGTGGCGGTAGACCCGGTACCTGGGGAGATCGGTGCGCAGGTCGGCGCCGGGGGCAAGGCCTCTCGGTTCGGGGTCGCCGGGATCGGTCAGCTCCAGCAGCGGGCAGGGCTTGGGGTTGCGCTGGCAGAAGAGGAGAAAGTCGTAGGCCAGCGCCCTGGGCACGACGACCAGGTTGGCCTGGGCGAAATGGCGGCAGCAGCCGGCGGTCGGGCCTTGCCAGGCGCCGGCGCGGATCTTCAGGCGCATCTCCCTGGGGGAGAGCTCGGTCATTCTGGGCTCACGCCGCGAAGAAGTCGAAGAACGTGCCTACCTCCGCTTCGAGCGCTCGCTCGTAGGCCGCGGCGGCGCCGGCCGCGTCCTGCAAGGCGGTGCCGGTGCCGTCGAAGATGATGATCTCGTCATCCGAGCGGCGGCCCGGCTTCACCCCCACGATGACCTCGCCAAGCTCACCCTGAACACCATCGGCCCTCATGAGCCCCGCCTCGATGGCGTGGTGCAGCTCGCCCACATCTGCGCATTGCTCCAGGATGTCGACGACGACAACGCTGGAGGCCACGAGCGCTGGGTCGATCTCGTGTTTTTCGGGGCTGTCGGCTCCGATTGCGGCTAGGAACATGCCGGCTGGGACATCCTCTTTCTCGAGGAAGAACTGTCTGGAGGGTGTGCAGGTGATGCAGACATCGCTTTTCGGCACCGCGCTTCCCGGATCGGGCACGGCTGTGACCTTGAGGCCTAATTCCGCACACATGTCTGAGGCGAACGCCTCGGCCGTGGACTTATCGCTGTCGAACGCGTACACCTCTTCGATCGGCAGGACGAGCTTGATCGAGCGAAGCTGAACTCCACCCTGAACGCCGCAGCCGCAGATCGTCGCGACACGCGAGTCGGGCCGGGCCAGGTACTTCGCCGCTACGGCGGTGGTCGCACCGGTGCGGTTGATGGTGATCTCGGTGGAGTCCATGAGGGCCAGCGGGTACCCGTGCTCGCCGTCGCAGAGGAGGATCGTGCCCTGGATGTTGGGCAGCCCGAACCGCGCTCGGTTCTGGAAGAACCCGGCATTCGCCTTCAGCCCGAAGTACGTCCGCTCGAGCTCCAGCCCTCCCGCCTTGATGTGGAACTCCCCATCAGCGGCGTCGATATGCAGCAGGCCCAAGCTGAGCGTCTTGCCCTGCGCATGGAGCCTGAAGGCGTTTTCCACGATTTCGATGTAGTCGCTCAAGCTGAGCAGCGAGGCTATCTCGTGTCGGTTGAGAAGCAGGGTTCCCGGCGGCTTCATATCGGAGACTCCCAGTGGCGTGCGCTTCGTTTTGATGAGACACGGCGTGGCTGATCACTACCTCAGCCTCTTGCAGCATAATAGCCGGCCGACCAGGCGAGTTCCATGACCCGGCACAGCGGAAACCGACCGTCCCACGCCTTCGTAGGGTCAAGCGGCCGAGTCATGGCCGAGGGACGACGATTCGGGACGCGCTCAATCCGGGAGGCTCTAATGTGCCAGGTTCTTTCGCTTTACGCTGTGCTCCTTCTCTTCGTGGCGTCATCCGCGCAGGCTCAGCCCCAGGAGTGGACGATCGGCGAGCTGGAGACGGTGGCTGGCTTCGACGGGCCCATGCCGACGGGCGTCACCGTCTCGCACGATGGGCGCATCTTCGTGAACTTCCCGCGCTGGGGCGACGTGGTCCCGGCCACGGTGGTGGAGGTCATCGACGGTGAGGCGGTGCCCTTCCCGGACGCGGCCATCAACCAGCCGGACAGCACGCGCCCGGCCGAGACGTTCATCTCGGTGCAGAGCGTCGTGGTCGATCCCGCCAATCGGCTCTGGATCCTGGATACGGGGCTGGGGTTGCCGCCGGGCACGCCGGGCGCGGCGAAGCTGGTGGGCGTGGAGCTGGAGACGAACCGCATCTTCAAGACCATCACCTTCCCCGATAGCGTGGCGCCGCCGGGCACGTACCTGAACGACGTGCGCTTCGATCTCAGGCGCGGTGAGGGCGGCATGGCGTTCATCACCGACTCTTCGCCGATGACCGGGGACGGCATCATCGTGGTGGATCTGGCCTCGGGAGCGAGCTGGCGGCGGCTACGCGGCCACGCCTCGGTCGTGCCGGAGCCCGATTTCATGCCGATCGTCGAGGGACGGCCGCTGATGTATCGGGTGCCGGGCTATCCACCGCGCCACGTCCTCGTGGGCAGCGACGGCATCGCGCTGCACAGTGACGGGGAGCGGCTGTTCTATCGCCCGCTCTCCAGCCGCCGGCTGTACAGCGTGAGCGTTGACGCCCTGGCCGACGCGTCGGTTGCCGACGACTCCGTCGCCGCGACGGTCGTGGATCACGGTGATGTCGGGTTCGCCTCTGACGGGCTGGCGGCCGACGACATCGGTCGGGTGTACCTCACGAACTTCGAGGACAACGCGATCATCGTCTGGTCGCCCGACGGCTCGCTGGAGACGCTGGCCCACGACCCGCGCCTCCTCTGGCCGGACACGATCTGCCTCGCCGCCGACGGCTACCTCTATATCATCGCGAACCAGCTGCACCGCGGCGCCGGCTTCCACATGGGTGAAGACCGGCGCGAGAGGCCGTACAGCCTGTTCCGCGTCGCCGTGGAGGCGGCGCCGGTGCTGCTGAAGTAGGGAGCGGTGGCCGCGTTGCTGCCCGTCTTGCCGGCTTCCTGGGGGCCGGGACTCAGGGGTTGAGCGGGAGGAAGCGGCGGGGTAGGTTTGCCCTGGCCGGCGCTGCCGCTCGAGCGTGTAGGTGACATGCAGCGCCCGAGCCTTATAATACGGATGACGTCTGGCAGCCATGCCGGCGCGACGGGGAGAGGTGGCCGAGAGGCTTAAGGCGGCACCCTGCTAAGGTGTTGGGGGCGTTTGCCCCTCGTGGGTTCGAATCCCACCCTCTCCGCCATTGCGATTACCACGGGGCTGGGCCTCGATCACGGGGCACAGCCCCGCCGTTTAGCCGGGGACCGGGATGGCGAACTTGCCACGGGTGCGCAGATCGCCGAGTCGGTGAGACCGCTTCTCGACGAGGCGGGGATCGCGGCGCCGGAGCAGTCCGACGCGCGTGCCGAATGGCTCGCGCGGCTGCTCGATAGCGTGAAGCTGCGTGCGAAGACACTCCCCGAGATGGTGCAGCGTGCGCGTTTGTTCTTTCCGGGTCCCGTGCAGTACGAGCCGGACGCGGTGGCGAAGCACTGGAAGGACAGGCCGGCGGCGGCGGAGCGACTGCGACGACTACGGGCCGCGCCGGAGGATCTGACCGATTGGGGGGAGGCGGCCCTGGAGGCGCAACTCCTTGCTAGTGCTGAACTTATGGGCATCGGCGCAGGGAAGCTCATCCGCCCGCTGCGCCTCGCGCTCAGCGGCTCGGCACTGAGCCCCGGCATCTTCGAGGTCATGCATCTGCTGGGCCGCGAGCTCGTCTTGCGTCGCATCGATGATGCCATCGCGCATCGGAGTGACGCTTGACGTACGGCGACTTGCATCCTAGACTGAGCGTCGCAAAGGATGATCTCCGCAAACCGGGAGCTGCACTTAGAACAGCTCTCCCCCCTAAGTGGGACCCGGTCATAGCGGACGGTCGCGCGCGACCGTGCCGGCGTCTTATTCCTCCTGGATCCTGTTCCAGGTGGCTTAGGCGGAGTTTCCGCTACACCGGGTTCAGGAGGTTCTCATGCCGGACACCCTGACGGCCATCGAGCGGCGCATCTACAACTACCTCGTCGACTATCTGAAGCGCGAGACTTACCAGCCAAGCATACGGGAAATCGGGGTACGTTTCGGGATCCGCTCGACCAAGACCGTCACGGAGCACCTCCAGGCGCTACAACGGAAGGGGTATCTCGACCGGACGCCCTCGCGTTCCCGGGCGCTACGCATCCTGGGGCTGAATCTCTCGCCCGACACCTACACGATCCCGTTGTACCGGAACGCGCAGCGCGAGCTATCGGATGAGGAGGTGGAGGCTCGCTACGACCTGGATCGCTCGCTCGCCTGCTCGCCGGACTGCTTCCTCGTCCGGGTCAGCGGGGAATCGATGCCGGACCTGGGGATCCTCGAAGGCGACCTGATCCTGGTCGAGCCGCGCGCCGAGCTTCGGACTGCGGACCTGGCGGTCTGTGAATGCGACGGCAGGGTAGAGGTTCGACGCCCGGCTGCGGTGGGCTCCGGCGATGGCTCGGGGGCGCGCTCGTCGGCCGCCGAGCGGAACGGGGGGCTATCTGTTCGCATCCTGGGCGTCGCGCGCGCGGTGCTGCGCAGCCTGTCGCACGACTAGCAGCGGGAGGTGTCGGTCGATCCAGCGGCGTCGGTGTGTGGGCGGAGTGTGATGAACCGGGAGGACGCTGGCTGGGTGGCGATCGCCCTGGAGGAGGCGCGCGCTGGAGGCGCCCGCGGCGAGATACCCGTGGGTGCCGCCGTCGTACGCGGGGACGAGCTGCTCGCCCGGGACCACAATCGCACCCGCGAGCTCAACGATCCTACCGCACATGCCGAGATCCTGGCGCTGCGCGGTGCGGCGCAGAAGCTGGGGGACTGGCGTCTGACCGGCTGCACCCTCTACGTCACGCTGGAGCCGTGCGCGATGTGCGCTGGCGCCATCGTCCTGGCCCGCATCGAGCGGCTGGTCTTCGCCGCTGACGACCCGAAGGCCGGCATGTGCGTCAGCCTCGGTAACATCGTGCAGGACGAGCGCCTCAACCACCGGGTCGAGGTCGAGAGCGGCTTGATGGCCGAGGAAGCCGGCGAGTTGCTGCGGAGCTTTTTTCAAGAGAAACGATAGCGTATGCCCGATCCGAAGATTCGCGTCCTGGTCGCCGCCGAGGTCGAGCACTTTCTGCGTTACGTGGGGGTGCCGCCCGATGTGGAGATCGAATGGATCGCCGCCGACGAACCGGTGCCGGAGGGGGATTATGTCGGTCTCTTGCCGCTCCTCTCCCGGCGGGTCGATGCCGCGGTCCTCGACCGCCTGCCGAAGCTGAAGGTCGTCGCGAACTACGCGGTGGGTTACGACAACATCGACCTCGAGACGCTGCGTGCCCGTGGCGTCTCCCTCTCCAACACGCCGGATGTGCTGACCGAGGCCACCGCAGAAGTGACCTGGTCGCTGATCCTCGCCGTGAGTCGCCGTCTGCGCGAGGCCGAGGATCTGGCGCGCAGCGGCGCCTGGCGCGCCTGGCATCCCACGCTGCTAATGGGGATGGAGCTGCATGGCCGGCGGCTGGGGCTCCTGGGCGCGGGCCGGATCGGGCAGGCCGTCGGGCGGCGCGCCGTGCCGTTCGGGATGGAGGTGGTCTACTGGGACAAGCTCGCGCAGCCCGAGTTCGAGGCGGAGGTCGGCGCCCAGCGCATCGAGTCGCTGGAGGAGATCCTGGCGACATCCGACGTCGTCTCGGTCCACGTGGGTTTGAGCGCCGAGACCCGCGGGCTCATCGGTCGTGACGAGCTGGCGCGCATGAAGCCGGGCGCGATCCTCATCAACACGGCCCGTGGCGGCATCGTTGACGAGGAGGCGCTCTGCGAGGCGCTGGAGTCGGGCAAGCTGCGGGGCGCCGGGCTGGACGTCTACGAGCACGAGCCGGAGATCCGGGACTGTCTCAAGCAGCTCCGTAACGTGGTGCTCTTGCCCCACATCGGCAGCGCCACCGAGGACACGCGCCGCCGCATGTTCGAGCTGGCCTGGTCCAACCTGATGCGCGGTATCCGCGCCGAGCCGCTGGCCACACCGGTCCTGGAGGGGGGGTAAGGGCTCGCCTCAGAGCTCGCGGGAAGGCGCCAGGGACCCTCTCGCTTCACCGCTCGCGGCGCACGTTCGGGGACGTGGATACCTCCAGCAGGGCCGCTCACGAGTTACGCTCCGAGGATCCCCGGCGCCTTCCAGGGGCTATCCGTCACGACCGGTGTGCTGGAATACTCGAGACGATCCCGTCGGCGCGGTGACTACCCATCCAAACCAGTTGGCCGAGCACTGAAGCGGATGCGCGCGAGCGCTCTTACGCGGTCCCCGTGCGTCGCTTGAACGCCGCGATCGCCTCGCGGATGATCTCTCGCGCCCGGCTCACCGGCTCCCAACCCAGAACGGCGGTCTCCTTTCCTTCCAGGTCCTTATAGACCTCGAAGAAGTACTCCACCTCTTTGAGCAGGTGTGCCGGCAGGTCGCTCAGATCGGCCACCTCGGCGAAGCGCGGGTCCTTGGCGGGTACGGCCAGGACCTTCTCGTCCTGGCCGGCCTCGTCGGTCATGAGCAGGACGCCGATCGGGCGCGCCGAGAGCAGGCAGCCGGTGAAGGTAGGGTCGGTGACCAGCACCAGCGCGTCGAGCGGATCGCCATCCGGCGACAGCGTCCCGGGGATGAAGCCGTAGTCGCCGGGGTAGTGGACGGGTGAGTGGAGGACTCGGTCCAGCCGGAACGCGTTCAGCTCGTCATCGAACTCGATCTTGTTCCGCGAGCCCTTGGGGATCTCGACGACGACGTTGACGACGTCCGGCGCCCCTGCGCCGGCCGGGAGGTTCTTCAGGCTCATGCTCGGTCCGTATCCGCCTGCGAGGGTTTGCTCGATTCAAAGGCGTCACCGATCGGCGCGCCAGCGAACCGCAGCACCAGGAACAGGATGGCGATGCCGAGCGCATAGGAGATGATCCACGGCATCCCGTAGGAGGTCGGGATATCGCCCAGCGCCATGCCCGCGACGGCGACCAGCAGTGCGTAGGGCAGCTGAGTGCGCACGTGGTCCACGTGGTCCGAGGCCGAGGCCATCGAGCTGAGCACGGTCGTATCGGAGATGGGCGAGCAGTGATCCCCGAAGATCGCACCGGCGAGCACCGAGCTGATCGTGCCCAGCAGCACCGTGTAGTGGCCGCCTGCCTCGAACTCGAAGCCGCCGCCCAAGGTGACGGCGAGGGGGATCACCAGCGGGATCAGGATCGCCATCGTCGCCCACGATGTGCCGGTCGAGAACGAGATCACCGCCGCCGCCGCGAAGACCGAGACGGGGAGCAGACGCAGCGGGAAGCCGGCGGTCTCGAGGATGTGGCTCACGTACTCGGCCGTCCCCACCGCCGCCGTCACCGCGCCCAGCGACCACGCCAACACCAGGATCACGACGGCCAGCATCATCGCCCTGAGCCCGCCGGCCCAGGCCTGGATTGCCTCCTCGATACGGAGGATGCGCTGGCCCACGCTGAGCAGGAACGCCACCAGACAGCCGGCGAGCGAGCCCCAGAGCAGGGCATGGAAGGCGTTCGCCGCGCCCAGAATGTCCGTCAGAGACCCCGGGCCGCCGAGGCTGGCCCGCCCGTCCAGATAGAGGCCCAGCAGCACGACGAACACTACGGTGAGGACCGGGAACGCGGCGTTAACCCAGCGGTGCGGCGCGCCTTGCTTCGGTTCCATCGTCTCGGCGCTGGTGTCGACCAGCAGCATGGCGCCGGGTCGGTGGAGGCCGCCGCCCTGGGCTGCCCGGCGCTCGGCCGCCAGCATGGGCCCGATGTCGCGCTGGGTCCAGGCCACAAGGAAGACCATGCAGAGCGCCAGGATCGGATAGAACAGGTACGGTATCGTGTGCAGGAAGACGGTGAAGGGGCTGGCCGACTCGAGTTGGCCGGCGAGCGCCGGGTCGGAGCTGACCACCTGGCCGGCGGCCGCGTGCAGGCCGTCGGCGATCAGCGACATCTCGTAGCCAGCCCAGGTCGATACGAAGATGATGGCGGCCACCGGCGCGGCGGTCGAGTCTACCAGGTAGGAGAGTTTCTCGCGCGAGATGTGGAGTCGGTCGGTGATCGGGCGCAGCGTGTTTCCGACGATCAGCGTGTTGGCGTAGTCGTCGAAGAAGATGGCCAGCCCCGCCAGGAACGTGGCGAGCTGGCCGCGCCGCCGGTTGGTGGCAAGCGGGGCCACGGCTTCCACGATTCCCTGTGTGCCGCCGCTCCGCGCCATCAGGCCGACCATGCCGCCCAGCAGCAGGCTGAAGATCACGATGGCCGCGTGATCGGGATGGGCGAGGGCCGGCGCGACGAAGCTGTCGATGGTGCGCAGCGTCGCGGCGATCGGGTTGAGGCCGGCGACGAACAGGGCGCCCAGCCAGATGCCGGCAAAGAGCGAGACCACGACCTCGCGGAAGATGAGGGCGAGGGCGATGGCCAGGAGCGGCGGCAGGATGCTGAACCAGCCCGGCAGAACCAGGGCGCTGAACTCGATGCTCTTTCCGGCCGCGACCACGCGCAGCGGCATATCGCGCCTGCGATCGACGATCAGGTCCGCAACCTCGACCTCCATGCCGGGCGCTTCTACACCCGTCGCCAGCGTCTGGCCGTCACGCGCGCGAACCACGCGCCACTCGATCGGCGCGGCACCCTCGGGAAGGACGAGACTCAGGCGGAAGGGGACGTGCGTGAGCACGGTCCTCGGCCCCTGCACTGCGAGAGCATCGCCCGCCTGCGGGCCTGCCTGCGCAGGTGCGATCTGTGTACAGAGGATGAGCAGTGTGATCGGGACGGTTCGGCGCATCGCTGTGTGGGTTGAGGTTCGCGGGACGGGAGATCATAGGGGCCGGTCCTGGCGTTGTAAAGGGAGCGCATCCACGCCCGCCCGGCGGCTCGAGCCGCCTAACACGTTGACACTTCGGCAGGTATACTGCTATACTGCCGGCGGTGCTTCAGGTCGCGAGGGGCGGTAGGGGGCAGAGGTGCAGACGGAACCGAGCAAGATCGTCATGGACGAGGCCGCCGTGCGTCGCGCTGTCGCGCGCATGGCCCGCGAGCTCGTCGAAAGAAACGCTGGGACAGAGGGACTGATACTCGTCGGCATCCACCGCCGTGGCGTGGAGCTTGCCGACCTGCTGGCCGAGGAGATCGAGAGGAGCGAAGGCCAGGACCTGCCGCGCGGGACGCTCGACATCACGCTCTACCGCGACGACCTGAGCGTCATCGGGCCACGCCCCGTCATTGGATCCAGCGACATCCCTGCGGACATAGATGGTCGGAACGTCGTCATCGTGGACGACGTGTGCTACACCGGGCGAACGGCGCGCGCGGCGATGGACCACCTGGCCGACTTCGGGCGACCGGCGCGCATCTATCTGTGTGTGCTGGTGGATCGAGGCGGGCGCGAGCTGCCGATCCAGCCGGACTTCGTGGGTCGGCACTTCGAGGTGACACCGGCTGAAGACGTGGCGGTGCTCGTCCCGCAGCTGGACGGCCGGCTCGCCGTGGAGCTGCGCAAGATGGATCAGAGGTGACTGCGAGAGTAACGTTCGGAAAAGATCTCACGGGCCTGGAAGGGCTGAGGGCCGAACAGATCAGGACGATCCTCGACGTGGCCGAGCCCTTCAAGGAGATCAGTGAGCGTCCCATCAAGAAGGTCCCCGCCCTCCGCGGCAAGACGATCGTCAACCTCTTCTACGAGCCTTCCACGCGCACCCGTGTTTCCTTCGAGTTCGCCGAGAAACGCCTGTCGGCCGACACGGTGAACATCTCGGGTGTCGGCTCGTCGGTGCAGAAGGGTGAGACCCTGGTCGACACGGCCCGCAACCTCGAGGCGATGCGGATCGATATGGTCGTGGTCCGCCACGGCTCCTCGGGCGCCGCCCAGTTCCTCGCCGACCGCATCGCATCGAACGTGATCAACGGCGGTGACGGTCAACACGAGCATCCCACGCAGGGGCTGCTCGACATGCTGACGATTCGCGACCATTTGGGCGGCATCGAGGGTCACCGGGTCTGCATCGTCGGCGACATCCTGCACTCGCGAGTGGCGCGCTCGAATATCTGGGGCCTGCTCAAGCTGGGCGCGGAGGTGGCCGTGTGTGGGCCGCCGACGTTGGTCCCGCCGGGGATTGAGGAGCTCGGTGTGCAGGTCTTCAAGCGGGTGGAAGAGGCGATCGAGTGGGCCGAGGTTCTGAACGTGCTGCGCTTGCAGCTGGAGCGGATGGAGGCGGGCTACATCCCTTCGCTGCGCGAGTATAATCGCTTCTTCGGCATCTCGGTGGCGCGACTGGAGAGAGCGCCCCGTGATATCCTCATCCTGCATCCCGGCCCCATGAACCGCGGCGTGGAGATCGACTCGCATGTCGCCGATGGGCCGCACTCGGTGATCCTGCAGCAGGTGACCAACGGGGTCGCCGTGCGCATGGCCGTGCTCTACCTGCTCGCCGGCGGCTCGCCGGAGCGGGCGGAGGCGGCGAAGAGGGAGAGCCGAGAATGAGCCGGCCGATGGTGCTAAGGGGCGGTCGCGTGATCGATCCCTCTCAGGGGCTCGACGAGCGGCTCGACCTGCTGCTCGTCGATGGGCGCGTCGCTCGGTTGGGCCGTGATCTGGATGCCCCCAAGGGGGCGGAGGTGGTGGCGGTTGATGGTCTGGTTGTCGCGCCCGGGCTGGTCGATCTGCACGTTCACTTCCGGGAGCCCGGCGACGAGCATAAGGAGACGATCCGGTCGGGAGCCCGGGCTGCGGTGGCCGGCGGCTTCACGTCCGTCTGCGCCATGCCTAACACGGACCCGCCCATCGACGATCCCGCTGCCGTCGGTTTCCTGCGCGCCGAGGGCCAGCGCGCGGGCTTCGCGCACGTGTACCCCGTGGGCGCCGTCTCCGTCGGTCAGAAGGGCGAGGAGATGACGGAGGTCGGCGAGCTGGCGGCTGCCGGTGCCGTGGCGGTCAGCGATGACGGCCAGCCGGTGTGGAACGCCGGGCTGATGCGCCGCGTGTTGGAGTACACCAAGGCCTTCGACATCCCGGTGTTCTCCCACAGCGAAGAGCTCGGCTTGAGCCGGCACGGTGTGATGAACGAGGGGCCCGTGTCCACGGCCCTGGGACTGCGTGGGATTCCCAACGCGGCGGAGGATGTCGCCGTGGCGCGCGACTGCATCATCGCGGAGCTGACCGGCGGCCAGCTGCACATTCAGCACGTCTCTACACGTGGCGCCGTCGAGATCATCCGGGCCGCCAAGGCGCGGGGCGTTGCCGTCACCGCGGAGGTGACCCCGCATCACCTGGCGCTGACGGACGAGGCGGTGCGCGGCTACCGTACCGAGGCGAAGGTCAAGCCGCCCTTGCGGTCCGCTGCCTCTGTCACGGCGGTGCGCGACGCGCTGGTGGAAGGCGTCATCGACTGCGTCGCCACGGATCACGCACCCCACCACTACGAGGACAAGGAGCGGGAGTTCGATGACGCGCCGTTCGGCCTGATCGGCGTCGAGACGGCGCTCGCTGTCTGCATTCGAGAGCTGGTCGTGAGCGGTCGCCTGGACTTGCCGGAGTTGATCAACCGGCTCTCCTGCCGCCCCGCTCAGATCGCGCGGCTGCCGGCCGGTACGCTGGCCGAGGGATCACCGGCGGACGTTGTGGTGTTTGATCCTGAGGTACGCTGGATTTGCCAGCCGGAAGAGTTCTTCAGCCTGAGCCGTAACACTCCATTCGCCGGACAGGAGCTGGTTGGCAGGGTGGTGATGACGATCGTGGACGGCCGGTCCGTCTTCGCTCGCGGAGCGGACTGATAGGCCGAGCCGGCGGATTCGAGGTGAGGCAAGATGTCGGATGACGTTTCGCGTGAACTAGATCAGCTTCTCAGGGACCGCGAGAAGTACGAGAACTGGCTCAGGCGGCTCGAGTCGGAGAGGTCGAAGGCGACGGCAGAGGCCTACAGCCGGGTGCGCGGGGACTACCAGCAGCGGCTGGACGAGGTCGTCAGCAAGCTGCAAGGGCACAGCGAGGCGGTGCAGGGTAGACTCCACGAGCTGGAGCAGAAGGTCGTCGACCTGGAGGGTGAGCGGGCGCTCCGGGCGGAGAAGCTGGATGAGGCGCGGCTGCGCCGCAGCGTGGGCGAGTTCCGGGACGACAACGAGTGGGCTGACCAGGAGAAGCGTCTGGCCAGTTCGGTACAGAAGACGGACCAGGAGCTGACCCGCGCGCGGACGGAGATCGATCGGCTCCGAGATATCGTCGGCCAGGTTCGGTCGGCTGAGGCCCGACCCGCAGCAGCGCCTCGGCCCGCCCCGGCCGCGCCGCGTCCGACGCCGCCACGCGAGGCGGCCCCCGCGCCGCCGCCCCAGCCGGAGCCGGTGGCTGAGGGCGGCTTCCTCTCGCTCGAGGAGCTGGTGCTGGAGGACAAGGATGTCGTGATCGAAGAGCCGGCGCCAGCCGAGCCGTTGGCGGCCGAGCCCGGCGTCGGAGACGAGCTGGCTTTCCTGGAGTCGCTGTCCCTCGGAGGCAGCGAGGACGGGGACTCGTTCTCGTTCCTGGAGCAGCACGGCAGCGGCACGCCGCAGACGATCATCTGCCCGCACTGCGCGGCGGCCAACGACCCGGCGGAGTGGTACTGCACCGAGTGTGGTGAGGAGCTCCCGGCGGAGTGACCTGTGCCGGGGCAAAGAGATGGGGCGGAGGGAACGCCACGCCGCGCTCCCTCCGCCCCTTTCCTGTGTCTGCGGCCCGACGCTAGAGAGTACCGCCCAGCCGGCGAACGTGCGCCGCGAGTCGGCCCTTGGAGCGGGCCGCTCGGTTCCTGTGGATCAACCCGCGGTTAGCGGCCCGATCGAGGAGTTTGGCCGCGGCGCGGTACATCTCGCTGGCCTGCTCGGGATCGGATGCGGCACGCACCCTCTTGAGGGCGGTTCGCAGGCGACTGCGCACCGCCTTGTTACGCAAACGTCGCCGCTCGTTCTGCCGCAACCGCTTGACCGCTGACTTCGTGTTCGGCACGTACTCTCCAGGTCGTCCGCTGACTCCAGTCCCGGGAAGCGAGGTTGGCAGGGCACGGCTCGGCGCCCTCCTGCCGCTGGCTTCTCCGGTGGAAAAGCGGGCTAAGGATACTCGGGGTAGAAGAGGGTGTCAAGCTGCGAAACCCTAGCTTTGACAGGGAATTTGGGCACCTGTAACTTTCAGCAAGTCGTGATCGCCCTGTGTCGCTGCAGACCTGCTGGTGAGCGCCTTCGGGCCGCGGGCATGAATCGTAAAGGGAGGGGATGAGGCTTCCGACGCCGGTGGGCTCTCGTGTTAGCGAGAGCGACGACCCGTTCGTGGTCGATATCGAGCGCTTCCACGGACCGCTCGACCTGCTGCTCCACCTGATCCGCTCGCAGGACATCGATATCTTCGACATCCCCATAGCGGAGATCACCGCCCAGTTCATCGCTGCGATCGAGGGGGTCAAGCAGCGTTTGACGCTGGAGCGCGCCGGCGAGTTCCTGGAGATGGCCGCCACGCTGGTGCGCATCAAGGCCCAGATGCTGCTGCCGCGGCGCGAGGGCATGCTCGAGGAGGAGGACCCACGCTCCGAGCTGGTGCGGCGCCTGCTTGAGTACGAACTCTTCCGCGAGGTCGCGTACGTGCTCAGCGACGCGGAGGCGGAGCGGGCACTCCACCGCGGCAAGGGTCACGTGGAGCCCAGACCGCCGCCGGACCGGATGGAGCTGCCGCTGGAGCTGGCGATCGACGAGTTGCTCGAGGTTGCCCTCTCGCTGCCGGCGCCGCCGGCAAAGCGCCCGCACCGGGCGCCGGTGCAACCAATCACGGTGGACGAGAAGATCGAGCTGTGGTTCAAGGCGCTGAAGCAAAAGGCGCGCGTACCTTTCAAGTCATTCATCCGGCGCTGGAAGACTCGCGTCCACGCCGTGATGTCGTTCCTGGCCTGTCTCGAGCTGGCCAAGCGCGGCCGCGTGCGACTGCGTCAGGAACGCCCCTTCGGCACTCTCTGGATCTATCGCGGTGAAAGCGACGAGGATCGTTGAGGCGGTACTGTTCGCCAGCGAGACGCCGCTCGCCCCGGCGGAGATCGCCCGGGCCAGCAGCGACCTCACCCCCGCGCAGGTGGAAGAGGCGATCGGCGAGCTGTGCCGCGAATACGAGCGCGAGGAGCGCGCGTTCCAGATCTATCCGCTCGGAGACGGCTACCAGATCCTGACGAGACCGGAGTGCGCCACCTATCTGGAAACGTTCGACTCGATCACGCGCACCCAACGGCTGACCCGCGCGGCCCTGGAGACGCTTGCGATCATCGCTTACCGGCAACCGGTCAGCCGGATGGAGATCGAGGAGCTGCGTGGTGTGAACGTTGCCGGCGTGCTGCGCAACCTCCAGGAACGGGGGCTCATCGAGGTGGTCGACCGGGCCGAGGGACTGGGCAGGCCGCTGCTCTACGGGACGACCCGCAGGTTCCTCGATCACTTCGGGCTGCGATCGCTGGAGGATCTGCCGCGGCCTGAGGACCTGCAGATCACTTTGCGCGCCGAGAGATGACGGCAGAGTCGCCTCGCCGTCGTGAGGCGATCCGCCTTCAAAGGTACCTGTCACGTGCTGGAATCGCCTCCCGCCGCGAGGCGGAGCGGCTGATTACAGAGGGCCGGGTCAGCGTCGACGGGACGGTCATCACCGAGCTCGGCGCTCGAGTCGTTCCCGGCGGCCAGGTCGTTCGCGTCGATGGCCGGCGCGTCGAGCGGCGGACACTGCGCTGGATTGCGGTCTACAAGCCGGCAGGTTACCTGACGACGCGGAGAGACGACCGGGGGCGTCCGACGGTCTATTTGTTGTTGCCGGCCGGTCTCGAGGATCTATTTCACGTGGGCCGGCTCGATCGCTTGAGCGAGGGCCTGCTGGTACTTACCAACGATGGAGAGACGGCCCACCGACTGCTGCATCCGAGATACCAGACGCCGCGGCGCTACCGCGTGGAGGTCGAAGCGACTGTGCGACCGGTGGAGTTGCGTCGTCTGCGACGCGGAGTCGAGCTTGAGGATGGCGTCGCGCGTGCCGAAGATGTCGAAGTCGCGCCGTCGCGCGGCCGGAATCGGCGCGCCGCAGGGCCGGTCTCGGTGGTCTACCTCACGCTGCGCGAGGGACGCAAGCGAGAGGTCCGCCGGATGATGGCGGCCCTGAAGCTCCCGGTGAAGCGGCTCGTGCGCCTTTCGTTCGGGCCGGTCGAGTTGGGCGAGCTCGAACCCGGAGGATGGAGAGAACTGACCGCCGAGGAAGTCGGTGCACTTCGCGAAGCGGTTGGATTGGGAGAGACCCATGGAGATACATGACACGCGGGTCTTGATCCTGGGCGGGTCGGGCCTCGTGGGTATGGCGATCGCCCGCGCGATGCTGCGGTGCGAGCCCGCGCGGCTGACCATCACCGCGCTCACCCAAGGCGAGACCGTGGCGGGTCTCGCAGAACTGAAGGCGGCGGCAGCCGGGAAGAAGACCGAGGTCGCCTCGTGCTGGGGCGATCTGTTCGTCGCGGATGAGTTGAAGGACGAGGCGAGGCGCGAGCTGATCGAATCGCGGGAGAAGCGACTCCTGCTGCTCGAGGACCTCTACGGTCCGTTCACCCGAGAGCGGCTGGAGCGCTCGGCCCTCTACCGACTCCTGGTGGCGGAGAAGCCGCATATCGTCGTGGACTGCGTGAACACGGCGACGGCTATCGCGTACCAGGACGTTTTCAGCAGCGTTGATGAGGTGCGTGCCGCCTTGCGCGAGGGCGGCGATATCGCCGATGTGGTGGAGCGTCACCTGGCGATCATCTACCTGCCTCAGCTGATTCGTCACGTTCAGATCCTGCTGGAGGCGTTGAGGGAGGCGGGAACCGATTTCTACCTCAAGGTCGGTACGGCCGGGACGGGCGGCATGGGCCTGAACATTCCCTTCACCCATTCCGAGCAGCGGCCGTCGAACACGCTGCTCGCCAAGTCGAGCGTCGCGGGCGCCCATTCGCTGCTCCTCTTCCTGATGGCGCGCACGCCCGGGGCCCCTGCGGTGAAGGAGATCAAGCCGACCGCCGCCATCGCCTGGAAGCGGATCGGGGTAGGCCCGCTCGGCTGGCGGGGCAAGACGATGGAGCGTTACGACGCCACGGAGCCCGTTCTCTTCGAGGAAGCCCTCGATGACGGGAAATCGGCCTGGCGAAGGCTCGGCGGCCAACTGGAGTCGGTCTATATCGATATGGGTGAGAACGGGCTGTTCAGCCTCGGCGAGTTCGAGGCGATCTCTGCGCTCGGGATGATGGAGCTCGTGACTCCAGAGGAGATCGCCACGACGGTGCTCCGCGAGATCCTCGGGCAGCCGACCGGCCTCGACATCGTCTCTGCCCTTGACGGTGCGGTCATGGGCCCGACCTATCGGGGTGGCGTGCTGCGGGAGCTGGCGATTCGCCGCATGGAGGAGCTGGAGGAAGAGACGGGCCACCGCAGCATCGCCTTCGAGATGCTGGGGCCACCGCGGCTTTCCAAACTGCTGTTCGAGGCCCATATACTGGAACGGCTCTGCGGGACTTTGGGAGCAGCGGCCGCGCTCGATCCGCAGAAGACCGCAGCGGACGCCGAGGCGCTGCTCTGGGCGGACGACGAGCCGCGCGTCACCATACTCTCGATCGGCTTGCCCATCCTCAGCGCAGACGGCAAGAAGGTCTTTCGTGGGCCGGCGCTGAAGGTCAAGCCGGACCCGGGAAGGAGTGTGGACGACCGGCTGATCTCGCGCGGCTGGGTCGACTTGAGGCCGTCAAACTGGGAGCTGTGGCGGAGCCGTTTCCGCCGCATACTGGAGGAGATCAAGTCCGCGCCGGGCCCGGACGAGGGATCGTTCGCGGACGCCGACCTGGCCAGCCGCAGCGACAGGATCCGCGCTGGTTCGGCGGTGGCCTGGATCTTCAAGCGGGAGGACGGCGGCGAGCGAACGAAGCGCTGAGCGTGCGGGCGGCGGTGTTCGCGCCAGATGGACACGAGGCAATCGGGTAGGATAGGGGATGGCAGACGAAGCGAAGCTGAAAGAGAAGCCGACGAAGCGGAAGAGCCAAAAGGCAGTCGAGCCCGTCGTCAGCGGCTCGGGCCTCGAGCTCATTGAGGTGATCGTCGGTCAGGTCCGCAAGCGGATCGTCGGGCAAGAAGGGATGGTCGAGCGCATCCTCATCGGGCTGCTGACCGGCGGCCATGTTCTGCTCGAAGGTGTCCCCGGGCTCGCCAAGACACTGGCCGTTCGCACGGTTGCCGAGACGATCAACACGCGCTTCCAGCGCATACAGTTCACACCGGACCTGCTGCCCGCCGATCTGATCGGCACGATGATCTACAACCAGAAGACGGGCGACTTCGAGCCGAGGCAGGGCCCGATCTTCGCGAACATCATCCTGGCCGACGAGGTCAACCGGGCGCCGGCCAAGGTGCAGTCGGCGCTGCTGGAGGCGATGCAGGAGAAGCAGGTCACTTTCGGCGGCCAGACATTCGGGCTCGAAGAGCCGTTTCTCGTGCTGGCGACGCAGAACCCCATCGAACAGGAGGGCACCTACCCGCTGCCGGAAGCACAGGTAGACCGCTTCATGTTGAAGGTGAAGATCGCCTATCCGTCGCGCGACGAAGAGAAAGAGATCATGCGCAGGATGGCATCGGGCGACCCCATAGCGGTGGAAGCGGTGACGGAGCCAGGCGCGATCATGCAGGCACGCCATGACATCGCCGAGCTCTACATGGATGACAAGGTCGCCGACTACATCGTCGACCTCGTGCAGGCGACCCGGCAGCCGGCGGACTACGGCCTTCCCGAGCTCGTGCCGCTCATCGAGTACGGTGCCTCGCCGCGCGCCTCGATCTACCTGGCCCAGACGGGCCGCGCGCACGCCTACCTGCGCGGGCGCGCCTACGTGATTCCGGACGATGTGAAGGCGATGGCGCCGGACGTGTTCCGTCACCGAATCATCACGACCTACGAGGCGGAGGCCGAGGAGGTCACTTCGGACGAGATCACTCGCCGCGTGCTCGAGGCTGTGGAGGTCCCCTAGGCTGGACATGGAGCGGTCCCCCAGTGCGCAGGCCGTGCCTCGTGAGGTCTTGCGCCAGGTCAAGCTGATCGAACTGCGCACACGCGGCCTGGTCGACACACACTTCAGCGGCGAGTACCAATCCGTATTCAAGGGGCAGGGGATGGAGTTTGCCGAGGTGCGTGAATACGTGCCCGGCGATGAGTACCGTACGATCGATTGGAACGTGTCGGCCCGAATGGGCCACCCCTACGTGAAGACCTACACCGAGGAGCGGGAGCTGACCGTTCTGTTCGCGGTCGATCTGTCGGGCTCGGCGCAGTTCGGAACGAGGGGCCGATTCAAGGCCGAGGTGGCGGCGGAGATCGCCGCCGTCGTCGCCATGGCCGCGATCAAGAACAACGACCGGGTGGGCCTGGTGCTGTTCACCGACCGGATCGAGCAGTTCGTGCCGCCCAAGAAAGGTCGGCGGCACGCGCTGCGCCTCATCCGCGACCTGCTGGCGTTCGAGCCGAGCGGCCGGGGCACCGACCTGTCGGTCGCCTTGGACTACATCGGCCGCATACTGCGTCACCGGGCTGTCGTGTTCCTGATCTCCGACTTTCAGGACAGCAACTTCGAGAAGTCGCTGAAGGTGGTCAGCCGGCGACACGATCTCGTGGCTGTGACGGTAGGCGACCCACGCGAGCGTGAGCTGCCGGATGTCGGCTACCTCGAGCTCATAGACGCGGAGACCGATCAGCGTATCGTACTGGACTCGGGAAACCGCTTCGTGCGTGAGCAATTCGAGCATCTCGCGACTGAAGACGAGGCCCGTCTGCGTCGCCTGTTGCGGCACCTGTCGGTCGATCAGATCGAGATCCAGACCGATCGCTCCTACGTGCTTCCGCTGATCAACTTCTTCCGGGCACGGGAACGGAAGCTGGCGCGATGAGCCTGCTCGCGGTTGCCCTGTTGATGCTGACCGTCCAGGCAGTGCCCGCTGGGCCGGGTGGGGTCGAGCTGCGAGCGACGGTCGCGCCGGATTCCGTGCGTATCGGCGACCGCATCACGCTCAGCGTGGAGCTGAGCGGCGTGACGCGAGGCGCCGAAGTCGTGTTCCCCGAGCTTCCCGATAGCGGGGTCGTCGCGGCTCTCGGGCCGCCGCTGCAGCTCGCCGTCTCGGCCGACGGGGCTCACTCGGCGCGCTATGAGCTGGTGGTGTGGGGCCTCGGCGTGGTGCCGCTGCCGGAGGCGGACGTGCGCATCGTGACGGAGTCAGCGGAGCTGCTCATCGCCACCCCGGCGCTGACGGTTCACGTGGCGTCGGTGCTGCCGGCGGGCGCCGACCCGGACAGCTTGGCCTGGATGCCGCCGGCCGATGTGGTCGGCGGCAACTGGAGCACCCAGGAGAAGCTGGCCGCCGCGGGGCTCGCGCTGGCTCTGTTGTTGACCGCGGCTCTCTACGCCAGGCGGCGTAGGTCGGTTCAGCCGCCGCCGCCGCTGCCGGTGAGGCCTCCCCGGGAGCGGGCCCTGGCGGCGCTCGACGCGCTGGCGGCGCGCGGCCTCGCCGAGGCCGGCGAGTTGAAGGGCTTCTACTCGGGGGTTTCCCACATCCTGAGGGAGTTCCTCGCCGACAGCGATCGGCTGTGGGGGCTCGATCTCACCACGCTGGAGCTGGTCCAGGCGGTGGGTAGCGACGGTGTGGGCGAGTGGCGGCAGCGGGCGCTGGCCGGGCTGCTCGCGGGTGCCGATCTGGTCAAGTTCGCGCGACGTCGTCCGTCACGCGCTCAGGCCGCCCGGGCGCTCGATGCGGCACACCGCTGGATCGTCGAGTTCGAGCGCGTCCCGGTCGCGCCGCTGTCCGAATCGGAGGCAGCGCCGGAGCCTGTGGGTGACCTGCTCGCTGCGATGGACGAGGTGTTTGCGGAAGAGTTGGAGGCCGAAGAGCCCGGAGAAGCGGAGTCACTGGAGCCGTGATCTTCGAGACGCCTTGGGCGTTCGTTCTGCTCATCATCTTCCCGCTCTGGTGGCTGTGGCGGCGGGAGCGAGGTGGCTTCCGCTATTCGCGTGCAGAGGTCGCGGCGCGTTCCGGGCGCCGGATCAGCCGTGTGCTGGTAGTTCTACCGGGCACGCTGCGCGGCCTGGCGGTACTCGCGCTGATCGTCGCCTTGGCCCGGCCACAGACCGGCGTGGCGACGGAGGAGATCGAAGCGGAGGGGATCGCCATCGCCCTGGTCGTCGATATCTCGAGCTCGATGCTGGCGCTCGACATGCAGCCGCTGGACCGCTTGGAGGTAGCGAAGCGGACGGTCCTCGAGTTCGTCAGGAGCCGCCAGTACGACCGAATCGCGCTCGTCGCGTTCGCTGGCGAAGCGATTACGCAGGTGCCGCTCACGATCGACTACCGGATACTCGAGCGAGCCATCCAGGATCTCAGGACCGATCTGCTGGAGGACGGGACGGCGATCGGCACGGCGCTGGCCACGGCCGCCAACCGGCTGCGCCGTGCGCCGGGCAGCTCGAAGGTCGTGATCCTGCTGACGGACGGCGAGAACAACCGGGGCGAGGTCGATCCGATTACGGCGGCACGAGCGGCGGCGGCGTACGATATCCGTACCTACACGGTCGGCGTCGGCAGTGAAGGGGTCGCGCCGGTACCGATCGGTCCGGGTCCGTTGGGCACCGAATACGCGAGCATGCGGGTGCGTCTGGACGAAGATCTCCTGCGCCGGATTGCCGGCATCACCGGCGCTCAATACTTCCGGGCGACCAACGCCCGGGCTCTGGAGGAGATCTACCGTCAGATCGACGAGCTGGAGAAGACGCCGGTCAACGTTCGTCGTTATATCGAGTTCAGTGAGCATTTTCGACCGTTCGTTCTCCTGGCGGTGCTGCTGGTCCTCACGGAATGGGTACTGCGCGTGCGCCGCTACCCGCTGTACGTCTGATGTCGGAAGGGTCACCCTCCGGAGGTAGGCGGTGAGGCTCGAGTATTCCGGCTGGATCTGGGCCGGCCTGGCGGCGGCAGCGCTCGTGCTCGCCCTGGTCTACCTGTGGCACCTGCGTCGCCGCAGTGCGCTGGACGCGCTCGGCAGTTCCGGGATGCTCGAGCGTCTGACCCGTATCGACCTTGGCGGCTCGCCGTACCGCCGTGGTGCGCTCGTCGCCGCCGCGTTGGCGCTGGCGGGCCTGGCGTTGGCTGGCCCGCAGTGGGGTGCCCAGGAGGTCGAGGAACAGACACGCGCACTCGATGTGGTGGTGGCGCTGGACATCTCCGAGTCGATGTGGGCCGAGGATGTCAGGCCCAACCGCTTCGAGCGGCAGCGCCTCGCGGGCCGGCGCCTGGTCACCGAGTTGGCGGGCCACCGGATCGGGCTGGTGGCGTTCGCGGGCGCTGGCTACCAGCTGTCCCCGCTGACCATCGACCACAGTGCCCTGCACCTCTACCTGGACGCCCTCGATCCGACTGCGGCAGGCACGCCCGGCTCGTCGCCGGCCGGGGCGATCCGCCAGGCCGTATCGCTGTTGCAGGAAGCCCCCACGGAGGCAGGGGATTGCGCCATCGTCATCCTTAGCGACGGCGAGTCCCACGACGAGGAGAGAGAGGTGCTGGAGGCCGCCCGGGCGGCGGCGGCCGAGCGGATCCGTGTGTACGTGATCGGCATCGGCGGCGACCGCGGTGAGCCGATACCGCGGCATGACCCGATGGGCGGACGTATAGGCGGCTACAAGCGGGATAGCGAAGGCGAGATCGTGCTGAGCCGTATGATGACGGAGCCCCTGTCCAGCGCGGCGCGGCTGACGGGAGGGCTCTGGGCTCGGGCCGACGAGGGCGGCGTGAGCCGTGTGCTCGCGGCCTTGGCGGAGCTGCGGCGCGGCCGCGGGGACGTGACCCGTGGCGTGCGCTGGACCCCCAGGTTCCAGTGGTTCGTCGCCGGGGCGTTGCTGTTGCTGGCCCTGGATTGGGCTTGGGCTTGGAGGCGGCAGCGGTGAGGCGCGTAACGGTCGTGCTTCTGCTGACCATCGTCCTGCCGGGCTTCCAGTTCTGGGGCCAGGAGGCCGGCGGTAATCGCGCCTACCGGCGCGGTGACTACGTGAAGGCCGTGGAGCGCTACCGGGGCGCGATTCAGCGGCGTGGCTCGACGCCGCGGTTGCAGTACAACCTGGGTACCGCCCTTCTACAGCTCGGCGAGTGGGAAGCGGCTCGCGAAACGCTGGGCGAGGCGGTGCAGGCTCAGTCCCCGGAGCTGCAGAGCCGTGCGTTCTACAACCTGGGCAACGCTCTGGCCGGGGATCCGTGGGCGGTCACGGCAGAGAACCTGCGGGCGGCGATCCGCGCCTACCGCAGGTCACTGCTGCTTGACCCGGAGCGCGCTGACACGCGTTGGAACTTGGAGCTGGCCATGCGCCGGCTCCAGGAGCTGGAGAGCAGCCGTCAGCCGCTGAGCGGTCCGGAGCAGCAACCGCCGCCGCCGCAGGGGGAGGGCGCCGGCGTGGAAGAGGGTCCGGTGGAGGGAGGCCCACAGTCGGTCCAGCCACGCGCGGGCCCAGGCGAACGCCGCCAGGCCACGGGGCCCGAGGCCGTGGAAACGCCGCTGCCCCGCGGGCTGGCTGAGCAGGTGCTGCGGGCCGTCGAGGAGCGGGAGCGAGGCCTGCAGCGCGAGAAGCTGAGGCGCCAGAGACGGCGCGTGCGAGGTCCAGATTGGTGATGACGCGGCTGCTTGTGTTCCTGTTGTTCCCGCTGCAGGTGGGAGGGCAGGCCGAGGTGCAGATGAACGCGGCGCTGAACCGCCAGACGGCGCGGGTCGGACAGACGGTGCTGCTGACCGTCACGCTGCGCGCGCCTGGACTCTACGGGCCCGAGATTGAGGATCCGGCTCTTGACGGATTCGAGGTGCTCTCCAGCTCCGACCGTTCCTCGTTCCGTTTCTCGCCTTCGCTGGGCGCGGCTCGCGAGTTCACCCGCGAGTACACCCTCAGGGTCCAGCGGGCGGGTGAGCTGACGATCCCGCCGATCCGTGCCTCGGTGGACGGCGTCTACTACGAGACCGAGGCGTTGCAGTTCGTGGCTGAGTCCGGAGAGACGGCCGCGGATTTCCCGAGCAGTCTGTTGCCTCGGGCCGAGGAGGAGGTTGCGGTGCGGCTCTGGGTGGAGCCCGAGACGGCCTACGTCGGGCAACAGGTAACGATGACCGTAGGCGCGTTCTTCGAGCCACTCGTGCGCGGTCGCTTGCAGCGCCAGCCCGAGTACCGGCCGCCCGAGGTCCAGGGGTTCTGGACGGCGGACCTTCCGGGATCGCCGCGACCGGAACGCCGAGTCTATGGCCGGCGCGAGTACTTCATTCAGGTGTACAGGCGCGCGCTCTTCCCACTCAGTCCCGGCACCGTCCGCATCCCTCCCGCCGCGGTCATCTACGAGGTACGACGCGGCCTGGTCTACGCGCCCGAGACCTTCGAGGTCGAGAGCGCTCCGGCGACCGTGGTGGTCCGACCGTTGCCCCTGGAGAACATGCCGGCCGAGTTCGCCGGCGCCGTTGGCCGCTACGAGGCCGAGGTCTGGCTGGATCGATCCGACTTGCGGGCCGGGGAGGCGGTGAACCTCGTCGTGGAAGTGCGCGGCACCGGGAATCTGAGCTCGATCGCACGCCCCGAGTTGCCGGAGGTCGCCGGCATGCGCGTCTACGAGGGCGGGGAGGACGCCGAGGTGCAGCTTCGTGGGGTGGAGTTCGCGGGCCACAAGCGCTTCTCCTGGGTCCTCATTCCCGAGCGACCAGGCCAGTACGTGCTGCCCGAGCTACATCTGCCTTACTTCGATCCGCTGGAAGCGACCTATGTGGTGGCGCGTACCGAGCCGATTTCCCTACTCGTCGCGCCCGCTCCGGCAGCGGCTGTCGCGGCCGGCGTGCCGGGTGGGACCACGATTCGCTTCATCAAAGCGCGTCCCGGCCCCCAGGGGTGGGGACTGCCACGCAGGGCGGTCTTCTGGCTGGCGCAGGCGGCCCCGCTCGCGGTCCTGCTGGGGTTCATCGCTTTCGGCCACTACCGGAGTCGCGTACCCGTGCTTACGCGCCGACGACCGCGGCGCAGGCAGCGGTTGGTGCGGGCCCTGCACCCGCTGGCCGAATCCGGCGACGCCGCGTTCTTCGCTCAGCTGCGGGCGAGCGTGCTCGGCTGGCTGGGTTGGCGACTCCACCTGCCCGAGCTGTCGGCTCAAGGGGTCGTGCAGGTGCAGCACGCGCTCGAGGATTCCGGCGTGCCTCCGCCCGTCGCCCTCGAGGTGATCGACCTCCTGGAGGAGTGCGGCCGCTTGCGCTATCAGCCCGACCCGCCGGGTCCGACGGTGGCGCGCGAGTTGCTGACGCGGGCCAACCGGCTGCTGGCTATGGTGGACAGGGAGGCCGTCTCGGAGAAGCGCCTGCGAGAAACCCCGGGGATGGGGAGCTCCCTTTACCTGCTGGCCTGTGTGCTGCTGGCGCTGTCGGTGCGGCTGGCGACGGCGCAGGAGAGGGTTGGCGTCGAAGGAGCGGCGGCGCGCTGGTTCCAGGAGGGCGTAGCGGCCTACGGGCGTGGCGATTACCTACAGGCGCGCGAGTTCTTCGAGCGCGCTCTGGCGGTGCGGCCCCAGGACCCCAACCTCCTGTACAATCTCGGGAACGCCCACTACGAACTCGGGGAGCGCGGAAGAGCCGTCGCGTCTTGGGCGAGAGCGCTTCGCGTCCGGCCCCGGGACGCCGATGCCCGGTTCAACCTGAGGCTGGTCGTTGGCGATGATCCGGTCGTCGGCAGCGCTCTTCCGCCACTGCCGCTCTCCGGCGATGAGATGGCGCTCCTCTTCACACTGCTCTGGTTCGGCGGGTGCGCTACGCTGATCGCGCGTCGGCGCTGGCGGAAAGGCTATCTAACGTTCGGCGGCGGGGCCGCGCTGACGCTGGCGGTTCTGTGTGCCGCGTTGATGCTGTACCCGCGTTCTCGTTACGCGATCATCGCGGGATCCGACTCGGTCCTGCGTGCTGGACCGGTGCGGGCCAGCGAGGTCCTAACCTCTCCGCCGCCGGGGACCGGCTATCGGGTGCAGGAGCGGCGCGGCGAGTGGCTGCGGGTGTCGCGTGGCGGGGAGAGCGAGGGCTGGGTGGAGCGCGGCCACGTCGAGTTGATCGACCCGCGCTGACACGGGCCGCTCTCCGGTTCAGTGCTCCTTGTCCTGCACGAGCGGCACGAACCGGCAGTGAGTGATGAAACGCCGCTCGTACGAGTCTCCGCGTAGTCGGATCTGGTAGAGATCCTGGTCCGGTGGGCCTCCGACAGGTATGACGAAGCGTCCTCCCTCCGCCAGCTGGTCGAGCAACGGCTGTGGCACCTGAGCGGCAGCCGCGGTCACCAGAATGGCATCGAAGGGTGCTACCTCGGGCCAGCCCTTGGAGCCGTCTCCGATTCTGAACTCGATGTTCTTGTAACCGATCGACTTGAGCAGAGCCTGCGCCTGGATGGACAGCTCGGGCAGCCGCTCGATGGTGTAGATCTGCGAGACCAGCTCGGCTAGCACGGCCGTCTGGTAGCCGCTCCCCGTGCCCACCTCGAGAACTCGGCTCTCGGGCCTCAACTCGAGGGCTTCCGTCATGGCAGCCACCATGTAGGGCTGGGAGATAGATTGGCCGGAACCGATGGGCAGCGCCGAGTCCTCGTAGGCGAGGTGCCGGTGGTCCGCGGGCACGAAAACGTGCCGCTCCACGCGCTCCATGGCCTCGAGCACACGGCTGGCCGTGATTCCCCGGCGCCGGATCTGCCTGTCGACCATTTCGAGCCGCGCTACGACCAACGGGTCACTGCCCACGGAATTGCCTCCGTGCCGCACAGGACGGGTACGTCATAGTGCCTGGCGGCGCCGGGTTTGGCAAGCGTGCTTGACCTGGGATCGCGACGGTCGGTACGTTCGAGCGACGATGAATACGCCCAGCTCGGAGCGGGTGCGCCTCACCCAGTACAGCCACGGCGCCGGTTGAGCCTGCAAGCTGGGTCCGGAGGACCTGGCCAGCGCGCTGGCCGCATTTGGGGACTCGGTGGCGGCCGATGTACTCGTCGGGCTCGACGCGCCCGATGACGCGGCGGTCTGTGCCTGGGACGAGGAGCGTGCCCTCGTCTGCACGCTGGATTTCTTCACCCCGATCGTGGACGATCCTTACACCTTCGGGGCGATCACCGCCGCCAACGCGATGAGCGACATCTACGCCATGGGCGGGAAGCCGCTCTTCGCGCTGAACATCGTGGCGTTTCCGGCGGAGCTGGACAAATGGATCCTCCTGGAGATCCTGCGCGGCGGCCGCGAGAAGGTGGAGGAAGCGGGAGCGACGATCGTCGGCGGACACTCCATCGATGACAAGGAGCCGAAATACGGCATGGCCGTGGTCGGTGCGGTTCACCCGGATCGCATCTACCGAATGAGCGGCGGCCGGGCAGGCGAGCGCTTGGTGCTGACCAAGGCGATCGGCACCGGGATCATCTCCACGGCCATCAAGCGGGGCACCGCTCCTGAGGAAGCCGTAAACGCAGCGGTCGAGTCTATGCTGCGGCTGAATCGGCGGGCGCTGGAGCTGGCCCAGGGACACGCGGTGGGTGCGATCACCGACGTTACCGGTTTCGGCCTGCTCGGCCACCTCGCCGATCTGGCGAAGGCGAGCGGCCTGACGGCCATCGTCGAGTCGGCGCGCGTCCCCAGGCTGCCACAGGCGCTGGAGCTGGCGCAGCAGGGCTGCGTGCCAGGGGGCACGCAGCGGAACCGCAGACACATCGAGCCGGTCACCCGCTGGCCGGAGACGCTGAGCGAGGCGGAGCGACTCCTGCTGTGCGACGCCCAGACGTCGGGCGGCCTGCTCATCTCGGTGGCCGCCGAGGAGTGCGACGATCTCGTCGAGGCCTTATGGGGCGACGACCACGCGGCGGCCGCGATCGGCGAGCTTGCGCCCGGTGCGGCGGGCGCGATCGAGGTGCGATGAACGAGGGTGCCGGGCTACTGAGCGTGCGGGAGATCTCGAGACGGACAGGCGTGCCCGAATCCACGCTCCGCTACTATCGCAAGCTTTTCGCCAACTACATCCCCACCGTGGGCAGCGGGCGCGGGCGCCGGCACCCGGAGGAGGCGGTGGCGGTGTTCCAGCGGATATCGAGGCTGTTCGCAGCGGGCGAATCGCACGGCGCGATTCTACGCGAGCTGGAGAGGGGCCGAGGCGTGCTCGAGCCGGCGACCGGCTATGTGAGCGAACGCCCACCTGCGGTCGAAGTCACGCCGGCTCACGAGCTGGCGATCGCGGAGCACGAGCGTCAGGTGCGATTCCGTGACATGGAGAAACTGCTCACCGCCATGATGGTGCGGGATCGCGAGCTGGTCAGCATGCACCGCGATCTGCTCGAGCTGTTGGAGAAGCTGATACACACGCTGGGGTCGCTCGCGGCGGCCTGGGCGAGCGTGGGCGCGAGGGAGACCAGCGAGGCGGAGATGGCCATCCCGGCTGCGGCGGCCGAGGCAGAACCCGAGCGACCGGCGCGTGACTCGCTGGAGCTGGAGCGGCTGCGCGAGAGCCTGGCGCGCGAGTGCGAGACGGTCGAGCGGTTGCGTCGGGCCCGCCTCGAGCTCGAGCAGCGCCTGGCACGCTTGGAAAGGGAGGAGAGCAGTCGGGGACGTCGCCGCTAGCTGCGCCGACTGCGCGTTCGCTGCCAGAACTCGGGGTGGAAGAGCACGAGGACGGTATAGATTTCGAGGCGGCCGAGAAGCATCAGGGCGGTCAGGATCAGCTTGCCTGGCGCCGGCACCCAGGCGTAGTTCTCCACCGGCCCGACCCGAGCCAATCCCGGTCCGATGTTCCCGATCGCAGCCGCGGAGGCTCCTGCGGCGGTCACCAGATCGATGCCCAGCAGCGTGAGTAGCACGGCACCGGTGATGAAGGAGGCCACGAACAGGAGCATGAAGGCCAGGATGTTCAGCATCACCCCCTCGTGGACGACCTTGCCTCCCACGCGTGTCAGCATCACGGCACGTGGGTGAAGATGCTTCCGTAGCTCGACTACCCCCTGCTTCAGCGCCGCCCACAGGCGTAGCGTCTTCATGCCGCCGCCGGTTGACCCGGCCATTCCCCCTATGAACATGAGGATGAGCAGCACGATTTGCGTGACGACCGGCCAGCTCACGTAGTCGGCCGTAGCGAATCCGGTGGTGGTACCGATGGACACGACCTGAAAGGCGGAGGCCCGGAACGTAGCCTCGAGGTCCGAATAGGTGCCGGCGACGAGGTTGGCGCCAAAAACGATGACCAGGCCTACGCCCAGCACAGCCGTGTAAAAACGCCATTCCTCATCTTTCAGGAACAACCCGAGCCTGCCCCTCAGGGCGCGATAGTGGAGCGCGAAGTTCACACCCGCCAGGTACATGAAGAGGATGGTGACGTACTGGACATAGGGGGACTGGAAGTGGCCGATCGACGCCGTTCGCGGCGAGAAACCGCCCGTCGGCATGCACCCGAACGCGTGGGTCACAGCATCGAAGAGGCTCAGACCCCCGAGCAGATACAGCACGGCCTGGACAGCGGTGAGGCCGACGTAGACGGTCCAGAGGATCTTCGCCGTCTGGCTGATGCGCGGCTGCAGCCGGTCCGGTGTCGGCCCGGGTACCTCGGCGCGGAAGAGCTGCATGCCACCGACGCCCAGGAAAGGCAGAATGGCGACCACCAGGACGATGATCCCCATCCCACCGAGCCACTGGCTGAGATCGCGCCAGAAGAGGATCCCATGGGGCAAGGACTCCGGGTCCGCGAAGATGGAGGAGCCTGTCGTCGTGAAGCCGGAGATCGACTCGAAGAACGCGTCCAGCGGCGACGCGACGGCAGCCAGCCAGTAGGGGAGCGCTCCAAAGACAGCTGCGCCCAGCCAGGCCAGCGTGACGATCAGGTAGCTCTCCCGGATGGTAAGATCGCCGGGCCGTGTGGTAAGCCGGTTGGCCACGAGCCCCGAGACGATGGCGATCGCTGCCGAAACGAAGAGCGCGGTCGCGTCCGGCCCCCCGTACAGCAGGCCGACCACGCCGGCGAGCCCCATGGCAACCCCGACGGCGGCAACGATCAGGCCGACGATGTGGAGGGGCGCGTTGCGTGCGATCACCACGGCGGCCGTGTCACTGGAACAGCTTCTCGACGTCGCTCACGGCGTCCGGCAGAGCCAGCACGGCGACCTTATCACCGTGGGCGAGGGTAAGCTTGCCGGCGGGAACGATGACTTCCGCTCCACGAATCACAGCGCCCACCAGACTGTTCTTGGGGAAGTCGATCTCCTCGATTGTGCGGCCGGCGACTCGGCAGCCAGGCTGAACGCTGAACTCGATGACCTCGGCATCGATCCCGCGCAGCGCGGCGACGGCCTGAACGCTGCCGCGCCGCACGTACCTGAGGATCGTGTTGACCGCGGAGAGCCTGGGCGAGACGGCGGCATCGATGCCGACCCGCGGCACGAGCGGGATGTACTCGATCTTGTTGATGAGGGCCACCACCTTGCGGACACCCTGGCTCTTGCCCAACAGGCTGGCCAGCATGTTGGTGTCGTCACTGCCGGTGAGGACGACGAAGCCGTCGATCCCCTCCACCCCCTCCATCTCCAGCAGCTCCATGTCCGTCGCGTTTCCGTGCAGAATGAGCGTCTTCTTGAGCTGCTCCGCGAGCTGCACGCAGCGCGCCCGGTCGGCTTCGATGATTGTGCAGTCGATGCCGTGGTCCTCGAGGATCTCAGCGAGATACACCGCGGTACGGCCGCCTCCCGCGATCATCACACGCTGCAGCTTGAATTCGGGGTAGCCGGCCAGTCCCAGCACGCGCGGCATCTGCCTGGACTCACCAATGATGTAGACCTGATCGTCAGCCTGGAAGCGGTCGTCACCTCTGGGGATGATCGTCGCATCGTTACGCGAGATGGCTGCCGTCAAGAAGCGCCGATCTTTCACCATCGCGGCGACCTCGGCCAGCGAACGTCCCACAACGGGCGCGTGGGCCGGCACACGCAGCCCGAGCAGCTGCACGCGGCCGCCGGCGAAGAAGGCGAGCTCCGTCGCGGCCTCGGACTGCAGGAGCTGGAACGCTTCGCGAGCACACTCCATCTCGGGGTTGATCATCACGTCCACCCCGCGCTGGGCGTTCCTGAGCCGGAAGGGTTCGGTGAAGTACTCGGGATTCGAGATGCGGGCGACCTTCACCTTGATGTCGTGCTGCATCGCCGACATGCAGGCGATGAGGTTGACCTCGTCCACGCTCGTGACGGCGGCCAGGAGGTCCGTCTCCTCGATGCCGGCCCGTTCCAGAACGCTCGAGCTCGCCCCGTTGCCGACGATCGTCATGATGTCCAGCTGGTCCTGAGCGTAGGCCAGACGCTCCGCGTCCTTGTCCACCAGGACGATGTCGTGGCCCTCCTCCGACAAGCGCTCAGCCAACTGGAAGCCGACGGCGCCCGCGCCGACGATGAGTATTCGCATGGGCCCCTTCCTGCCGTGAACCAGAGCGGCGCCCGACAGCGGCTGCCGGTGCGCCCCCGGTAACTTCGCTCCCCGGGTTGGACTGTCAAGCCGCAAGGGTTGACGCCGTGTCCGCGCCCCCGGTAAAGTCAAGTGTGCAGGGGCCCGTAGCTCAGTTGGCAGAGCAGCCGACTCATAATCGGTAGGTCGCAGGTTCGAGTCCTGCCGGGCCCACTCGCTCAAACGCTGGGATGCCAACCGTGCCGCTAACCGTTCGTCGCGTCCTCTACAGCCTGCTCGCTGCCCTCGGGTTCGTCATGATGGTGCCGTTCATGGTGAACATGCGCCGCTTGCAGGCTGAACTGGGCATGGATCCCGTGGCCGTCCAGTCGGCGCTGGACGCCGCCGCCGCAGACTGGGCCCTGCGGCTGACGGGAGCCTTACTGCTCGGCCTCCTGCTCGCTACGGGTTTCCTCTACGCTGCACTCTCCGCCGGCATCCCGAGGGCCTGGCGTCCCCAAGAGAACGGCGTCCCGCGCTGCCGCCGCTGCAACTCCGAGATCAGGTTCGGGGTCGGACGCTGCCCGGTCTGCGACCAGCAGTTCTCCTGGTAGGCCCGAGTCCGGGAGCGGACGCCTCCGGTCGGTTGGAGAGGATTGACAAGGTCATCGGCCGCCTCCACGTTACCGTTTTTGGATTGTGTTCACTCGACTCTGTCGGCAAGCTGGTCGGGGCGGAGACCCGATAGCGCCCGAGCCCGGTGGGCGCGAGGCTCTGTCCGTGGACACCCGCGCGCCGTGCCACCGGCCGCAGGCGCGGCGTGACCTGCGAGGGAGGATCGTAAGGACAGAATGTTTTCCGGAATCCGTGGACGGCTGACCGTCATCGCGGGCATCTGCCTCGTCTGCCTGTGGGCGTTCGTGGGACCGCTTCTCAGAGGCGAGGAAGGCGAGAAACGCCGCCCGCTCAAGTTGGGCCTCGATCTCCAGGGCGGGACGCACCTGGTTCTGCAGGTCTCAGACCCCGAGGGGGCGATGACCGCGGACGCGCGCGCCGACGCCGCCAGTCGGGCGCGCGAGATCATCAGCAACCGCATCGACCAGTTCGGGGTACGCGAGCCGACTATCCAGCGGGTAGGCGTCGACCGCATCATCGTCGAGCTGGCGGGCATCCAGGATGTCGGCCGGGCGAAGTCGATCATCGAGCAGACGGCGTTCCTCGAGTTCAAGATCCTCACTGATGGCCAGGATCTCCTGGGACGTTTGCCAGCCCTCGATAGCGTGGTCGTGACGACGGTGGGGCCCGAGGAGCTTCCCGCAGAGGCGCGGGCGGAAGGCGAGCCGAGCCTGGAGGAGCTGTTCCAGCGGCCGGACAGCGTTGAAGCGCAGCCCAGCGTGCCCGCGCAGGCGGAGTTGCGGCCGCTCACCCGACTACTCCTTGAGTCAGGCGAGCCGGGGGTGCTCTTGGTCGAGGGACCGCAGGTCATGACGGTGGAGCGCTACTTGGATCTGCCCGGGGTGAAGGCGCGGATACCGGATGAGATCGCGCTCAACTGGGGCACGGAGACGCGTAGCGTGGCGGGGAAGATCTACCACCCGCTCTACGTCGTCGAAGCGCAGCCGCTCATCACCGGCGAGTACTTGACTGATGCCCAGGCCATACGGGACCAGCAGTTCGGCACGCCGATCGTCCCGTTCCAGCTCACGCGGCAGGGCGGGCGGATCTTTGAACGGGGCACGTCACGCCACGTGGGCGACCGCATGGCCATCATCCTGGATGGACGGGTGCAGGGTAGCCCGCCGGTGATCCGCGATGTGTTGGGTGACCGGGCGCAGATCGAGCTGGGTACGGGGTCGACGCTGGAGGAAGCGCAGGACATCGCGCTCGTGCTACGCGCCGGTGCCCTGCCGGCCCCGATGGAGATCATCGAGGAGCGCACGGTGGGGCCCTCGCTCGGCCAGGACTCTATCGATCAGGGCGAAGTCGCGGGCATGATCGGCGTCGCACTGGTCATCTTGATCATGATCGGCTACTACCGGTTCGCCGGTATCCTGTCGGTTCTGGGCCTGCTGATCTACGTGCTGATCGTCCTCGGGGGCCTGGCTGGCCTGCAGGCGACTCTCACCCTACCGGGGATCGCCGGTCTGATTCTGTCGGTCGGCATGGCGGTGGACGCCAACGTTCTGATCTTCGAGCGCATCCGTGAAGAATTGGCGGGCGGAAAGACGCCGAGGACAGGTGTGGACAGCGGATTCCAGCAGGCGCTTTCGGCGATCATCGACTCGAACCTGACCACCCTGATCACCGCGCTCATCCTTTATCAGTTCGGCACCGGCCCGGTCAAAGGATTCGCGGTGACGCTGTCTATCGGCATCATTGCCTCGTTCTTCAGCGCGGTGTTCGTGGTGAGGACGTTCATGCTGATCTGGTTGGAGACTCGGCCGCCGAGCGCCGAGCTGAGCATATAGGACGCGGGGGAGGGAAGCGATGCGGCTGTTTGCCAGCGCGAATTACAAGTTCCTGGAGATCCGCCGGACCGCCTACATCGTCTCGGGTGTGCTGATCGCTATCGGTCTGATCTCCATCGCTCTTCACCGTGGCCTGAACTACGGCGTGGACTTCACCGGTGGTACGCTGTTCCAGGTGCGCTTCAGCGAGAACGTTGCGGCGGCCGATGTGCGGAGCGCGCTCGGCGACGCCGGTTTCACGAACCTACAGGTGCAGGATTTCGGCCGTGAAGGCGAGTTTCTCATCCGGCTGGCCGAATTCATCGAGGGTGGCGACCAAGAGTTCGCCACGCACGTCGACGATACGCTGAGCGAGCGGTTCGGCCAGGACTCGTACACCGTCGTGCGCACGGAGGCCGTCGGACCGAAGGTTGGCGGCGAGTTGAGGCAGCGCGCCGTAGGCGCCGTGTTGATCTCCTTCCTGCTGACGCTCCTCTACTTGGGCTTCCGCTTCGAGTGGAGGTTCGGGCTGGCTGCGATCGTCGCCACGGTGCACGACGTCTTGTTCGCCTTCGGTGTCATCTCGGTCTTGAACATCGAGATATCGCTGCCGACGGTCGCTGCCATCCTGACCATTATCGGGTATTCGCTCAACGACACGATCATCATTTTCGATCGGATTCGCGAGAACCTGAAGAAGCTCCGGCGGCTGCCTTACATCGACATCCTGGACCGATCCATCAACGAGACGCTGCCGCGGACGGTGATGACCAGCGGCACGACGCTCGCAGTTCTGCTGGCACTGGCGGTCTTCGGTGGAGCCGTCATCCGCGAGTTCACGATCGTGCTGATCGTCGGCGTCATCATCGGGACGTATTCCTCGATCTTCGTCGCCTCACCGGCTCTCCTGGAAGTGGAGCGGCGGTCGGGCGGCGTCCGCAGCAAGACGGATCGCAGGAGAGTGGTAACCAGCCCACGCTGACGCGTGAGACTGTTCGATTCGCACGCACATCTGACGGACCCGAGCTTCGCGGCAGAGCTGGACGATGTGCTGGCGCGGGCGGCGGATGAGGGCGTCGCCGCGATCGTGACCATCGCGAGCAATCTGGAGGACGCTGCTGCAGCCTGCGAGCTGGCCCGTCGCAGCTCGCGGCCGCGAGTTTGGTCCACAGCCGGTATCCATCCGCACGAGGCCGAGCGCTGCACGCCCGAAGCCCTAGTCGAGCTGGAACGTCTGGCTGGCTCGGATGTCGTCGTCGCGATAGGCGAGACCGGACTCGACTTGCACTACGAGAATGCGCCGCGTGACCTGCAAATCGCCGCCTTCCGGTCGCAGATCGAGCTGGCGGAGCAACTTGGCCTGCCGGTTGTCGTCCACTCACGCGAGGCGGACGCTGAGTTGGTCCGGGTAGTCAACGACTGTTCGGATCGGGTCGTCGGGGTCCTGCACTGCTTCACTGGCGGCGCTCAACTGCTGCAAACCGCTCTGGCGGCCGGCTGGTATGTATCCTTCTCCGGGATCGTGACTTTTGCCAGGTACCACGGTGCTCGGCACGTGCAGGCAGTACCGGGAGACCGCTTGCTGGTGGAGACAGATAGCCCCTACCTTGCGCCGGTGCCGCTGCGCGGACGCAGAAACGAGCCGTCTTACCTGCCGTACGTGGTTCGCTGCGTCGCGCAGCTGCGCGGGGAGGATCTGGCGGCAGTTGCCAGTGTGACCTTCGAGAACGCGTGCCGCTTCTATGGCCGAGGGAGCTGAATATGCCGATGCGCGGGATACTCGGACTGTTTGCCAAGTCGCCCTTCGGGTTGATGGTGAAGCACACCACTCTGGTGCAGGAGACGGTCCAACTCATGCGTCCTCTGTTCGAGGCGCTGCTGGCCGATGACCGTGAACGGCTAGCGGAAATCTACGAAGCGATCTGCCAGAAGGAGCATGAGGCGGACGAGACGAAGAATGCAGTTCGGGACCACGTCCCGAAGTCGGTGTTCCTGCCGGTGAACCGCGGTGACATTCTCACGTACGTCAAGGAACAGGATGGCATCGCGGACGCGGTCGAGGACGTCGCCGTGATCCTCATGATTCGTAATCCCAAGAGGGTACCTGCGCTCGAGCCGAAGCTGATCGAGCTGGTCGAGCAGGTGAATGGCACGGCTGAGCTCCTCTTTCGAGCGGCGGGCGAGCTGACGAACCTCCTGGCTGCATCCTTTTCCGGTCCCGAGGTGAACAAGGTTCTCGGCCTGGTCGCCGACGTGCACGGGGAAGAGGCGAAGTCAGATAGGCTGCAGGCCGAATTCAGCAAGCTGGTCTTCGCGCGCGAAGGCGAGATCGACCCGATCAGCACCTTCCAGTGGATGCGCATCGTCGAGGTGCTCGGCGATGTTGCCGATCACGCGGAAAACACGGGCGACGTGCTTCGGCTGATGCTGGTTGGGGCATGAGGCGGGACTCAGGGTTGAGAACGGGACCCCCGGACTACGCGTTGGAACCGACAGCCGGCCGGGGCAGAGGATGATGGCGCACTGGCTCATTCTCGGCCTCGTTCTGGTTGTCGGCCTCTACATGGCCTGGAATATCGGCGCCAACGACGTGGCCAACGCCATGGGCACGTCCGTCGGGTCCGGCGCCGTGACCCTCAAGCAGGCCGTGCTCATCGCCGCGATCTTCGAGTTCAGCGGGGCCGTGCTGGTCGGTTCGCACGTGACCCAGACTATCCGCAGCGGCATCCTTGACACGTCCGTCTTCAGCGGGACGGGCCGGTTC
>JBDHKG010000117.1:0-8643 GCA_039586495.1 Gemmatimonadota bacterium | reverse complement strand
CCTCTGGCGAGTTCGGCTGCGACTTCTTCGTGTGTCGGGCCGACGACCAGGGCCCTGCCCGCTCGGTCGCTGAAGCGCACCAGCTCCTCGCCCGCCTGCTCCCAGCGTCCCGTCCTCTGCCAGAGTGCCGCGGCTTGGATGACCGGCATGGTCACCTCCTGGCCGCCGATGGCCTCCATCTCCTCGCGGAGGACCGCCTCGATCTTGCGCACGGCCCTGTGGCCGAGGGGCAAATAGGAGAAGATGCCGGGCGCGTGTTGGCGGATATAGCCCGCCCTGACGAGGAGTCCATGGCCAGCTGTCTCGGCTTCCGCCGGCGGTACCCGAAGCGTCTCCGCGAAAAGCTGTGACATGCGCATGACGGGTCTCCTGGAGGCCCTATCGTGTAGGACGTCCTGCAAGCTGCCGTGCCGGCAGGTGCCGTCGCAAGGTTGGCCCGGTTTGGCGTGGTCGGGGCCGGTCTATAAGGGTGCGGGTGCCGCCTAGATGATCGGGAACCGAGGTTGATCTACGCGTGTTACTCTGCTACACTCGGGTACCTCTCGGGAGTGAGATCCGATCGTCGGGCCCCGGGCGTAGCGTTGAGCTGGCCCCTGAGCCCTCGCAGTTATCCAAGGGCGCTAGACATTTCCACGCGCGCCGAACCCCTTGCGGAGGTTGGGGATGAGCAGCCAGACGGACCTGGATCTTCTGGCTATAAACACGATTCGTACTCTGTCGATGGACGCCGTGCAGGCGGCGAACTCCGGTCACCCGGGCACGCCCATGGCTCTGGCCCCGGTGGCCTACTGCCTCTGGCAGCGCTTCCTGCGCTTCGATCCTGAGGACCCCATCTGGCCGAACCGTGACCGCTTCGTGCTGTCGGCCGGCCACGCCTCGATGCTGCTCTACTCCGTGCTGCACCTCTGCGGGGTGAAGACGGTGAACGCCAAGTACGAGACGCTGGGCGAGCTGTCGGTGAAGATCGAGGATGTCAGGTGCTTCCGGCAGCTCGACAGCCGCGCCGCCGGCCACCCGGAATACCGCTGGACCTCGGGGGTGGAGACCACGACCGGCCCGCTGGGCCAGGGTGTGGCGGTGAGCGTCGGGATGGCGATGGCGGGCCGCTGGATGGCCGAGTACTTCAACCGGCCCGGCTTCGAGATGTTCGCCTACGACGTTTACGCGTTGGCAGGTGACGGCTGCATGATGGAGGGGATCTCCAGCGAGGCGGCGTCTCTGGCCGGGCACCTCAAGCTGTCGAACCTTTGCTGGATCTACGACAACAACCGCATCACCATCGAGGGGCCCACCAGCCTCGCCTTTAGCGAGGACGTCGCCACCCGCTTCATCTCGTACGGCTGGAACGTCACCCGCGTCGGTGACGCCAACGACCTCGAGATGCTCGAGCGGGCGTTCGTTACCTTCAAGGCGACGACGGACCGCCCGACGCTGATCATTGTGGACAGCCATATCGCCTATGGCGCACCGACCCTGGAGGGCCGGGCGGAGGCGCACGGTGCGCCGCTGGGCGAGGAGGAGATGCGTGCCACCAAGCGCTTCTACGGCTGGCCCGAGGATGCGAAGTTCCTGGTACCGAACGGCGTGCGTGAGCACTTCGCTGAGAACATGGGCGCGCGGGGCCGGACGCTGCGTGACGCCTGGATGGAGAAATTCGAGGCCTATCGGGCCGAGTACCCGGAGCTGGCTGACCAGCTCTATCGTATGCAGCATCGGCAACTGCCGGAGGATTGGGACAAAGACATCCCCAGCTTCCCGGCCGACCCCAAGGGCGTCGCTGGCCGCGCGGCCTCGGGTCAGGTGCTGAACGCGATCGCCAAGAACGTGCCCTGGCTCGTCGGCGGCTCCGCCGACCTGGCTCCCTCGACGAAGACAACCTTGACCTTCGATGGGGCGGGTCACTTCTCGGCGGAGAACCACGGTGGCCGCAACCTCCACTTCGGCGTGCGGGAGCACGCCATGGGCGCGGTCCTCAACGGCCTCTCCCACTGCAAGCTGCGGCCCTACGGCTCGGGTTTCCTCATCTTCAGCGACTATATGCGCCAGCCGATGCGGCTGAGCGCGATGATGGAGATCCCGGTCATCTACATCTTCACCCACGACTCCATAGGCGTGGGCGAGGACGGGCCGACCCACCAGCCGGTCGAACAACTGACCTCGCTGCGCGCGATCCCGGGTATCGTCACACTGAGGCCGGCTGACGCCAACGAGGTGGGCGAGGCCTGGCGCGTCATCATGGACATGCACCACGAGCCCGCTGTGCTGGTGCTCAGCCGCCAGGCATTGCCCACGTTCGATCGCTCGAAGTACGCCCCGGCCAGTAAGGTGCGCCGGGGCGCTTACGTGCTCGCCGATGCGCACGATGCCGAGCCCGAGCTGTTGCTGCTGGCCAGTGGCAGCGAGGTCGCCCTCTGCCTGGACGCGTACGAGCAGCTGACGTCCGAGGGGGTGCGTGCACGCGTCGTCAGCGTGCCCTCCTGGGAGCTCTTCGAGCGGCAGGACCGCGAGTACCGGGACAGCGTGATCCCGCCGCGCGTGAAGGCGCGCGTGGCCGTCGAACAGGGCTCGACACTCGGGTGGGAACGCTACGTGGGCGCGACAGGTTCGATCATCGGTATGGAGACCTTCGGCACCTCGGCGCCGCTCAAGGATGTGCAGAGGAAGTTCGGCTTCACACCGGAAAGGGTAGTGGCCGTTGCGAGAGAGCAGATCGAGGCGGCGAGCTAGTCTGGAGGCAACCGGATGAATCCGCTGAAGCAGCTCAGCGAACACGGCCAGTCGGTCTGGCTGGACTACATACGCAGGAGCCTGCTCACGAGCGGTGAGCTGAAGCGCCTGATCGATGAGGACGGGCTCAAGGGCGTGACGTCCAACCCGGCCATCTTCCAGAAGGCGATCACCGGCAGCGCCGACTACAAGGACGCTGTGGCGGCGCTGGCTGGCGCGAAGGGGCTCGATGCGAAGGCGCTCTACGAGCGTCTGGCCATCGAAGACATCCAGCAGGCCGCCGATGTGATGTTGCAGGTCTACGCCGTCAGCGGTCGGCGCGATGGCTACGTGAGCCTCGAAGTGTCGCCGGATTTGGCCCACGACACTAAGGGCACGATCGAGGAGGCACGCCGGCTCTGGAACGCCTTGGGCCGCGACAACGTGATGATCAAGGTGCCTGCCACCGAGGAAGGCGTCCCGGCCATCGAGCAGCTGATCAGCGAAGGGATCAACGTCAACGTCACGCTGCTCTTCGCGAGAGACACGTACGAGCGGGTAGCCGAAGCCTATCTGCGCGGCCTCGAGCGCTTCGTCGAGGGCGGTGGCGACGCCGGCAAGGTGGCTGGTGTGGCGAGCTTCTTCATCAGCCGCATCGATTCGGCTGTCGACGCCATCCTGGCCGAGCGGCTGGAGGATGCGAAGGACGCTGCCGAACGAGCGCGCCTGCAGAGCGTACTCGGTAGGACGGCGATCGCCGACGCGAAGCTGACGTACCAACGCTACAAGGAGCTGTTCAGCGGCCCGCGCTGGGAGGCCTTGGCCAAGAAAGGTGCGCAGACACAGCGGCTGCTCTGGGCCAGTACCAGCATCAAGAACCCGGAGTACCCTGACGTCTTGTACGTCGAGGAGCTCGTCGGGCCCGACACGGTCAACACCATTCCGCCGGCCACGTACGACGCGTTCCGTGATCACGGACACGCGCGCCCCTCCCTCGAGGAGGATCTCGACGGCGCCCGCGCCACGCTGAAGACCCTCGAGGATCTGGACATCCCGTTGAGGAACGTCACGGATCGCCTGCTCGCGGACGGTGTGCGCCAGTTCTCGGAGGCCTTCGCGGCGCTTCTGGAGGCCGTCGAGGGCAGTTGCCGCGCGCCAGCCGAGGCCATGGCCGGGCGTCTGACCTACACGCTGCCCAAGCCGCTGGCCGACGCCGTGGACGCCGCACTCGAGGACTGGGGGACGGGTGCCAAGACGCGGCGACTCTGGGCCCGGGACGCGTCTCTCTGGACTGGTAGCGACGAGGCCCAGTGGCTGGGCTGGCTGGGGATCACGGAGGACCAGCTGACGACACATCTGGAGCGCTTCAAGCGGATCGCGGATGTCGTGAGGGCAGAGGGATTCTCACACGTATTGCTGCTCGGCATGGGCGGCTCCAGTCTGTGCCCCGAGGTCCTCAAGATGACCTTCGGGAAGATCGATGGCTTCCCGGAGCTCCACGTGCTCGACTCCACCGATCCCGCTCAGGTGAAAGCCTTCGAGGAGAAGGTGGACCTCGAGCGGACTCTGTTCATCGTATCGAGCAAGTCGGGGACGACGACCGAGCCCAACATCTTCATGCAGTACTTCTTCCAGCGCGTGAAGGAGAAGGTCGGTGCCGACAGGGCGGGCCGGCATTTCGTGGTCGTGACCGATCCCGGATCGCCGCTCCAGGATGTCGCCGAGCGAGATGGCTTCCGCCGCGTGTTCTTCGGCGTGCGCAGCATCGGCGGCCGCTACTCGGCGCTCTCCGACTTCGGCATGGTGCCGGCGGCCGCCATTGGCCTCGACGTGGGCCGGCTGCTCGATCGCGCCGAGGAGATGGTCCAGGCATGCGCGGCTTGTGTGCCCGTGCGCGAGAACCCCGGCGCGCTGCTCGGCGTGATCCTCGGTATTCTGGGTAAGGCCGGTCGCAACAAGGTGACGCTGGTGACCTCGCCTGGCATCTGGGACTTGGGCGCCTGGCTCGAGCAGTTGCTGGCAGAATCCACCGGCAAGCGGGGTGTGGCGCTCATCCCGGTGGACCGCGAGCAGCTGGGCCCGCCGGAGGTCTACCGTGACGACCGTCTGTTCGTCTACCTGCGCCTGGCGTCGGAGGCTGACGCCCAGCAGGAAGCCGCCGTTGCCCGGCTGGAAAAGGCGGGTCAGCCGGTCGTGCGCATCGAGATCGCCGATCGCTACGACATCGGCCAGGAGTTCTTCCGCTGGGAGTTCGCCACCGCCGTCGCCGGCTCCATCCTCGGCATCAATCCCTTTGACCAGCCGGACGTGGAGGCCAGCAAGCTGGCGACCCGTGCCCTCACGGCGGAGTTCGAGAAGACGGGCGCGCTACCGACGGAGACGCCGATCGTGGAGGAAGCCGGCATCAAGCTGTTCGCCGACGAGCGGAAAGCCGCGGAGCTCGCCGCGTCCGCGGGGGACAAGACGCTCGCTGGCTATCTGAAGGCGCACCTGGGTCGGCTGCAGGGAGGTAACTACCTCGGCTTGCTGGCCTACGTCGAGATGAGCGAGGCGCACGACGAACAGCTGCAGGCCGTGCGCCATCAGGTGAGAGACGCGCGGCACGTTGCCACCTGCCTGGGCTACGGACCGCGCTTCCTGCACTCGACGGGCCAGGCCTACAAGGGCGGACCCAACACGGGCGTCTTCCTGCAGATCACCTGTGACGACGCTGCGGACCTCCCCGTACCCGGCCAGAAGTACACGTTCGGCGTCGTGAAGGCGGCGCAGGCGCGAGGCGACTTCCAGGTACTGGCGGAGCGTGAGAGACGAGCGCTGCGTGTGCACCTGGGAGCGGATGTGCTTGCAGGGCTGAAGAGACTAAGCGAGCTGGTGGGCGCGGCGCTGGCCTGACCGCTACGACGCGGCCTCACCACCGCTAAGATAGGAGATCGCTGATGCAATTGGGCATGGTCGGACTCGGTCGGATGGGCGCCAACATGGTACGGCGCCTGTTGAAGGGCGGGCACGAGTGCGTGGTCTTCGACCTGAACCCGGAGAACGTGAAACAGCTCGAGCGTGAAGGTGCCGCGGGCGCGACCTCACTTGACGATTTCGCCCGGAAACTGAGCGTGCCGCGGGCCGCCTGGGTCATGGTACCGGCGGGCGATCCGACCGACCAGACGGTGATGGCACTGGCCGAGCGGTTCGAGAAGGGCGACATCATCATCGATGGCGGCAACTCGTACTTCAAGGACGACTTGCGCCGGGCGCGCCAGCTGGCCGAGAAGGGGATCCATTACGTGGATGTGGGGACCAGCGGCGGCGTTTGGGGCGCCGAGCGCGGCTACTGCCTGATGATCGGCGGTGATAACGAGGCAGTGGAGCGTTTATACCCGGTCTTCAAGACGCTGGCGCCCGGACGTGGTGATATCGAGCGCACGCCGGGGCGCGACAGGAAGCGGGGCACGGCGGAGGAAGGCTACCTGCACTGTGGACCCGCCGGCGCCGGCCATTTCGTGAAGATGATCCATAATGGCATCGAATACGGAATGATGCAGGCGTACGCCGAGGGCTTCGACATCCTGCGCAGCGTCGAGCGCTACGATTTCGACCTGGCCGATGTCGCGGAGGTATGGCGGCGCGGCAGCGTCGTGACCTCCTGGCTGCTTGACCTGTCGGCGACAGCGCTACTGGAAGACCCTGAGCTTTCCGCCTACAGCGGCTTCGTCCACGATTCGGGTGAGGGTCGCTGGACAATCCTCACGGCTGTTGAAGAGGCAGTGCCCGCTGACGTGCTCTCGGCTTCACTCTACGCGCGGTTCCGCTCGCGCCAGGAACACACCTTTGCTGAGAAGGTGCTCTCGGCGATGCGTCACAAGTTCGGCGGACACACGGAGCCGCCGAAGAGCGGCTAAACGGAGGCGCGAGCTTTACCTGTGAGCGGGAGAAGTGGTAGACATGACTAACGAGATGGCTGGCGCGTCGGCGAGCCCGGCGGGTGCCTGTGTGATGGTCATCTTTGGCGCGGGAGGCGACCTGACCCGGCGCAAGCTGATCCCCGCGCTGTACAACCTCGCTGAATCCCGACTGCTGTCCGATAGCTTCGCGGTAGTCGGATTCGCTCGGGATTTCAGCGACGAGTCGTTTCGGGACAAGCTGAGTCGAGAGATCAAAGAGTATCTCACTGGGGAGTTCAGGCCCGAGCTCTGGGATTGGCTCGAGCGACGCATCTACTGCGTCGCCGGTGACTTCCGTGACCCGGAGGCGTACGGGCGGCTGAAGGCGCGGCTCGCGGAGGTGGACAGCGAGCATGGGACCGGCGGCAATTACCTCCACTATCTCGCGACGCCGCCCAGCTTCTTTTCCGAGATCGTCAAACAGCTTGCCGAGGTCGAGCTGACCTGTGAGGACCAGGGTCCCTGGCGTCGCGTGGTCGTCGAGAAGCCATTCGGCCACGATCTGGACTCGGCGCGGGCATTGAACCGGGAGCTGCAGCGCGTGCTGAACGAGTCTCAGATCTATCGAATCGATCACTACCTGGGCAAGGAGACGGTCCAGAACCTCTTGGTCTTCCGCTTCGCGAACGCCATCTTCGAGCCCATCTGGAACCGCCGCTACGTGGACCACGTGCAGATCACCGTGGCCGAGCAGGTGGGCGTCGGGACACGTGGCGGCTACTACGAGGAGGCCGGCGCGCTGCGCGACATGGTGCCGAACCACCTGTTCCAGCTGCTTGCGCTCATCGCCATGGAGCCGCCGATCTCCTTCGAGGCGGACGCTGTCCGCAACGAGAAGGGAAAGATCATGCGCGCCATCAAGCCAATCGAGCCCGATGAGGTGCTCAACCTGACGGTGCGGGGACAGTATGGCGACGGGGTGATGCCGGATGGCGAGAAAGTCCCGGGTTATCGCTCGGAGCCGAATGTGCCCGGCAACGCCAGCACCGAGACGTACGCCGCGCTCAAGCTGATGATCGACAACTGGCGCTGGGCCGACGTGCCCTTCTACCTGCGCACCGGCAAGCGGTTGCCCGCTCGCTACACCGAGATCGCCATCCAGTTCAAGCGGGCGCCCTTCATCATGTTCCGGCAGACGCCGGTGGAACACCTGGAGCCGAACCAGCTGGTCCTGCGTATCCAGCCGAACGAGGGTATCTCGCTCTCGTTCAGCGCCAAGATCCCAGGGCAGACGGTCCGCATCGGCGATGTCGACATGGACTTCTGCAACGCAGACTACTTCGACAGCACACCGACGACGGGGTACGAGACGCTCCTCTACGACTGCATGAGTGGCGACGCCAGCCTCTTCCAGCGCGGTGACAACGCGGAAGCCGCCTGGAGCGTGGTGACGCCCATTCTGGATATCTGGGGTGCCGTGCCGCCCCGCAACTTCCCCAACTACGGCGCCGGCAGCTGGGGGCCCGAGGAAGCCGACGAGCTGTTGGAGCGGGACGGGCGACGCTGGAGAAGGCTATGATGAAAGTCCTTGCCGGCGATATCGGCGGCACCAACGCCCGGCTGGCGGTCTACGAGGTCGACCTGACGCGCTACCAGACGCTGGCCGCAGAGACGTTTCCCAGCCGCCGGTACTCGGGCCTCGCGGACATCGTCGCGGAGTTCACGGAAGCTCACGGCCTCGATTGCCAGCGAGCAAGCTTCGGTGTCCCAGGCCCGGTGGTCGAGGGGCGCGCTCAGACGACGAACCTGCCTTGGCTCGTCGATGCCTCGAAGCTGGCGAAGGCCGCCGGCGTGGAAGCCGTAGCGCTCATCAACGACCTGAAAGCTCAGGCCTTTGGCATCGCTGCCCTCGTTCCAGAAGACTTCGTTGTGCTCAACGAGGGCGACCCCACGGCCGCCGGTAACAGCGCTCTCATCGGCGCAGGTACCGGCTTGGGTCAGGCAGGGCTCTATTGGGACGGCCATGCCCACCACCCGTTCGCCTGCGAGGGCGGCCACG
>JBDHKG010000184.1:0-2124 GCA_039586495.1 Gemmatimonadota bacterium | reverse complement strand
GATCAACGGGCGCGATTACCTGATCCCGATGGTCGTCGAAGAGCCGTCGGTCGTGGCGGCCTGTAGCTATGCTGCCCGCCTGGCTCGCCAGGGGGGTGGTTTCCACGCCACCGCCACCGACTCGCTGATGGTCGCTCAGATCCAGGTGCTCGACGTGGACGACCTGTGGTCGGCCCGGTACGAACTGCTGGCTCACAAGCAACGTCTGCTGGACCTGGCCGACGAAGCCAACCCGGGCATCGTCAGGCGGGGGGGCGGCGCGCGAGATGTCGAGGTGCGCATACTCGAAGAAACGCCCGTCGGCCCGATGCTGGTTGTCCACCTCGTTTATGATACTCTCGATGCCATGGGAGCCAACGCGGTCAATACCGCCGCCGAGGCGCTGGCCCCACTGGTGGAGGAGATGGCCGGCGGGCGGGTGAACCTGCGCATCCTCAGCAACCTGGCAGACCGGCGTCTGGTCCGCGTCAAGGCCACCTTTCCCGCCGAGGCACTGACGACAAAAGATTTCACCGGCGACCTGGTGGTCGATCGCATCATCGAAGCTTACGCCCTGGCCGCGGCCGATCCCTACCGGGCGGCCACGCACAACAAGGGTCTCATGAACGGCGTTGACGCCGTGGCCGTCGCCTGCGGGCAGGACTGGCGGTCGGTCGAGGCCGGCGCTCACGCCTATGCCGCCCGCGATGGACGCTACACCTCGCTGAGCTGTTGGGGCAAGACCGGGGGTGGGGACCTGGTGGGCACGCTAGAGATGCCCCTGGCGGTGGGCATCGTCGGCGGAGCAAGCCGGGTACACCCCACGGCTCGCGTGGCGCTCAAGGTGTTGGGCGTCGGATCGGCGCGGGAATTGGCTGAGGTGATGGCCGCCGTGGGTTTGGCCCAGAACTTGGGCGCTATTCGCGCCCTGGCCACAGAGGGCATCCAGCGCGGCCACATGGAACTTCACGCCCGCCAGGTGGCGGTGGCCGCTGGCGCAACGGGCGATCTCGTCGACCGCGTGGCCCGGCAAATGGTCGCCGAGCGCGTCATCCGCCCCACCCGGGCCAAAGAGATCCTGGAAGAGATAACCGTCGAGGGATAACAGTTTCTATCATGACTGACGCAACGTTGATGAAACCCAACCGTGAGGTCGGCATCGTCGGCTATGGGGCCTACGTGCCTCGTTACCGCCTGCCAGCGTCCGAGGTGTCCCGCGTGTGGACGGACGGCGTCGGCGGGCTGCCCATCAGGGAGAAGGCGGTGCCCGGCCTCGACGAGGACACGGCTACCATGAGCCTGGAGGCGGCGCGCAACGCCCTGGCGCGGGCCGAGATCGACGCAACGCAGATTCGCGCCGTGTGGGTGGGCAGCGAGTCGCATCCCTACGCCGTCAAGCCCACCAGCACCATCGTCGCCGAAGCCATCGGCGCCACGCCGGACACCCTGGCCGGCGACTGGGAGTTTGCCTGTAAGGCTGGCACTGAGGCGCTGCAGGCGGCCATCACGCTCGTCGGCTCAGGCATGGGCGATTTTGCCCTGGCCATCGGCGCCGACACCGCCCAGGGACGCCCTGGCGACGCGCTGGAGTACACCACCGGCGCCGGCGCGGCGGCCTACATCGTCGGGCCACGGGAGAGGTGCCTGGCCTATTTCGAGGCCTCCTATTCCTACGTCACCGACACGCCCGATTTCTTTCGGCGGCCTTATCAGCATTACCCGCAGCACGGCAGCCGCTTCACCGGCCAGCCGGCCTACTTTGAACACACCCTCGCCTCGTCACGAGCGCTGCTGGAGGCGCTGGGCCGCGGGCCGGAGGACTATACCTATGCCATCTTTCACCAGCCCAACGCGCGCTTCCCCCAGCGGGCCGCCAGGACCCTTGGCTTTTCGCCCCAGCAGATCGAGCCGGGGCTGCTGGTGTCCCTCGTCGGCAACACCTACGCTGGTTCGTCGCTGATGGGCCTGACCGCTGTGCTGGACGCCGCCCAGCCGGGCGAAAAGATCTTTCTGGCGTCCTATGGTTCGGGCGCGGGCAGCGACGCCTTCTCGCTCGTCGTCACCGAGGCTGTCCTGGAGCGCCAAAAGCGCGCCCCGGCGACGCAGACCTATATCGCCCGGCGCAAAGAGATCGACTATGCGACC
>JBDHKG010000116.1:0-10001 GCA_039586495.1 Gemmatimonadota bacterium | reverse complement strand
GCCGGGGCGACGCGCGGATCGAGCTCGTGCAGCGGTGAGACGTCGTCGAGGATCCAGAACGAGCGCCCCATGGTGGAGAGCACCAGGTCCTGCTGGTGCACCTTGATGTCGGTCACCGGTGTTACCGGCAGGTTGAGCTGGAACGGCTGCCAGTGCGCGCCATCATCGAACGAGATGAACATCCCGAACTCGGTCCCGGCGTAGAGCAGGCCCTCGCGATCGGGATCCTCGCGCACTACACGGGTCGGGTAGTCGGCGGGGATGCCGTTCGTTCCGGTGGTCAGCCGGGTCCATGAGGCGCCGTAGTCTTGCGTCCTATATATATACGGCCGCCAATCGCCCAGCAGATAACGGTACACCGCGATATATGCCTTTCCGGGCCGGTGCGGGGACAGCTCGATCGTCTGCACCCGGCCGCCCGGCGGCAGATCCCGCGGTGTGATCTCCCTCCAGGTCTTCCCGCCGTCACGCGTGACGTGTACGGGGCCGTCGTTGGCGCCGACCCAGATCACGCCCGCCGTATGCGGCGACTCCTCCACCGCGTAGATCGTGCTGTAGAACTCTTCGCCGGTGATGTCGCGGGTGATCGGCGTCCCGGAGATCACCTGTTTCCTTGGATCGAAGGCCGTGAGGTCCGGCGAGATCGTCTCCCAGGTAACGCCCTCGTCCGTCGTGCGGTGCAGGTACTGCGAGGCATGATAGATGACGTTCGGGTCGTGCGGTGAGATCTCGATCGGCGAGACGCGCTGGAAGCGGTACTTCAAATCGCGTGGGTTGTGGCTGTACATGTACTGGGCGCCGACATAGTAGCCCTTCTCCTGGCCGGTCACATGACTGTAGCGGCCGAAGCGGCCCTTGCAGTTGGTGTAGACGATGTTCGGGTCGCCCGGCTTGGGTACCGCCGGGCCGGTCTCGCAGCCGCCGATCGACCTCCAGTAGGCGGCCGCTCCGGCGGGCGCCGAGTAAGGTGGCCGGCTCGGAACTGCGATGGTTGAGTTGTCCTGCTGCCCCGCGTAGACCCAGTACGGGAACTGATCGTCAACCGCGACCTGGTAGAGCTCGGCGGTAGGCTGGTTGTGCTGGGTCGACCAGGTGCGACCGCCGTTCCGCGTGACGTTCGCGCCCGTCCACCGACTTGTAGAACCGCGTGCTGTTCACGTAGACGATGTCGGCGTTGGTCGGGTCGGCATCGACGTTGCAGTAGTAGAACGGCCTATCGGTAAGCCCCGGCTCGGTGTTGACGAGCTGGAAGCTCGCGCCCCGGTCGTCGGATCGGTACAGCCCACGCTTGCCGTCAAGGGCCTCCATCAACACGTAGACGCGGTCGGGATCCGCCGCCGACACAGCGAGATCGCTCTTGCCGACCAGGCCGGCGGGTAGACCGTTCGTAAGCTTGGTCCACGTGTCGCCGCCGTCGCTGGACTTGTAGACTCCGCCCTCGTGCGCGCCGCTGATGATCGTCCAGGGCTTGCGCTCTGCTCGCCACAAGCTGGCGTAGATCTCGCGCGGGTTGTCCGGAGCGAACTCGAGGTCGACCGCGCCGGTGCTATCGGAGACGAACAGCAGCTTCTCCCAGTGAGCGCCGCCGTCTCGCGTGCGATACACGCCGCGCTCCGGGCTCGGGCCGAAGGCTTGGCCGATGGCGGCGACATAGACGAGGTCGGGGTTCCGCGGGTGGATGATCACCGCGCCGATCTGGCCCACGTCTCTGAGCCCGACGAACGTCCAGCTCCCTCCGGCGTTGGTCGACTTGTACACACCGCGCCCACTGATCACGTTGCTGCGGATGCCATCGGAGCCGGTACCGACGTAGACGATGGTCGGGTCCGAATCGGCGACATCGATTGCGCCGATCGATCCGGTCTGGAAGTAGCCATCCGATACGTTGACCCAGGTAGCACCATAGTCCGTCGTCTTCCAGACGCCGCCGCCCGTGGCGCCCATGTAGAAGGTAGCGGGCTGGTCCGCGACCCCGGTGACCGCCGTCACCCGCCCACCGCGGGACGGGCCGATCGACCGGTACCGCAGACCTTCGAAGAGGGTGGGATCATAGACCACGTTCGGATCGGGCTCCTGACCCTGAGCATGCACGCCCGTGTAGCTCCCGGCACCTAGGAGCGTGAGGACCGGAAGGGTGACGATGACTGTTGCAAGGCGCAGAGCGCTCATAGGGCTATCCTCTAGTTAGACTGAGTCTCGCGTGGCGCCTCAATGCCCCGATCTCACCCGAGAGCCGTGGAGTGAGCGGACTCCTGCCGCCGACCGACGCACTTCGCTAATTGACGTCTCAGCGCTCTACCGTGTCGGTTTATCTTGATCCCCGCACAGTGGCTTACTCTGCTCCAGTCACTTCCTGCCAGACGCGGAAGAAGTTACCGCCCATGACCTTGCCGACCTCCTCGTCGCTGTAGCCCCGCGCCAGGAGCGCCGCGGCGATGGCCCGGAAGTTCGCGTCCTGGCCGAACGGCTCCGTGTAGCGGCTCATCCCCCTGAGGTCGCTGCCGATGCCCACATGATCCACGCCGACGAGTTCCTTGACGTGGTCGATGTGCTGGACCATGTCCTCCATGCGCGGGAGCTCGGATCCGTTCGGCCATATCCCGATCACGCCGCCCTTCGCGCCGATCGCGCGGATCTCATCGTCGCTGAGATGGCGATCGTTCTCGTGCAGGGCCTTCACACCAGTGTGGCTGAAGATGACCGGGTGACTCGAGACCTCGAGCACATCCATGGTCGTCTGCGTGTTGGCATGCGCGAGGTCGATGATGATTCCCAGGCGATTGCACTCCTCGACGACCTGCCTGCCGAACGCTGTCAGGCCGCCGGGACTGTACGGGTAGGTCTGGATATGGCCCAGCTCGTTGTCGCGGAAGTGTACGAGCTGCAGCAAACGGACCCCCATCTCGTAGAGCTCGCTCACGTTATCGATCTGCCCGTCCAGCCCGTCGGCGCCCTCGAGCGCGGGCAGCAGCGCGAGCTTCCCCTGTCGTCTGGCTTCGAGGACCGCTGCCGGGCTTTCGGCCAGCACGGCGTCACCGTCCTCGATCGTCTTCAGGATCCGCTCGACGCGGTCCTGGGTGAAGGCAACGGGCCGACCCGGCCGCGGGCGGTGTTCACCCCTGTCGACCCTGGTGCCATCACGTTCGACGTAGCCGCCACCGTATGCCGCGTCGGTGCTTATCGCGGCGACCGCGATATCGATGTGCCCGCGCTGGTAGCGGGCGACCTCGTCCGCGCCGATGCGGGGGATGTTGGCCCGGTGGAAACGGCTGGGGTGAGCGTGCATGTCGGCGAAGACGGTGTTCCGATGGATCCTCTCGATACGCTCCGCCATCACGCGATCGACTCCAGTCCGCCGCTCCTCGGCGCGCCGAATGTCCGCCGCCCGAATGACCCCCACGTTCTCGTTGGCGAGGTAGTGCACGTCTGTCCCGAACGGTTCGGACAGCTCACGCATCTTCTCGATGATCCGCTGCCCGGTTTCCCGGTCGGCCAAGCGCGGTCGCCCGCGCTGTGGCCGTGGCTTTCCGAACCCGAGCGTGACGGGGTGGAGGCGGACCTCGGCAAGTTCCCCGTCCTGGTAGCGAGGCACAGCGATTACGCTCTCCCAGTAGATCGGCTGGCCTGGGAATCCGCCCGTACGGCTGGCCTCGTTCCGCCGGTCGAAGAAATCGGCGGGCGTCGCCGACGTCGGCAGCCCGTATTGGTCGTAGGCGTCGCCGGCCATATATCGGACCGTCTCGTTCTGGAAGATGAAGTTGGAGAGGCTGTAGAAGATCGGCTTGCCCTTGTAGATCTCGACGCCGCGCAGGACGTGCGGGCCGTGGCCGACGACCATGTCGGCGCCGGCATCAATGGCGGCCCGGGCGAAGGTCACCAGGAAGTCGGCTGGCACCTCCCGCGACCTGCCACCTTCATGGTTGTGGCTGGTCACGATGACCCAGTCGGCCTGACGGCGCGCGTCGCGCACCGCGGCCAGGATCTCGGACAGGTCGCCCTCGTGTGGGGCGGTCCGCCGGCCCGGCGGATCGCCGACCACGAACTCCTCTCCCATGAAGCGGATCCGATCGCCCTCCGGGACGCGGTATCCGAACTCCTGCATCACCTCGCGCAGCTTCTGCAGCGAGGCGCGGCTGACCACATAGGTGGTCGTGTAGCGTATCGGGCTCAGGCCCGGCCGGCCGCGGATGTCGCCCCGCTGAAGCCCGGCCCGGTCCTCATCCGAGAAGCTGGAGCAAACCGAGATGAGCGCGACGCGCCCGCCGACCGACTCCAGGTAGGCCGCCCCACGCGCCTGGGCGAGGTTCTCGCCCGCACCGGCGTGTACGAGGCCGACCGCCTCGAGGGCCTTCGTGGTCGCCCGCAACCCGCCGGCACCGTAGTCCATCGTGTGGTTGTTGGCCCGGCTTACAAGGTCGAAGCCGGCCCAGACGAGCTCGCCCGCCATGAACGGCTCCGCCGCCATCCAGGTGCCGCCACTATGGGTCGCCGGGTAGCCTTCCTCGTACGTGTGGAACAGCATCTCCAGGTTGGTGAAGGCGACGTCGGCGTTCCGAATCAGCTCGATCATCGAGAGGTACTCCGGCTCCGTGAATGGCGAGAGCCGCTGGGTGATGATCGCGTCACCGGTCAGGGCGAAGGTCAGGCTGCCCGGCGGCGGCTCCGATTGGGCCGCGCCCTGGGCCGCGGCGACGAGAACGCCCACGATCGTGAAGATCGGAGCTAGCAGTAGACGCTGAATCTTGCGAGAGCGCCTCATGGTGACCTCCCGGTGGTGAGCTGCAAGGTTCCTGATTACCCTCCCCAGCCTAAGTCGAGAGGGCGCGTGATGCTAGAAGGGTATGCGACTATGCTTCGATATTGACCCTCGGAAGGGTCGGGTTCATTCCAATCGCTACCTTGTAGACGGAACTATCCGCCCAGTCGGCGACCTCGCTGATCGTCAGCTCCTCGCCGCCCTGCGTGCCGAACAGAACAACCTCGTCACCTATCTGCACTCGTTCGGCGCCTGTCACGTCTACCGTGCTGTGATTCGCTGTCACCGCCGCAATCAGAGGCCAGCGGCGGCCCTGGATCAGGACCTCGGCCTGGTCAACGGCTTGCGGCGGATAGCCGTCGGAGTAGCCGAGCGGGAGCGTCGCTACGAGCGTCTCGCGTTCGGCGGTGAATCTCCTGTGGTACGAGACCGAATCTCCTGGACGCAGTGTCTTCACGTAGATCACCCGCGTCTTAAGCGACATGACCGGCCTGGGATCCAGGTTGGGAAGGGGCTCCAGGCCGTAGATCGCGTCTCCCGGTCTCACCATATCGAGGAACGATTCGGGGAAAGTCGCGACGGCCGCACTGCTGGCCGCATGACGCAATCCGAGGGATATGCCTTTCTGAGCTGATGCGTCGCACACCTGAAGAAAGCGATCCAGCTGGACCCGGTCGAATTCAGGATCTTCCGTGAAGGTCGTAAAGATCCCTTCGATCAGAGTCTCCGACATCGAGCCGACCCTCTCGATGAAAGGCGTTGCCTTGTGGTAGGGCACGCCGACGCGTCCCAACCCGGTGTCCACCTTGATGTGGACCTTGGCTCGCTTGTTCAGCCTGCGCGCCGCCTCCGCAAGCATGTCGACAGCATCGGTGTACACGGACTGGGACACCTCGAGCCGGACGACCTCTACGGCCTCTTCCTGCGAGAAAGGACCGAAATTCAGGATCGTGCTTGTGATTCCATTCTCTCGTAGCGACACCGCCTCCTGAACCTTGCCGACAGCGAAGTGCCGGACGTTCTGTGTTTCGAGGAACCTGGCAACGCCCACGAGCCCGTGCCCGTAGGCGTTGGCCTTGATCACAACCATCACAGGCCGATTGTTCACTCGCCTGCGAACTTGCGAGAGGTTCCAGGCGAGGTTGTCGAGGTTGATCTCGATCCAGGGATCGAAACGTCCTACCGAAGTGGCCGGCTTCGTGATAGCACCCCTCAGCACGTGCTTGGGAAGAGCAAGTGCCAACGGGGCCGTACCTGCCAGCGTCAGGAACCCTCTGCGGTTAATCTCTCTCATCTGGGTCTGTCCTCATGTTCTGGGGCTTCGCGTCTGCGTTCGCTCATTCTGTAACAACCAGCTCCCGCGATGCTGTGACCGGCTCCCTACCATGAGCGCTGACTTGCAGCTGCAGTACGTAGACCCCGTTATCCATTTGCGGTAGCTCGATGGCGAGCGAGCGCGGCGTCGCAGGGTACTGAGGACTCACCGCTTCCTCCCAAATCAAGCTCAGCTGTCTGTCCTCGCCGGTAATCCCTATCCAATCGGTGATCGTCTTGAACAAGCTCTTGCCCTTCCTGATGACCGTCAGGGACATCGTCAGATGCTCGCCCTGGAGTTGCAGGCCGTAGAGCTCCCAGTAGAGAGCGATGCGTTCACCGCTGCGCACGCGCAGCGAGCCGCGAGCGTGGGGGAGAGCCTTCCTGAGCGTGCTGGGAAGACTGTCGGGCTCATCGAGGAGGAGAATGTCGGAGACGTCCAGCACCGTGCGCGGCGTCGCGGGCGGTCTGGTTCCGTAGCGCGCTCGCCCGGCCCTCTTCATCTCGGCTGAGAACCACTCAAGGCTGATCATCGCCGGCTCGGCCGTGATCGTCACGTCGAACACCGCTCTCCATTCGGAAATCAGCGTGACTGTGGAGCGCGCCGGAGCGCTGCTCTCGTCCCTTACCACAAACAACGCCGCTTGCACCGGACCGGCTCCCCACTCGGGCTCGCGATCGATCTCCACCGCCGCCACAACGACGGCTGAGTCGCCTCTCCGGAACAACGCCAGCTGGTGCTCGGTGACGGAGTCGAACTCCGCGTACGCGGGCGCGTACTCGCTGCGCGGCTTGCTGGGGAGGAGGGGCCAGTCGTCCACGCCAATGCTGCTGGCGTCCTCGGCCACCTTCGGTAGAGGAACGAAGGTACGACCGTCAGGATGATGGTGAATGAGAGTAGGCAGCCGACCTAGCGTCTGGACGCCGTAGCGTTGCTCCTGCTCGAAGTGCGTCGGCCAACCGTAGCGGAGGACGAGCTCGCGGAGATCGCCGCCCCATGCCATACCGAAGGGCGAGGCAGCGTCCTTCTGCATGTGGATCTGAACATGGCGTGCGAAGTCCTCGGTCAGCCGATCGTTTCCCGAGTGGAGGTAGAGCGGATCGGAGAGCCACCAGACCCGCCGCTCGATCGCCGCGCGCTCTTCGCAGGAGCGCCGGCGGTAGTCTCCGGCTAAATCGCCCGCGATGAGAAGCGAGATGTCGCGCCAGCGGCAGCGCTGGTCGCGATCCATGTCGGTGAGCGCGCGGGCGAACGCCGACTCGGCGGCCTCGTATTCGCCATGCTTGTGGAGCGCGTATCCAGCCAGCGCCGAGCACCACCAGCCGCCGACAGGACGGCAGCGCTGGGCGGCGGCGTAGGCCTCGTCAGCTCGCCCGTCCTCCACCAGGTACTTGACCAACTGGCCGGCGATCCAGGCATCCGCGGGCAGCGCCGCCGCGGCCTGCTCCAGGTCGAGGATCAGCCGCTTTCGCGCTTCGCGCACCTCGGGCTGCTCCTCAGGGATCTCGTCGTCACCACGGTCATGCCACATGCAGAGCCGCCCGATGCGCTCGTCGCACTCGCCCGACCGGGCATAGCCCCTGGGGAAGTGGGAGCGGCGCACGAGCTCGAAGCGCTCCTGGCTGCGTCGAGCCTCCCTCAGAATCTGCGACGGATCGACCTCGGATTGCGGGGCGTCGAACCCCTCACCCGGCAGACCACGGTTCTGCGGGAACGCACCGGCGGCCAGGAGCAGCACTGCCGCGGTACACAGGGACATAGACAGAACAGCTCGGCGCACAGCAACCATAACCCAGGCGGTCGAGTGGGGCTCGCCTCTCAGCTGCCAACTTAAGCGGAAAGCCCGAAGTCCGCTCACGCGGCCGCTCGACACGCCTGCACCTGCCCCGGCTTCGGTGACGCTTTTTGTCCCTCCTTCTCTCCGGTTGTAGGACCGCCCACGCTCCACCATTGCCGCAGGTCGGCCGCACGTTGCGTGTGCGCAACGCCCGTTTCGAGCGCACCACGGTGCTGCAGGCAAATCGACGGTCGCAGGGTTTCGGTTTTTTGCTTATTGGGAAGCGATTTCGGTCCATCAGTGTGGCAGGATCGGCCAAGCACGGAAATTGCAATAATTGTTTTTGTTACACCCGGGTGTCGTTGCTGCCAGAGCATCGCTCCCGCGGCCGCGCTCGGCCACCGAGGCCCGAGCCCTCCCGCTGGCCGCGGATGCGTGTACGGGCAGACCGGAGCCCTCCCGGCATCACTAACCCGTTTATAGGTCGCAGAGCCCACAACCCGCAACAGGACAGAATTGTGAGCAGGCGGAGGAGTAGAACAGCGCCACTGGCCGTTTTGCAGACAATTGACGATCTGACACAGCACCGGCACGTCTGCGTGCTTCATCATAGATCAACAACCGTTTTCCCTGTCCTTGTACACTCAAATCCCCATAACAGGAGGACACTATGAGGAGTTGGAGACCTTATAGGATAGCCCCGCTTGCTGTCCTGACCGCAGCCTTCATCTGGTGGAGCTGCGGCGAAGAGAAGGAGGCGCCCGTCGGGCCCAGCGACGACGCGGTAACCAGCCTCGAACTGACTCCGCAGTTTTCATCGGTCAGGACGGGCAAGGGACCGACCGGTGCCATCTTCACCACCACGCCGGACGGCGGAATCGTGAACGAGAACGTCCGGTACGAGGCCAAGATCGAGGTCTATCTCGATGGCGGTCCGCCGCCCAACGCGCCGGTGGATGCGGCCGGCCTGGACCCGGGCTTCTACGTGTTCCAGGTGACGAACCCGTCCGGGTGGGTGCTGCTCTCCCAGTCCCCGGCGAAGTGCCGTGTGGTGGAGGTCAGTGAAGATGGGGTCATCGTCAGACGGGTCCCGGTAGGCGAGCTCGGCCTTGGCGACGGCTACGAGCAACCCGAGCCAGGGAAGCCCAACAACGGAACATCTATCCCCAACTGCCACGTTGACGACGATCCGCCGCACCCGACCGACCCCGGCGTTGCCGGCGCCAGTGGCCACCACGACACGAACGTCGACCTGGACCACGGGGATGACTTCTATGCGATCGTCGTGCAGCTGATGCCGTTCCTCGACACGCCGAACCCCGGCGGCGTCTACAAGGCGTGGATGATCCCCATCGAGCGCTACGAGGTCAACGGCGGCGATCTCACGGACGTCCCCGGTGACCGGCATCAGGAGATCGTCAAGAAGAAGGGGCAGTTCCAGGGCTATGTGAACGATCCCGGCTTCGGTCCGCCGCGTGACCAGAGCAAGACCGACAACTTCAAGGTCAGAGAAGTCCCGCCCTGGCTTTACATCTTCAAGTTCGAGGACCTGGACGGCGACGGGGTGAAGGACGAAGGTGAGCCTGAGATCACGGGCTGGACGGTCTCCTACCGTGAGATCCATGACGGCGACCCCCATGAGTGGCAGACGTGCAACACTCCGTGCTCGCTGAAGTTCGCACCGGGCACGACGGTGGAGGTCTCGGAGGATCTACCCGCGGGTTGGGTCGTGACCTACGCGAACCTCGACGGCCAGAATCAGGGTGCCACGACCGACGTGACCGTGGTCTTCGAGCCGGGTGACATGACGCACACGCTTGAGTACGGCAACTTCGAGCTCGTCGACGTCACGGCCTGCAAGTCACGGCCTGCAAGTACGAGGACCTCGACGGTGACGGCGATCAGGACAACGCGATCGCCGGCTGGACGGTGCACCTGACCATCGACGGTACTATCGAGGACACCCAGCTGACGGGCGAAGACGGCTGCTACACCTGGACCGACCTCGATCCGCTGGACGATGATAGCTACTACGATGCCAGCGAGGAGGTGCCTGCTGGCTGGACGGCCACCAGCCCGACCGCGGTCGCATTCGAGTCGCCGCCGCAGTCCGGCGCCTCGTATCAGGCCGACTTCACCAACTTCGAGAACGT
>JBDHKG010000115.1:0-20239 GCA_039586495.1 Gemmatimonadota bacterium | reverse complement strand
AGTTGTCGCGACAACTGTACGAGCGCGCTGTTAGAGTGACCCCGGGCGGGGTGAACTCGCCGGTCCGCGCCTTCGGTGCGGTGAATGGCGAACCCTTCTTCACGGCGAGCGGAAGGGGCTCGCGCCTGCGGGATGTCGATGGCGTGGAATACATAGACTATGTGCTCTCCTGGGGCCCGCTCATCCTTGGCCACGCACATCCCCATGTGGTAGACGCGGTGCAACGTGCCGTCCGCAAAGGAACGCACTACGGCACCCCGACCCCCGAAGAGGTGGAGCTCGCCGAGCGGGTCGTCGCCCTGGTCCCGTCTCTGGAGATGGTCCGCTTCGTGAATAGCGGGACCGAGGCGACGATGTCTGCGTTGCGGCTGGCGCGTGCTGTGACCGGTCGCGATCTGATATTGAAGTTCCAGGGCTGCTATCACGGCCACGGTGACAGCTTTCTGGCCAAGGCCGGCTCCGGACTCGCCACCCTCGGGCTCCCGAGTTCGCCGGGTGTGCCGAAGGAGATCACCCAGCTGACCTTGACGGTGCCCTACAACGATCGCGGCGCAGTAGAGGAAGCGCTGAGCCGCCACGGCGAGCGTCTCGCGGCTGTGATCGTCGAGCCTGTCGTGGGCAACGCTGGGCTTATCCCTCCGGAAACGGGTTTCCTGGAGCTGCTCCGCGAGGAGACGCGGCGTGTCGGCGCGCTGCTCATCTTCGACGAGGTGATGACCGGCTTCCGCGTCGCGCTGGGCGGCGCCCAGGAGCGTTACGGGGTCCAGCCGGATCTCACGGCGCTCGGCAAGGTGATCGGGGGTGGCTTTCCGGTCGGTGCCTACGGTGGGCCGCGGGAGATCATGTCCCGCGTAGCGCCGCAGGGTGATGTCTACCAGGCCGGTACCCTCTCAGGAAACCCGGTGGCCATGGCTGCAGGTCTGGCGCAACTCGAGGTCCTGGAGCGGGAAGACCCGTACGTGCTGCTCGAGAACCGCGCGACACGGCTGGTCGAGGGGATCGTCGCTGCGGCACGTCGGCACGGCGTCCCCGCTACCGGCGCGGTCGTCGGCTCGATGTGGGGCGTCTACTTCTGTGCGGGGTCGGTCCACAACTTCGAGGACGCCCTGGCAGTGGACCGCCAGATGTTTGCCCGTTATCACCGTGAGTGTCTCGATGGCGGTGTCTTCCTTGCGCCGTCCCCGTTCGAGGTGGGCTTCTTGTCGACGGCGCACGGCGATGCGGACATCGACGAGACCCTGGCGGTGGTCGAGCGATCGCTCGCCAAAGTGACGGACCAGGGATAGATTCGTCGCCGCCGACCGTGTTGCCGACGGCGGTGAACGACCTTGCCTATGACAGGGAAGCGACAGACGACTGTAGAGACCGAGGTGCCGCATCGTCAGCGTACGCGGCGAGTGATGGTCGGCGATGTCCCGATGGGCGGAGGCGCGCCGATCTCCATCCAGTCGATGACGCTGGCGAGCCCGGTGGATCTCAAGGGCTCCGTAGAGGAGATCCGGCGGTTAGCTGAGGCTGGAGTGGACATCGTCCGTACGGCGGTGCCGAACGACGCTTCGGCCGGCAACTTGCCGGAGCTGGTCAAGCACTCGCCGGTGCCGCTGGTGGCGGATATCCACTTCGACTATAGACTCGCGATCAAGGCGGCGGAGGCGGGGGTGGCCAAGCTCCGCCTCAACCCAGGCAACATCGGCGATGCCTCGCGGGTGCGGGCGGTGGTCGATGCGGCCCGTGAGCGCCGGCTGCCGATCCGCATCGGCGTGAACGCCGGCTCCTTGGAACGCGACCTGTTGGCGAAGCACGGTCGTCCGACGGCGGAGGCAATGGTGGAGAGCGCTCGCCGTCACGTGAGATTGCTGGAGGACGAGGGGTTCGAGGACATTGTGATCTCCCTGAAGTCCTCCCGTGTTCCCCTGATGATTGCCGCGTATCGCCTGGCCGCGAAGGAGTTCAACTACCCACTGCACCTCGGTGTCACGGAGGCGGGCACGCCGCGCGCCGGTAACATCAAGTCGGCGGTCGGGATCGGGACGTTGCTCGCGGAGGGCATCGGAGATACGCTGCGCGTCTCGTTGTCCGCCGATCCGGTGGAGGAGGTGCATGCCGCCCGAACGATTCTCGAGTCGCTTGATCTGCGCGACGAGAGCATCCGCATCGTCGCCTGTCCGGGGTGTGGGCGGCTACAGGTCGATCTCATCCGCCTGGCCGAGGAGGTGGAGGAGCGCACTCGCGACATCCGCAAGCCGCTCACGGTGGCCGTGATGGGCTGCGCGGTGAACGGGCCGGGCGAAGCGCGCGAGGCCGACATCGGGATCGCGGGCGGGAAGGGTGAGGGTCTCCTCTACGTTCGCGGCCGGATGGTCCGCAAGGTGCCCGAGTCGGAGATCGTGAGCGCGCTCGTTGAGTTGATCGATGAGGTGGAGCCTGACCCTGAGCGGGCCGTACCCGGAGATTCGATCACTTGGACTCCTGATTGGGATGAAGCTGGGTCGGCGCAGGCACCCTAGCGCTTGACGTACCTGGATAACTGCAATGGCGAGTACAGGCAGCATTGAGGTCGGCATCGTCGGCTGCAGCGGCATCGCTCAGATCGTGCATCTCCCCATCCTCGCGGAGTTGGATGGGGCGACCGTGACGGCCGTTTGCGACGTGGACATCGCGAAAGCCAAGACGGTCGCCGAGCGCTTTGGGGTGACCTCCGCTTACTCGTCGATCGAGGAACTGCTCGAGCACCCCAACCTGAGCGCCGTCCTCGTCTGCACGCCGAACCACCTGCACACACAGCACACGGAGCTGGCGCTTCAGGCCGGTTTGCACGTGCTCTGCGACCGCCCGCTGGGCACGAGCCGCGAGCAGGTGGCCCGGACGCTTGACTGTGCGCGCCAGGCGGGCCGAACCCTGATGATCGAGAATAGCCATCGCTTCCGTCCTGACGCCTGGGCCTTGCGGCGCGCGGTCAGCAGGGGGGAGCTGGGGGATATCTTCCACATGCACGCCAGCTGGCAGCGACGGCGCGCTCGCCGTGCGCGTGTCAGCGAGTGGCGGCGGAGCCGCGAGTATGGAGGCGGCGCACTCATGGACTTGGGGGTGACGAACCTCGACTTCTGCCTCTGGCTTCTCGGTTATCCCGCGCCCGAGCGCCTGACCGCGTACCTGCCTGACCACGACGGAGGCGGCGTGGAGGAGACGGCGGTCGTGTTGATGATGCTGGGGGGCGACGTGACCTGCAGTATCGAGGTGACCTGGGATCTCGCGGCCGTTGAGGATCGTCACAGCTTCGTGGCTCTGGGCGCCGCGGGTTTCGGCTCGCTCTACCCCTTCGTCATACAGAGGGTGACGCCCGGCGGGGTGGTCGACGTCACGCCGCGCCTCGCGCCGGGGACCGACAACATCTATCGGGCCTCCTACCGACGCGAGCTTGGCTACTTCCTCACCGTTCTTCGAGGGGAAAGGGAGGAACCGCTGCCCGAGGAGCAGGAGGTCTTGCTCAGCATCGTTGAGGCCTGCTACCGGTCGGCGGAAGAAGGGCGCGAGATCGTGCTGTGAGGCATCCCGTTCTGCCTAGCGCCAGGGAGCTCGGCCTCCCGGTTGCCAGCGGGATTCTTCTCACCCTTTCCTTTCCGCCCTTCCACCTGCTGGTTCCGCCCTTCGTGGCACTCGTCCCCTACCTGCTCTTCGTGGGTGCGTCGTCGCCCGACCGTTCCGGCTCGACCTCCGTTCTGCGCGCCACCTTTTGGATGGGAGTCGTCTTCTACGGGACGCTGCTCTACTGGTTGTTCACCGCGCTCGTCTTCTATACCTGGCTCGCACTCCTCGGGTATCTCATCACGTTTGTCGTGCTCTCGGGCCTCCTGGCCGGCACGGGCTGGGCGCTGCACCGGATGCGTGTCCGCCATGCGATCCCCTTCTGGGTCTCCCTCCCCATCTTCTGGACCGGCGTGGAATGGCTGAGGGCACACCTCGGGGACGTGGCCTTCCCCTGGCTCGGCCTCGGCCACTCGCTGACGGGGTTTCCCGTGCTCGTGGGCTTCGCGGATATCAGCGGTGCTCGCGGTGTTACGGTCTGGCTGGTGGCGATCAACGGTCTACTGGCCGAGTGGTGGCTGGAGGGCCTGCGCCGGCGCTGGCCGCTCCGCGCCACGGCGCTGGCACTGCTCATTGCTCTGCCCAGCGGCTACTCGTTGATCCGCTGGCATACGCTGCAGACGAGGCCGGCGGCCCGCGTTCTTGTGGTCCAGCCGAATATCCCGGAGGATCTGAAGCTCGAGCGTGCGGCGGCGGTGGACACTAGCCAGAGGGCCCTGGCTCAGCTCACGGCTGCCCGGCTCGCTGGTGCCTCCGGTGTCGAGTTGGTCGTGTGGCCCGAGACGGCGCTGCCGACGTCGTTGGAGAGAGTTCCGGGTTGGGGCTCCTGGGTGGCAGCGCTGGCCCGCAGCAACGACGTCACGCTGCTCTTTGGCTTCATCGATGTCGTGCGGTATGCTGACGGTGGGTACGACTACTACAACGCCGCTCTCTTCGTCGATACCGAGGGTTCACCGGCGAGCCTCTACCGGAAGCACTACCTCGTGCCGATCATTGAGCGCGTGCCCTTCGTCCCTGTGGGCTGGGTGCGCTCCCTGCGCAGCAGGGCGATAACGGAGGGGTGGCGGCTCCCCCTGGTGGGCAACGTCGACGCGTTCCTGCAGTATTTCGGCGGCTTCGGGCGCGGCGAGGACGAGCCAGTCCTGCGAGTGGACGATGCCGGCTTCGGCGTCCTCATCTGCTACGAGTCGATCTTCCCCGCGCTGTCCAGGAAGTACCGCCGTGAAGGGGCGGACTTCCTCGTCAACATCACCAACGACGCCTGGTTCGGACGTGAGCGGCCTTGGTGGAGCCGCACGAGCGCGCTCTACCAGCACCCGGCGCATCTGGTGATGCGAGCGATCGAGAACCGTATGGGCGTCGCCCGGTCGGCCAACACCGGCATCTCGCTGTTCGTCGATCCGCGGGGCCGAATCCGCGAGGCGACCCGGCTGTTCGAGCCGGATGCCCGCGTCGCCAGCGTCGAGACCACGGACGGGATGACGCTCTATACCCGCCTGGGCGACTGGCCCGGCTGGCTATCCGCGGTCGGTGCGACGCTGCTGCTGCTGTGGAGCGGGTGGCGGGGTCGGCGGCGCGCGGACCCAGTGCCCGCTAGCCCGTGACCTGGCTGACAGCAGACTTCTCAGGCAGCCTACGCGGCGCTTGCCCCGGGCCTGCGGGCTGCTAGATTTCACCCCGGGAAGACGGCCCCCCAGGGGGGCCGTCGCTTTTCTCGCTGCGACTTCGATCCAGGGTAGTCTCATGAAGGAAGGAATTCACCCGGAGTACAAGACCGCGCTGGTGACGTGTGCCTGCGGCAACAGCTTTACCACCCGGTCCACGCTCGAGTCCATCCACGTGGAGATCTGCTCACGCTGCCACCCGTTCTTCACGGGTCGCCAGAAGCTCGTGGACACAGCAGGTCGTGTCGAGCGGTTCCGGCGCAAGTACGGCGAGACTGAGGCCAAGAGGTCCCGCTCCAAGAAGCCTGCGGCCCGTCGCTCTGAGGCCCCGGCGGAGTCGCCGTCGGCGCCTGCCGGCGAGGAGCAGACGGAGTAGGCTGGCGGGCAGGCCGCCCTCCATGCGGCGTCTCCCATGACAGGTACTGAGCGGCTAAGAGAGAAGGTCCGTGCGGCCATCGAGTGCCGGGCGGAGCTCGGCCGGCAGTTGGCCAGCCCGGAGGTGATCGCGGACCCTGAGCGCTTGCGGGAGCTGGGTCGGGAGCACGCCGGGCTGGAGCGCATCGCCGAGTTGGGCGATGAGCTGCTCAAACTCGACGACCAGCTGCAGCAGGCCCGGGAGCTCGTGGAGTCGGCTGAGGACGGCGAGCTGCGCGAGCTGGCCCAGAGCGAGGTCCACGAGTTGGAGGCGCGGATCGAGCAGCTCGAGGCTGAGGCTCGGGAGCTGCTAGCCCCCCGCGATCCCCTGGACGACCGGGCGGCGGTGATCGAGATTCGCGCCGGGACAGGCGGTGACGAGGCCGGCCTCTTCGCTGCCGATCTCTTCCGCATGTACACCCGCTACGCCGAAGGGCGCGGCTGGAAGGCCGAGGTGCTCTCGACCAGCGAAGGCACGCTCGGGGGGCTCAAGGAAGTCGTGTTCCTGGTGCGGGGGAGGAACGCTTACGGCACGCTGCGCTACGAGTCAGGCGTACACCGCGTCCAGCGGGTCCCGGAGACCGAGAGCCAGGGTCGCATTCACACCTCCGCCGCGACCGTGGCGGTTCTCCCTGAGGCCGAGGATGTCGATCTGAAGATCGATCCTGAGGACCTCAAGATCGACGTCTTCCGATCCTCGGGCCCCGGCGGCCAGAGCGTCAACACCACGGACTCGGCCGTACGCATCACACACATTCCTACCGGTCTCGTGGTGACCTGCCAGGACGAGAAGTCTCAGCATAAGAACAAGGCACGTGCGCTTAGGGTGCTGCGCAGTCGCTTGCTCGACCGCGAGATCGCCCAGCAGGAAGCGGAGCGTGCGCAGGAACGTCGGCAGCAGGTCGGGACCGGTGACCGCTCGGCCAAGATCCGCACCTACAACTTCCCTCAGAGTCGCGTCACCGACCACCGCATCGGCCTCACCCTGCATCGGCTGCCGGAGATCCTCGACGGCGACCTCGACGACTTGCTGCGCGAACTCCGCATGGCGCGTCGGGAAGAACGTCTGAGCGCATGAGCGGCGCGAGACGGGAGCGGCGTCCCGCTTCCGATTCCGACAGCCCCGCGATCAACAAGATGCCGACACTGGACGTGGCGTTGCAGAGAGGGCGCCGCGCGCTCAGTGCACGCGCTGGGTCTGACGCGCGCCGCGAAGCGACCTTCCTGCTGGCTGGGGTGCTGGGTATCACGCCGGGTCAGGTCGCACTGCAGCGCGGTCGGCAACTCGCCCAGCACGAGCTCGACGAGTACCTGCAGCGGCTGGCACGTCGCGCCCGCGGTGAACCTCTCCAGTACATCGAGGGGCGTGCCGCGTTCCGGGAACTCTCACTGCGGGTCGATCGCTCGGTCCTCATCCCACGGCCGGAGACCGAGCAACTGGTGGAAGCCGTCCTGGGATGGTGCCGGGGCAAACAGGGCCTCCTTGGCCTGGATCTGGGCACCGGCTCGGGGGCGATCGCGATCAGCCTGGCCCTCGAAGGCCCCTTCGCGCGCGTGGTCGGCGTTGACATATCGCCGGAGGCGCTGAATGTTGCCCGCTGCAATGCGGATGAGGCCGGGGTGGGCGGGGTGGTAGACCTGCGGCTGGGTTCGCTGTTCGATGCCGTTAGTTCCGGAGAACGATTCCAGGTTGTGGTCTCCAATCCGCCCTATATCGCGGTCGGTGAAACTCTACCGGAAGAGGTGCGCGATTGGGAGCCCGCTGTCGCTTTGTACGCGGGCCCGACCGGCCTCGAAGTGATCCAGGAGATTGTCAATGGGGCGCCGCGTTACCTGGCACGGGGTGGGCTCCTGGCCCTGGAGGTGGCTCCAGCAGTTGCTGATGCCGCGCTTGAACGCATCCGGGCGCGAGGAGGATATGGCGAACCACGAGTGATTCGCGACCTGGCTGGCCATTGTCGGATCGTGCTGGCCGAGCGTTAGCGAATGGCGAAGAGCCTGTTTCGAGCGATAACGCGAGTGGGCGGGACAGCAGCTGGGCGCGTCGTGCAGCGATACTTCAGCTGGTTTGGAAGGCGTCGATGAGGCGTGCGATCGAACGCCGCTTGGTGGCGGCTCTACAGCCGATCATCGACTGGTTGGTGCGCAAGCGCGTTCACCCGAATGTGCTAAGCACGATCGGCTTTCTGGTGACGATGAGCTCCGCTTTCGCGTTCCATTCGCACCATGCGAGGACCGCTGGCGCCCTGATACTTCTGGGCGGGATCTTCGACGTGTTCGACGGGCGCGTCGCCCGAGCGACCGGTCTGGCCTCGCAGTTCGGCGCGTTCTATGACTCGACGCTCGACCGCATCTCCGAGATCGCTGTCTACCTGGGGATACTCTCGCTCTACAACGACTATCGGCTGGTACTCGGCGATGTGGGGATGATCTACGCCGTGATGCTGGCCATGGCCGGGTCGTTGATGATCAGCTATACCCGGGCTCGCGCGGCGGCTCTCGGCATCGACTGCAAGGTCGGACTGATGCAGCGTGGTGAGCGGGTGGTGGCCATCGGTCTGGCGAGCCTGCTCTTCGGAGAAAGTGCGTCGGGGCTGGCGCTACGCGTCGTCATCATCGTGCTTGCCGTGCTCACGAACCTCACCGCGATACAGCGGATCATCTGGGTGTACCAATACACGCGGGAGCCCAAGACAAGCAGTGCCGAATCCGGCCCCAACGATACGCAGTCCAGCGGTGAAGAACTCGCTGTAGGAACTGGAGAGGAGAAGAGGTGACCGATAAGATCGCACCGCCCACTGGGAAGCTTGGCGTTCTGATACCCGGCCTAGGCGCGGTGGCGACGACGTTCGTGGCGGGGGTGGAAGCGGTGCGGCGTGGCCTCGCACAGCCGATCGGCTCGCTCACGCAGATGGCGACGATCCGGCTGGGGAAGCGCACGGAGGCTCGAACGCCGCTCATCAAGGACTTCGTGCCCTTGGTGAGCCCGGCCGATCTCGAGTTCGGTGCCTGGGATCCGATCCCCGACGATGGCCTCAGGTCGGCTCAGGTGGCCGGTGTTCTGGGGGACGGGCACCTGCGTGAGGTCGGGGACTTCCTCGCCGGGATCAAGCCGATGCCCGCGGTCTTCTCGCAGGACTACGTGAAGAAGCTGAAGGGCGACAACGTCAAGCAGGGCAAGAACAAGCGTGAGCTCGCCGAGGCGCTCCGGGCGGACATTCGCCGCTTCAGAGAGGAGAGAGGCTGTGAGCGGCTCGTGATGGTCTGGTGCGCCTCGACCGAGGTCTTCCTGAGTCCGGGACCCGTGCACCAGTCGATCGAGGCCTTCGAGGCGGGGCTCGAGAAGAACGATCCTGGCATCAGCCCCTCGATGGTCTACGCCTACGCATCAATCCAGGAGCGCGTACCCTTCGCGAACGGCGCGCCCAACCTGACGGTGGACATACCGGCGTTGCGCGAGCTGGCGATCGAGAGGCGCGTGCCGATTGCGGGCAAGGACTTCAAGACGGGCCAGACGCTGATGAAGACGATCTTGGCGCCCGGCCTCAAGGCGCGCATGCTCGGTCTGCAGGGTTGGTTCTCCACCAACATACTAGGTAACCGGGACGGTGAGGTCTTGGACGATCCTGAAAGCTTCAAGACGAAGGAGGAGTCGAAGCTCGGCGTTCTGCACCATATACTGCAGCCCGATCTCTACCCGGTTCTCTACGACAACTTCTATCACAAGGTCAGGATCAACTACTACCCGCCCCGCGGCGACAACAAGGAGGGGTGGGACAACATCGATATCGTCGGGTGGCTCGGATACCCGATGCAGATCAAGATCGATTTCCTCTGCCGGGATTCCATCCTTGCCGCACCCATCGTCCTGGACCTGGCACTGTTCCTCGACTTGGCGCAGCGGGCGAAGATGAGCGGGATACAGGAATGGCTGTCCTTCTACTTCAAGAGCCCGATGACTGCGCCGGAGCTGTACCCTGAGCACGATCTCTTCATCCAGCTGACGAAGTTGAAGAACACGCTCAGGTGGCTGATGGGTGAGGTGCCGATCACGCATCTGGGCGTTGAGTACTACGACGAGTACCTCCGGGAGGCCTGAGTCGTCGGGCCAGAAGTCGGCAGCCCCCGGCGCCCTCTTCATCGCCTTCGAGGGCGTGGAGGGCGCGGGGAAGAGCACGCAGATCCGACTGGTCGCCGACGCTCTCAAGAAACAGGGCATCGAGCCGGTCGTGACGCGGGAGCCGGGCGGCACGCGGGCTGGTGAGGCGATACGGGCGGTGGCGCTGGAGCGGGACCTGGAGTTGGACCCCGCGACCGAGCTGTTGCTCATGTTGGCCGCACGCTCGGTCTTCGTGCGCCAGGTCGTCCGCCCGGCGCTCGAGGCCGGCCGGATCGTGCTGACCGACCGCTACGAGCTCTCCACCTTCGCTTACCAAGGCGGCGGCCGCCAGCTGCCTCTGACCGACGTCAGGGCGCTCAACCAGCTGGCCACCGCCGGCTTGCGTCCTGACCTCTCCGTGCTCCTCGATCTGGACCCGGATCGCGGCTTGGCTCGCCGGACCAGGGGCGCAAGAGACCGGATCGAAGGTGCGGATCTCGATTTCCACCGACGGGTGGCGCAGGCGTATGGCGCGTTGGCCCGCGCGGAGCCCAACGTTGCATTGATCGACGGTCGGGGAGAGATTGAACAGGTTTTTTCCGCGGTGTGGGAGACCCTGTCGGCCCGCTTCCCTGAAACTTTCGCGCCGCGCCAGGGTTAGTAGTATTACATACGAAGGTCAGTTCGTGCACCTAGAATCGGAGGAGCCATGCAGTTGAAGAGATCGGTGTGGGTGCCATCCGCCGTCGGCCTGCTGGCGGTGGTGACCGGGGGCTGGTTGCTGCAGCAGGGGGCGCAGGGGAACGTCTACTTGAAGTCACGGATGCTCCAGGATGTCATCCGGACCGTATCCGATCGCTACGTCGAGAAGATTGACCCTGCCGATCTCTACGACTTGGCCATCGAGGGCCTGCTCGAGCAGCTCGGCGACCCCCATTCGACGCTCTTGAAGCCGGAAGACTACTCGGACCTGCGGCTGCAGACGATGGGCGACTACGGTGGGCTGGGGATCCGCATCGATGAGAAGGACGGCTGGATCACCGTCGTGCAGACCTTGCCAAACACTCCGGCGGATCGCACGGGCCTGCGCTCGGGTGACCGGCTGATCGAGGTGAACGGCGAGTCGATGCGCGGGTGGACATCCGACCATGCCGTGACCGTGCTGCGTGGCCCCAAAGGCTCAGTCGTCGATATCAAGATCTCGCGCGTCGGCGTGGACAGGCCGATCCCGGTTCGCATCGTGCGCGATGATATCCACGTCCAGTACGTGACCGGCTTCATGTACGAACCCGGCATCGGCTATATCCTGCAGTCGCAGTTCAGCGCAAAGTCGGCGGACGACATCCTCGGGTTGGTCGACTCGCTGTCGAACGAGGGGATGAGGGCGCTGATCCTGGATCTGCGCGACAATCCGGGCGGTCTGCTGGACGAGGGCGTGGCCGTCTCCGACCTGTTCTTGAAGAGCGGCAGCGAGGTCGTCGAAACGCGTTCTCGCATTGCCGACCAGAACGAAAGTTACTACGCGGAGCGGCGGCCGATCGATCCTGACCTGCCGGTCATCGTGCTGGTGAACCGCTTCTCGGCCAGCGCCTCAGAGATTGTGGCAGGTGCGTTGCAGGATCACGATCGAGCGCTCGTGGTCGGCGAGCCGACCTTCGGCAAGGGCTCCGTGCAGACGTTGTACCCGTTGCCCGGGGGCAACTACCTGAAGCTCACGACGGCCAGGTGGTACACACCCAGCGGTCGGTCCATCCATCGTGAGGCGGCTGATCGGTACATCCTTGCCATGCGTGGCAGTTCCGCAGCCGAGTTCATTCAGGTGCCGGATTCGGCCAGCCAGGAGGCCTATCACACGGACTCCGGGCGCACGGTGTACGGTGGTGGCGGTATCACGCCGGACCTCGTCGTCCGCTCGGACACGCTCACCACTGTGGAGCAGCAGTTCCGGAACAGTCTGGGCGAGCAGCTCTCAGCGTACTTCGACGCGGTCTTCCGCTTCTCGGTGGAGTACGTTAGCGATCACCCGCAGCTGAGACCCGACTTCGAGGTCACCGGCGCCATGCTCGACCAGCTCTACGGTTGGCTGGAGGAGAACGGGATCGAGACCGATCGCGTGCTGTTCGATGGCACGCACCGCGTGGTCGCGCGGGAGCTGGCTATCAATCTGGCGACCGTGGCATTCGATGAGGTGACCTCGCTTCGCCGGCGACTGGTGCTGGATCGTCAGCTCGAGACGGCCGCCGAGCTGCTGCGGGCTGGCCGCACGCAGGAGCAGCTGTTCTCACTGGCCGAGACCCGGCAGGCCGAGCTCAGGGCGGCGGCCCGGGAGGACTAGGGAGCGGACATGACGGTTGCCGGCTGGCTGGCCACCCTGGCGGTCGGGCTGCTGGCCGGCGCTGTGTCTGGACTCGTTGGCATAGGGGGAGGGGCCATCATGGTTCCCTTCCTCTATTTCTTTCTCGCCCACCCAGAGCTGGCTGGCGTTCAGGTGTCGCCCGCGGACCAGGCGGTCATCGCTCACGCTACCAGCCTCTTGGTCATCGTGCCTATCAGCCTGCGGGGCGCCTGGCTCTACAACCGTGCCCGGCTCGTCGAGTGGCGAGCAGTCTGGCGGATGGGCTTGGCCAGCGTGGTTACCGCCGTGTTGGGTGCCCGCGTCGCTGTAGTTGTTCCGGCCGAGCTGCTCAAAGTCGTCTTCGGCATCTTCCTGCTGGTCGTGTCCACACGACTGCTGATCGGCAAGCGCCGGGCTGAGGTTGACTCCTCAGAGGAGCAGGCCGCGGTACCTATCGGCGGCGCCCTCGCAGGCGGTGCGGCGGTCGGCTTCTTTTCAGCGCTGCTCGGCGTGGGCGGTGGGCTCGTTGCCATCCCGGTGCTGATCTACGGGCTCCACATCTCGCTGCGCAAGGTCTCCGCGACCTCACTTGCCGTCATCACGTTCACGGCTTTGACCGGCGTCATCGCCTACGCCGTCAGCGGATGGGCTGACCACGCGAGTGGGACAGCGCTCGCGTACTTCCATCTGCCAGCCTGCCTCGGCCTGGCTGTTGGAGCGCTGGTCGCTGTGCCCGTTGGCGCCTTCGTTCAGCAGCGGATGCCCACTCACGCGCTGCGCTGGCTGTTCGCTGCCGTCTTTCTGATTCTGGGTCTCCGGATCGCCGTCGGGAATCTGTTGAACTTCGCGGGCCGCTGATGGCGGGGCCCGTTGTGCCAGTATCACCTGGCCCGCCACGGCCCGCTGTACCGCCGGCGCTCGTCATCGCGCTTGCCATCGTAGGTGTCTCGTGGGCAGCGATCCTCGTGCGCTGGTCGCACGTCTCGGCGTACGTGCTGGCCTTCTGGCGACTCAGCCTGTCGCTGCTGGTCATTGCTGTCGCCCTCACCGCACGCCGTGAGTGGCCGCGGCTGACACGTGTCAAGTGCGGTGACCTGACTATGCTCGGGCTGGCCGGTGTGCTGCTTGCCTTTCACTTCGTCACCTGGTTCATCTCGCTCGAGTACACCACGGTGGCCTCCTCGACGCTGCTGGTGAACCTGCATCCGCTGTTCGCCGCCGGGCTGTCCGCCCTCTGGTTGCGTGAACGTCCCGGCGCCGGCGAGTGGGCCGGGATCGTTGTCGCTGCGCTGGGGGCTGCCGTGGTCGGCGGTGCGACTCTCGCCCTGGGTCTCGAGGCGCAGAAGGGGAACGCCCTCGCGCTGCTCGGGGGCGTGCTGATGGCGGGCTACTTCGTGATCGGCCGGCGCCAGCGTCGGGTGCTAGGCATCTGGCCGTACGTCGCCTGGGTCTATGCAATCGCGGCGCTGATTCTCGTGCCCTTCATCGCAGGGCGCGGCGAGTCCTTCGTCGGCTACCCGGCACGGGAGTGGTGGATCTTCGCCGGGCTTGCTGCGGGGCCTATGCTCTTGGGTCATACAGGCTTCAATTGGGCGCTGCGCCACGTGCGCGCCTATATTGTGAGCCTGGCCGTTCTGGGCGAGCCGATTGGCGCGAGCCTCCTGGCCTGGTGGCTCCTCGGCGGTCGTGAGGTTCCGGGACCGGCCACCGTGGTAGGGGGCGTTCTGATTCTTCTGGGCGTGGCCATCTCCATCTACTCGCGGCGGGAAGCAAGTGCGTGAGGAGTGGTCGTGGAGTGATAGAGGTGATGCCGTGATCGAGGTGAGACGCGGCGGTCGGGTCGAGTCCCGGCACCGGATCTCGGCGGCGCTGGTGGACGCACAGGGTCAGCTGCTCGCCTGGTTGGGCGACCCGGAGTTCTTCACCTTCTTCCGCTCCACGGCGAAGCCGTTTCAGGCGCTGCCCCTGGTGGCCGACGGCGTGGCGCAGGCCTTCGGGTTCACCGACGCCGAGCTGGCAGTCTGCTGTGCCTCCCACTCGGGCGAACCCGACCATGTGGAGACGGTGCGGGCGCTGCTGAAGAAGACGGGCTGCTCGGAGCACGACCTGGAGTGCGGAGCGCACTGGCCGCTGCACAAGCCCTCTGCCGACGCTTTGATCCGTGAGTGTCGGGCGCCCTCACCGATCCACAACAACTGCTCGGGCAAGCACGCGGGTATGCTCGCCTGGGCGCGGCATCGGGGTGTGAAACCGAAGGGCTACCGCTGTGCGGATCATCCCGTGCAGGCGCGTGTTTGCTGTGAGCTCGGTACCTGGACGAACTCGACCTGCGAGGCGCTGCCGCGGGGCACCGACGGCTGCGGCGTCGTCTCGTTCGCCAGCCCGCTCAACATCATCGCCGGGGCGTACGCCCAACTTGTGGCGACTGCCCGGCGTGATCCTGAGGGCCCGGCGGGTGTGGTGACGGCGGCGATGACGCGCGAGCCGTATTTCGCGGCGGGCACGGGCCGCCTGTCGACGCGGTTGATGGAGGTCACGGGCGGGCGGCTCCTGGCCAAGAACGGCGCCGACGGCGTCTTCGCCGTTGGCGATCACGAGCGGGGCTGGGGCCTCGCGCTGAAGGTCGAGGACGGCCGGGACCGTGCTGTGGGGCCGGCGGTCGTGGAGTTCCTTGCCCAGATCGAGTTGTTGAAAGCCGACCAGCTGCTGGTGCTTGATCAGCATCATGTCGGCACAGTCGAGAACACGGTCGGTGAGATCGTCGGGGAGGTCCGGGCGGAGTTCCGCATCCAACGCGTTGAGTAGTGCATCCACCTGCAGACTGAGAGACACCTCGGGGCTCTGTGCGATGATCCGGCGTTTCAGGGACTGTCTCGCCCAAGAGGCTGAGGCAAGCGCGGTCGATGGGAGCTGAGTCCGCCTGGGTGTGGGACCTGGTCGATCTCGCGGCTGCGCAAGCGGCGGGGGATCTCGCTGGCATGGACTTGGCCCTCGGCCGGTTGCGTGAGGCTGGCCGCGAGTCTGAGGTGGAAGAGGCCATCCTTCAATCGTACCTCTTTCTCGGCTTCCCTTCCGCAATCGAGGCTTTCCGCCGCTGGCGGGCCCAAGGTGTCGAGACGCCGGACCCGGCGGACGAGGATCCCGGCTTGTGGATGGAGCGCGGCGCGCGGACATGCACTACGGTCTACGGCGACCACTATGAGCAGCTGCGCCAGAACATCGCGCGCTTCCACCCGGAGCTGGACCGCTGGATGGTGATGGAGGGCTATGGGAAGGTGTTGGGCCGGCCCGGCTTGGGCCTCGGGACTCGCGAGATGCTGATCGTCGCGATGCTCGTGGTTCAGGGAGAAAGCGGGCGCCGGCAGCTCCGTTCGCATCTCAAGGGGGCACTGAACGCCGCGGTCGCGCCCGAGGATGTCGAGAAGACGATTCGGCGCGCCGCGGCGTTCGCGCCGGCCGAGAACCTGGAGCTGGCCCGAGATCTCTGGTCAGCGGTGCTCGACAGCCAGTAGTCATGCTCATCGATCACGCGGTCATCCACGTACGCGGCGGCGACGGAGGGTCGGGCTGTGTCTCCTTCCGCCGCGAGAAGTTCGTACCCCGCGGTGGACCCGACGGCGGTGACGGCGGCCACGGCGGTGACGTTGTGTTGATAGCGGACCCCCAACTTTCCACCCTGCTGGATTACCACTACCAGCACCAGTACCGGGCCGAGCGAGGCCGGCACGGACAGGGCAAGAAGAGAACCGGTGAGTCGGGCGCGGACCTCGTCCTGCGGGTCCCGCCCGGTACCGTGGTGAAGGACGCCGACACGGGTGAGTTCTTGGGCGAGCTGCTGAAGGCGGTGGATCGCTGCGTGGCGGCGCGGGGCGGCCGTGGCGGCCGGGGCAACGCCGCCTTCGCCACCCCGACCCACCGAACGCCACGCGAGCACGAGCCCGGCCAGCCCGGTGCGGAGCGGCGGATCGAGCTCGAGCTGAAGCTGATCGCCGACGTGGGGCTGGTGGGCCAGCCGAATGCGGGGAAGAGCACGCTGCTGGCCGCGGTCTCAGCCGCTCGGCCCAAGATTGCCGAGTATCCGTTCACCACCCTCGAGCCACACCTCGGCGTGGTAGGGCTGTCTGAGGGCCGGAGCATGGTGCTGGCCGACATCCCCGGGATCATCGAGGGAGCGCATGAGGGGAAAGGCCTGGGACTTCGCTTCCTCCGCCACATCGAGCGCACCCGCACCCTGGCCTACCTGGTACCGGTGGACGCCGAGGATCACCAGGCGGAGTACGAGCTGCTGCGGCGCGAGCTGGGCGAGTACAGCGCGGAGCTGGCAGGGAAGCCCCACTGCGTCGTCCTCTCGAAGGCCGACCTGCTACCCCCCGGCGTGGATCCACCCGTTCTCGCGGTGCCGGATGCCTTCCCGACCTACCGGGTCTCCGGCGTCGCCCGGACCGGCCTGAACGAGTTTGTGGAAGGTCTCTGGGCCGCGGTGCGTCGCGTGATCGAAGCGGAAGGCGAGGCCGGCGAGCCTGACGATCTCAGCGACGCCGGCTCATGACGTCGCCGCGCAGCGAGTGGCCGGCTCTCATCAAGTTGCGTACCGTCACCTCCCGCGAGAACGCCCCGTTAGCCCACATGCTGGAGCGCTGCGGCTCGGCCGAGTCGGCGCTGTTGGCGGTCCCGGAGATCTGGCGTGAAGTCTGCAGCTTCATGCCGAAGCCGGAGCGGCTGGGCCCCACAGCGGACCCGCGGGCCGAAGAGGCGGCGCGGGCGCTGGCCGATCTCGGGGCGATCGTCGTCGACGTTCGGCAGCCTGACTACCCTGAGGCGCTGCGCCGTCTGCCGCAGCCACCGCCCGTTCTCTTCGTCCTGGGCCGGCTCGAGCTTCTCAGCCGCGCGGGATCGACAGCATCGCTCACCGCACGGCCCTCGATGTCGGGGGCGACACCGTCGCTGTCCTCGGTACGGGGCTCGACGTCCCCTATCCGCCGGAGCACGAGGATCTGACCGAGCTGATGGCCGAGCGTGGCTGCCTCGTGACCGAGTTCCCGCCGGGCACGCCGCCGCTCAAGTACCATTTCCCTCAACGCAATCGTCTCATCGCCGGCCTTGCACGGGCCGTGCTGGTGGTGGAGGCGCCGGAGCGGAGCGGTGCCCTGATCACCGCGCATTATGCGCTCGAGGAAGGCAAAGACATCTTCGCGGTCCCGGGACCGATCCACAACCGGACCGGTTCTTAGAGGGCTCCCCTTTAGCGGTGTCCTTGAGCGGTTGGCGGCGTGAGAACCCGCCGGCGTTAGCCACCGCTAATCGTTATCGATTCCGGTTCGGCGGAGTATCCCATTGCGGCCTGGATGGTGCCAGCTTGAAACAGCGTTTTTCGGACCGCCGTATTACTAGGTAAGGTCCCCCAACCTCAGTCCGACCAGCCTCAACCGCTCGTTGCGGGACGTCGACCATCCATCCCCAATGACAGGAGAGGGACATGCACAGGCTGTGGGCGCTGCTGATCGTGGGCTTGGTGGCCTGTCAGGCCGAGCAGGCAGGTCAGGACGTCGAGTCGCACATCGCGGCGATCGAGAACCGCCTGGTGCCGCGTTTGGTCATCCGCGGCGAGCCGCTGGAGACCGCCACGCTGGCGGAGCGGATGGAGGAGGTGGGCGTGCCCGGCGTCAGCATCGCTGTGATCAACGGCGGCGCCATCGAGTGGGCCCGCGGCTACGGGTTGGCCGACGTGGAAGCGGGGCGGCCCGTCACCACCGCAACCCTCTTCCAGGCGGCGTCGATCAGCAAGCCGGTGGCGGCGACGGCGGCTCTAAAGTTCGTCCAAGACGGCCTGATCGATCTCGATGAGGACGTGAACGGCAAGCTCGTGAGCTGGAAGGTTCCGGAGAACGAGTACACGGAAGCGCAACCGGTAACGGTCCGCGCCCTGGTCACGCACACGGCGGGGATGACCGTGCACGGCTTCCCCGGCTACGCGCGCGATGAGGAGATACCGTCGACGATCGGAGTGCTGGACGGCGAAGGGAACACCGATCCCATCCGAGTCGACATGGAGCCGCGAACCGAATGGCGGTACTCGGGCGGCGGCTACACGGTGATGCAGCAGCTGCTGACTGACGTCACTGGGAAGCCGTTCCCGGAGATCTTGCGAGAGACGGTGCTCGAGCCATTCGGCATGAGCGAGAGCACCTACGAGCAGCCGCTGCCGGCGGCGCGCTGGGAGCAGGCGGCGACCGGCTACCGGTCGGACGGAGAAGAGGTCGAGGGCAAATGGCACATATATCCCGAGATGGCGGCCGCCGGTTTCTGGACCACGCCCACCGACCTCGCCCGCTTGGCCGTAGCCATTCAGGAGGCCTACAACGGCGACTCGGAGGCGGTGCTGTCGAGGGAGATGGCCCGGCAGATGCTGACGCCCGGCATGAACGACCAAGGGCTGGGGCCGCAGATCAAGGGAGATGGCGCCCGCTTCGGGCAGGGCGGCTCGAACGAGGGTTTCCGCTGCACGTTCACCGCCTTCATCGAGGGTGGCAGCGGCGCGGCCATCATGACCAACTCGGATAACGGCGGCGCCCTGGCACAGGAAATCCTCATCAACATCGGGATCGAGTACGGCTGGGCGGGCTTCGAGCTGGACGAGCGGGTCGTCGTGGAGCTGGAACCTACGATCTACGAGGAGTTGGCGGGCCGCTACAACATGCCGCCCGGCGGCGTGGTGACCCTCGAGTACGTCGACGGACGGCTGTGGGCCGAGGCGGGCCTCGTGCCATTCTTCCCACGCGTCGAGCTGCTGCCGGAGTCGGAGTCGGTGTTCTTCTCGCGTGACGCTGGCACCCGTGTGACGTTCCTTAGAGAGGACGGCCGGGTGGTGGCGTTCGTGGTGCAGGGGACGCGCGCGGATAAGATCGAGTAGCCGGGCAGCCGGTTGCGAGCCTGAGCCGGGTGGCACGCTTGCCGTAGCGCGGCGCCCGGCGCCTGCTTCGCTGCCTTGACGATCTCGTCGATACCGCTCTCGTTCCATTTATACGCGAGCCAGCGGCCATCGGGCCAGACCTTCGAGAGCTGGCCCTATGGTGAAAAGGTGGACGAGAATAGGACAGCATTGACCTGATGAAACTGTGAGCGTGGGCAGCGGCCACGCTGCTGTTCTTGATGTTCGCTTTCGGTACGCCGCGTCCCAGAAACGGTCGCCCAAAGAACTAGAGATCGTCGTTTCTCTTGCCGCGCTCGTTTAGGAGCGCGACACCGAGTGGCACGCGCTTTGCCACTGGAAGATGAGAGTGAAGGGTGTGATGTGACCGTCACTAAGTGCTGGCGCCGGGCCCATCGCGTTGAGCGGAGCCTTACGGCAGAAGGCAATGAGGCACGATCAAATGGGCGTAGGGGTCTGTAGCCCAGGATCCTGAACGTCTATCCCAAGAACGGACAAATCGAGAGGCGCTAGGCTGTGGGACTCCCGCTGGCTAGTCGAGAACCGTCGGATCGATACCCTCGGCAGCGACACGCCGAGCATCGACTACGGGCAGTCCAGGCTGTTCGAGAGCCACAGGATCCTTTACGCCGAGAACATTCCGGCGTTCGAAAACGTGGCCGCCTTGGACCGTCTGCCCGCGACGGGCGCGCCACGTGGGACATGGATCATCACCCGCTCCGCCGTCAGCCAGGACAATAGGTGCAACAGTACTATTAACAACAGTAGGACGATGATCCCACTCGTGTTCGGACTGGTCTCCGACATCCGGGCTTCGCTGCGTCAACTGATGACGCACCGAGGAGTTGCCGCTGTTGCTGTGATCACGCTGGCGGTGGGCATTGGCTCATCTGTCACGATGTTTGGCGCTTTGGATGCCGTTATGCTCCACCCGCTTCCTCTTCCCGACGCCAGCCGATTGGTGGAGATCTACGGGGTGAATCGTGAGAGGGGGTGGGAGTACACTGGACAGTCGATTCCCAATCTGGTGGACTTCCGAGCCCGTTCTCGCACGATGCAGGTCGTGGGATTCCGCAGTGTCGGCTACACCCTTTCTGGAGTCGATTATCCCGAGCGTTTAGCTGGGTACTCTGTGTCATGGGACTTCTTCAACGTACTTGAGATCCGACCAGCGCTCGGTCGCTCGTTTACTGAACATGAGGAACGTGCGGGAG
>JBDHKG010000114.1:0-26304 GCA_039586495.1 Gemmatimonadota bacterium | reverse complement strand
TGGGGCGAGTCGGAGAACAACCGGCGGGCCAAGTTCTACCGGCTGACCTCGGCTGGCAGGCGTCGGTTAGGTGAGGAGAAGCGGAACTGGGCGCAGGTCACCCTGGCGATCACGAGAGTCATGGAGGCTACCTGAGGGGGTCCCATGCCGGCATACACACGGATCATCAGCATTCTCCAGTCGCTCTTCCGCAAGGAGGAGCTGGATCGGGACCTGGATGAGGAGCTCAGCAGTTATCTGGACCTGCTGACGGAAGAGAAGGTGCGGGCAGGCATGAGTCCGGAGCAGGCGCGTCGAGCAGCACGGCTCGAGCTCGGTGGTATCGAGCAGGTGAAGGAGAAGGTGCGGGAGAAGAGGCTCGGGGCCGGGCTCGACACGCTCTTACAGGATATCCGATACGCTGTCCGCACACTGAGGAAGAACGCGGGGTTCGCGGTCGTCGCCATTCTGATTCTCGCCATCGGCATCGGCGCCACTACGGCCCTCTTCAGCACGATCCATACGGCCCTGCTGCGCGGCATCCCGTTCCAGGAGCCCGACCGGTTGGTCGTCGGTCTGAAGACGTTCGATGGAGTCTTGTCCGGACCTGTCTCCAGGGTCGACTACTTCGACTACCGGGAAAGCAGCCGGTCGTTCGAGGAGCTCGCCGCGCTCACGACGTTCACGATGCAGTTCACCGTTACGGGTGGACGCCAGCCTGAACTGGTCGACGCAGGGTTTGTCACCTGGAATCTGTTCCGTACCCTCGGGGTGAACCCGATCGTCGGCCGGCATTTCCTGCCGGAAGAGGAGGTCCCGAGCGGCGCCGGTGTGATCCTGATCAGCTACGGCTTCTGGCAGAGCCGTTTCGGGGGCGACCCGGACGCGGTAGGGAGTACGCTCAACGTCGACGGTTCTCCGTTCACCGTCGTGGGAGTGATGCCGCAAAGTTTCCGGTTCTTGTTCGATGCCGATGTCTGGGGCTTGGTCGACAGGGCTGGCCCGTTTGATTCGGAGCGAGATTCGCACAGTCACCTCGTCGTCGGGCGGCTGAGGTCGGGAGTGACTATGGAACAGGCCCAGAGCGACGTGGATGTGGTCTCCAGCGCCCTGGCGGAGCAGTACCCCGAGAGCAACGCGGGTAAGGCGCTGTTGCTGGCAGAACTGCAGAGCTACATGGTGCGTGACGTCCGCCTGAGCCTGCTGCTGCTCATGGGTACGACGGTGCTGGTGCTGCTCATCGCCTGTGGTAATGTGGCCGGGCTGCTTCTGGCGCGAGGGGAAAGGCGCCTTTCTGAGATGGCGATGCGCTCGGCGCTGGGGGCTTCCCGGCGTCGCCTGCTCCGCCAGCTCCTGACGGAGAGCCTGATCCTCACGGTGGCGGCAGGCCTTCTCGGTATCACGGTCGCCTATCTGCTGCAGGGGGTGATACTGCAGTTGCTTCCCATCGGGGAGCTAGGCATGGAGCGTCCCGTCATCAGCGCGGCGGCGCTTGTGTTCACTCTACTGGTGTCGATTGCGACCGGAACCCTGGTCGGTGTGGTTCCAGCCCTGCGCGGCACGGCCACCCAGCCGGCTGAGCAGCTGAGGTCGGGGCCGCGCACGTCCGAAGGCATCCACAGCAGCCGGCTGCGCAGCGGGCTCGTGGTTCTGCAGGTGGCGCTTTCGGTGGCGCTGCTCATCGGATCGGGCCTGCTGATCCGCAGCTTCGCACATCTATCGACGGTTGATCTCGGCTTCGACTCGGACAATCTCCTGACCGGTCAGATGCAGATCCAGGTCAGCAACTACCCAACACGCGAGGAGCGTAACCAGTTCTTCACGTCGCTGCTCGAGGAGATCGAGACGCTGCCGGGCGTGGTCTCGGCGACCGTGATCAACAAGCTGCCGATCCGCAGCCCCTGGCAGGACTGGTCCGTCTGGCCCGTGGAACGGCCGCCTCAGTCGCCACAGGAGGACTTCACGGCTATGGCCCGTTGGGTGCCGTCCGGGTACTTCGGTACGATGGGCATTCCACTCATTGCGGGAAGGGACATCGCGGCGACCGATGTGCCAGGCAGTCCCTATGTCATCGTGCTGAGCGAGGGCGTGGTGCAGAGGCTCTTCCAGGGCTCGGATCCCATCGGCCGCATGGTGAGCGTCGCCGGTTGGCGAACCTTCGAGGTCGTCGGTGTGGTGGGGGATGCGCGCGTGAACACCCTGCGCCGTGCGCCCGACGCCGCAATGTACATGTCGTTCGCCCAGATGGGTCCGGCGCGGGCGCAAATCGCCGTTCGCACGTCGGGTGACCCGACTACGCTCGTGGGACCGATAGAAGACCTGCTGCGCCAGAAGGACCCGAACGTTCTTTTCGCGAAGGTCTCTACGATGGCGTCGGTCCTCGATGATGAAGTAGCCGGGTTCCGGATCGTGATCTTGTCCCTGGTTCTCTTCTCGTGCGTCGCCCTCGCTCTCACGGCGATCGGGCTCTACGGTGTGCTCGCCTACCACGTCACTCAGCGACAGAACGAGATCGGAGTCCGTATGGCCATGGGCGCTTCGAATGGCGACCTGCTCGGCATGATCCTGAGAAGAGGATTGCTGTTGGCCGGGCTCGGCCTGCTCCTGGGCGTGGCCGCTGCCTACCCCGGGACGCTCCTGGTCCAACAGCTCCTGTTCGAGACCCAGCCACTGGATCCCACGGCGTATGTGGGCGCGGTCGGGTTCCTCGGCCTGGTGGCCGCGCTGGCCTGTTTCCTGCCTGCCTGGCGTGCCACGCAGGTCAATCCGGTGGAGGTGCTGCGGCGCGAGTGAGCCGGCGCCGCGTTCTCCAGCCTCTGTCGGCTAGAGGGGCGGTAGACTTGGCTCTCAACAAATTACCCGGCCGCTGACTCGGAAGTCGCCTGCTGGACGATGCGGCGGAGCGCCGGATAGATCTCCGGGTTGCCGGCGATGAAGGCGCCGTGCTTGATGACCTCCTCCCTCCCCGCCAGGTCGGTGATGATGCCGCCGGCCTCCCGCAGGATGAGCACGCCGGCCGCCACGTCCCAGGGCGCGAGGTAGAGCTCCCAGAAGCCGTCCAGGCGGCCGCAGGCGAGGTCGCAGAGGTCGATGGCGGCGGAGCCGGTGCGCCGGATTCCGCTGGTCCTCGGCAGGATCGCCTTGAACTGCGCCAGGTAGGAGTCGAGCAGCTCCGTCCGCTTGAAGGGGAAGCCCGTCCCGATGAGCGCGTGCTTCAGCTCGCTCACCCCGGAAACCGAGATCGGGTGCCCGTCCTTCTGGGCGCCCTCTCCACGCACCGCTTGGAAGGTCTCCCAGCGGCCGGAGTTGATCACGACTGCCGCGGCGAGCCCCTGGGAATCGACGGCGGCCACGGAGGCGGAGTGGAAGGGGTAGCCGTGCAGGTAGTTGGTGGTGCCATCCAGCGGATCGATGTACCAGCTCACCTCCGCCTCGTCAGGCGACGGCCCGCCCCAGTCGCGCTCCTCGGCGGCGATGGCGTGGTCCGGGAAGACGGCGCGCACCTCGGCGACGGCAGCCTCCTCCGCTTCGTGATCCACTTCGCTCACCCAGTCGGAGTGGCCCTTCTCGGTCCAGGCGCCCGTGTCGACCCGGTGCGAGCGGCGGTGTACGTCCGCCGCGGTGTGGGCGGCCCTCTGGGCGGTGTGCAGCAGGTCGTCGAGCGAGCTCATAGCTTGATCATGTCGTTAGCGCGCGGTAACTTAAGCCACCGCTGGCACGACGACCAGCGGCCGACGTTGGGTGTTGGGACGGGGCGTCGGATCTTCCCAGCGCCCTGCCTCCACGCCCAACGTTTCTCTTTCACTCGAGCCAGCAGCGAATGAGCGAAGCCAAGCTGCGCGTGTTCAGCGGCATCCAGCCGTCAGGCGAGCCGCATATCGGCAACTACCTGGGCGCGATCAAGAACTGGGTCCCGCTACAGGACCGCTACGAGTGCTTCTTCTGCATCGTGGACTTACACGCGATCACCCAGGCGTTCGAGCCAGCGGAGATGCCGGGGACCGTCTTCGATGTGGCGGTCGTGCTCATGGCAGCCGGCCTGGACCCGGAGAAGTGCACGATCTTCGTGCAGTCGGACGTACCGGAGCACTGTGAGCTGGCCTGGGTCTTCACCACGGTGACGCCGCTCGGTGAGCTGGAACGGATGACGCAGTACAAGGACAAGGCCTCGCGAGAGGGTTCGGTGCTGGCCGGCCTGCTCAACTACCCGGTGCTACAGGCCGCCGACATCCTGCTCTATCACGCCTCGCTGGTGCCGGTGGGCGAGGACCAGGTCCAGCACATCGAGCTGACGCGCGAGATCGCCCGCAAGTGGAACGCCCACTTCGGCGAATATTTCCCGGAGCCGCAGGCCCTGGTCAGCCGGGTGCGCCGCGTGATGGGGCTGGACGGGCAGGCGAAGATGTCGAAGTCGCTGGGCAACACGGTGGGACTGCTGGAATCGCCGGAGGAGACCTGGGATAGAATCCGCGTGGCGCTGACCGACCCGGCGCGGGTGCGGCGCACCGATCCGGGCAACCCGAACGTCTGCAACATCTTCAGCCTGCATCGCTATTTCTCCAGCGAGGCGGACATGGCTTGGGCGGAGGAGGGGTGCCGCAGCGCAGGAATCGGCTGCATCGAGTGCAAGCGCCGGCTGACCGAGAACATGGTCGCGGAGCTGGGGCCCATCCGTGAGCGCGCCTTGGCGCTGCGCGAGAGACCGGAGTACGTCTACGACGTGCTGGCCGCGGGTGCCCGGCACTGCCGCGAGATCGCCGCGCAGACGATGGCGGACGTCAGGGAGCGCATGGGGCTGGCCGGCGTGATGAAGCCGGCGCAAGCGAAGGTCGAATGACACGAGGAGGGTCGGGTGGTGGACTGGCTTGACCCGAACTGGATCGAGGCGCTGCGGCTGAGCCTGCTCGGTCGCCTGGTGCTGGCTACCGTGCTGGGCGGCATCATCGGCCTGGAGCGCGAGCTCGCCGGTAAGCCCGCCGGACTCCGCACCAACATCCTGATCTGCGTCGGTGCCGCGCTGCTCATGGATGTCTCCCAGAAGGTGGCGGGCGCCGCGACCGTCGGCCCCGCGGACCCAGGCCGGATCGCGGCACAGGTTGTCTCGGGGATCGGCTTCATCGGCGCCGGCACGATCCTGGTTGCACGGGGCAGCATCGTCGGACTCACGACGGCGGCCACGCTGTGGGTGGTAGCGGCGATCGGTCTGGCGGTGGGTGCCCACGCCTACGTGGAGGCCGTGGGCGGCACGGCGCTGGTGGCGGTGACGCTGATCCTGCTGGGGCGGGCGGAGGACTACCTGTTCAAGCGCCGTAAGGCCGTGAGGCTGGACGTGACGGTTGATCCGCGACCGGAGCTTCTAGAAGAGATCGCGGAGCTGTTCCAGAAGCACGGGCTGCGTGCCTGGCCCGAGAAGGTGGAGAAGCAACAGGAGCGCTTTCGGGCGTCGTACGAGGTCGTGGGCTCAGCGAGGAAACGGGACGGGGCGCTAACCGAGCTGGCGGAACTGGAGGGTGTGAGGAGAATTACGCTCCACTGAGTTCGGCTACGCACGGAAGGGCGTTCGGCACTATAATATGACAGATGGTCCTGTCGGCTCGATCATGACTCCCCCATCACCCCGCCGTTTCGTCATCTACATGTTCTCCTCCCGTTACCCCTTGTGGTGCATGCCTGAAGGGGACGCGGAGCGGATTCGCGCCGCCCTGCCGCCGGACTGGGAGGTGGTTCAGGTGGCGGAGGAGGCCGACGGTTCAGGGGACGGGCTGTCGCGCGCAACGCCGGCGCTGCTGGAGGCGCTGAGGGACGCGGAAGTGTACTGCGGTTTCGGCATCCCGCGCGAAGTGTTTGCGGCGAGCGAGAAGCTGCGCTGGGTGCACTCGGGCGCAGCCGGCGTAGGCGGCTCGCTCTATCGGGAGATGCTGGAGAGCGACGTGGTCTTCACCAACTCGGCGGGCACGCACGGCGTGCCGGTGGCCGAGCACGCGCTGGCGATGATGTTCTACTTCGCCCGGGCGTTCGACCAGGTGGAGGCGAGTCGACGGGCCGGCCGGCTCTGGGATCGCGACCGGATCGCCTGTGCTCCGAGCCCGGTGAGTGAGTTGGTCGATTCCGTGGTCGGGATCATCGGGCTCGGCAGGATCGGCCGTCAGGTGGCGCGGCGTGCCAAGGCGCTCGGCATGCAGGTGTGGGCAGTGGATCGCGACCCGGCGGCAGGCACTGCGGGAGATACGGATCGGCTGTTCGGGCCCGAGGACCTCACAAAGGTCCTCGCGGGTAGCGATTACGTGGTGATCAGCGTCCCGCACACGCGGGAGACCGACGGGCTGATCGGCGCGCCGGAGCTCGCGGCTATGAAGGAGGGGGCGGTGCTCATCAACGTGGCGCGCGGGCGGATCGTGGATGAGGAGGCCCTCATCGCGGCGCTACGGGCGCGTTCGATCCGCGGCGCGGGGCTCGACGTCTACTGGGACGAGCCGCTTCCGGAGTGTAGTCCCCTCTGGGAGTTGGACAACGTCTGCCTGACGCCTCATATCGGCGGGGTCAGCCCGCGATTCTGGGAGCGAGAGACGCAGCTGATCCTTGAGAACATAAGGCGCTACCTCGCGGGTGAGCCGCTGCTCAACGTGGTGAACAAGCAGGCTGGCTACTAGGAGTGGGTTATGGAGAAGATACTGAGGGCAGCGATCGAGCGCAGTGCCAGCGACCTGCACATCAAGGCGGGCGACGTGTTCCGTGCTCGGATCCACGGTGAGCTTGTGCCGATGACCAAGCAGCTGCTGACGCCTGAGCAGACGCGTGAGATCGCGATGCGCTTGATCCCCAACGAGCGGGATCGCAACAACATCGACCGCATCACCGACTACGACTGCGCCTGGGGCGTCCCGGGGCTGGGGCGGGATCGCAACAACATCGACCGCATCACCGACTACGACTGCGCCTGGGGCGTCCCGGGGCTGGGGCGTTTCCGGGTCAACATCCTCAAGCAGCGCGGCAGCTTCATGATCGTGCTGCGTATCATCCCGGTGGAGATCCCGAAGTTCGAGGAGCTCAACCTGCCGCCGGTGATGCCGGAGATCTCGTCACTGCCACGGGGTCTCATCCTGGTGACGGGTGTCACGGGCTCGGGCAAGACGACGACGCAGGCGGCGATGATCCACTACATCAACCAGAACTTCCGCCGCCACATCATCACGCTCGAGAACCCGATCGAGTACCTGCACCGGGACATCAACTGCTCGATCACGCAGCGCGAGGTGGGAAGCGACACGAGCTCGTTCCAGACGGGCCTGCGTGCGGCGCTGCGTGAGGACCCGGACGTGATCCTGATCGGCGAGATGCGTGACACCGAGACGATCGACACGGCGATCAAGGCGTGCGAGACGGGTCACCTGGTGATCTCGACGCTGCACACGCCGGACGCCGCGACGACGATCAGCCGAACGATCTCCGTCTTCCCGCCAGAGGAGCAGGAGATGCTGCGCGTGCGGCTGGCGGAGTCGCTGGCGGCGGCGATCTCGCAGCGCCTGCTGCCGCGCAAGGACGGCAACGGCCGGATCCTCGCCGCCGAGGTGATGGTGGTGACAGGCGCGATTCGCGACTGCATCATGAACCCGGCGAAGCTGCACGAGATACGCGATCTGATGGAGGAGGGGAAGTCGCAGTACGGGATGCAGACTTTCGATCAGCACCTCATGGATCTGGTGAAGGGCAATCTGGTGGAGTACGAGACGGCGAAGTTGGCGGCGTCGAACCCGGCGGACTTCGAGCTGCGGATGAGGACGCTGGGCGAGGAGCAACTGGTGGAGGGTCTGATTTGAACCTGCAAGGCGTCATCCTGCCGGTCACGACGCCGTACGACGCCTCGACCGGCGAGATCGCTCCCGTACACTTCCGGGAGAACCTGCGCGCCTGGCGGGGCACGGGCGTGCACGGCTTCGTTGTGGCCGGCTCCACGGGCGAGTCGCCGCTGCTCGACGAAGAGGAGATCGTTCAGCTGGTCGAGTGGGCCCGTGATATCGTGGCGCCCGAGCAGGCCCTGATCGCCGGGACCGGCGCGGAGTCGACGCGGGCGACGATACGCGCGACGCGCGCCGTGGGGGAGGCCGGCGCGGACGCCGTGCTCGTTCGGGCGCCGGCCTACTACCGAGCGCGGATGGACGCGGAGGCGCTCCGACGGCACTTCGAGTCGCTGGCCGATGCGAGCCCGATCCCCATCATCCTGTACAACATCCCGCAGTTCGTGCCGGTAGAGATCGCGCCCGGGCTGCTGGCCGAGCTGGGGACCCACCCCAACATCGCGGGCATCAAGGATTCCAGCGGGGACCTCAAGCTGCTGGGCGCGCTGCTCGATGCGGCGCGCGCGGACTGCCGAGTGCTGGTCGGCTCGGGCGCACTGCTGTACGCGGCGCTGGAGACGGGCGCCGCTGGCGGCATCGTGGCGATGGGGTGCATCGCGCCGCGGCAGTCGGTAGAGGTCTACGAGCACTTCCGGGCCGGCGCGGTCGGCAAGGCCGGCGGCGTGCAGGGGAAGATCACGCCGCTGCACAACAAGATCGTGCGCGAGCTCGGGGTGGCGGGCGTCAAGTACGCGCTCGACGCGCTGGGCTACGTCGGCGGTGAGCCGCGGCCGCCGCTGCGCCCGCTGGACGACAGGGCGCGGGCCCAGGTACGGGAGGAGCTGGCACGGGCCGGACTACTGGCGGGTGAGGACCGTGGCTGAGTCGGCCGCGTTCGTCTTGCTGATCGTCGCTTTCGTTGTCGGTCTGGCCCTGATCCCCATCGGCCTGCCGGGACTCTGGCTCATGGTGCTGGCGCTGGTCGGCTACGCCGCTCTCGTGGGCTTCGAGCAGGTCGGCTGGACCTCGATCGCCGCCGTGCTGATCCTGGCGCTCGTCGCCGAGATGGCGGAGGCGTGGCTGGGCTTCCGCTTCGCACGGCGCTACGGCACCTCCAGCCGCGCCGGTTGGGGCGCCCTCGCCGGCGGCCTGGCGGGCACGCTGGTCGGCACGCCGATCCCCATCATCGGCAACGTGATCGGTGCCTTCCTGGGCTCCTTCCTGGGCGCGGTCGTGCTGGCGCGTGGCCCGGACACCGACATACGTGTAACGCTGGGTGCCGGCTGGGGCGCGGTGCTGGGCCGAGCCGCAGGGGCTGCCGTCAAGATCGCCGTCGGTCTGGCCATCGCCATAATCGGTGTCTTTGCAGCGCTGTAGTTGACACGTGCTGGGCGGCGGTCTAGCTTCTCACAGAGGATAAACGAAAGGGCGGCCCCCGAGAGGGGGCTTTTTGCTGGCCCCCCTGATGGGGGCCTTTCGTTTGAGGTCATCATGCTCAGAGGTGATGTCCGTTGCCTCGTTGTGGTGGGTTCCCAGTGGGGCGACGAGGGGAAAGGCAAGATCGTCGACGTCCTGGCGAAGGATGCTGACTGGGTCGCCCGCTATCAGGGCGGCGCCAACGCGGGCCATACCGTTCGCATCGGCGATGACCAGTTCATCCTGCATCAGATCCCTTCCGGCATACTCCATCCCGGCAAGCGTTGCGCGCTGGGCAACGGCGTGGTGCTGGACCCGGTGACGTTCTTCGAGGAGATTCAGGAGCTCGAGCGACGCGGCCACAAGGTGGACGGCCGCGTCCTGGTCAGCTCACGCGTGCAGCTGGTCCTGGCGTATCACAAGCTCCTCGACCGGGCCCAGGAGGCGAGCCGTGGCAAGGGGGCGATCGGGACGACGGGCCGGGGGATCGGCAACGCCTACGAGGACAAGGTGGCGCGGGTCGGGATTCGCGTCGCCGACCTGGCGGCGCCGGAGCGCCTGCGCGAGCTGGTCGAGGCGGGCACGGCACGGGCCCAGGGAAAGCTGCGGGCTTTGGCCTCCGACACCGCGGTCGATGCCGGCCAGATATACGATGAGCTCTCCGCCCTCGCCCCGCGCCTGCTGCCGATGGCGTGCGATGTGGGTCTGGCGCTGAGGAGGGCACTCGACCGGGGCGAGAAGCTGCTGCTCGAGGGAGCCCAGGGGGCCATGCTCGATGTGGACCACGGGACTTACCCGTACGTCACGTCCTCGAATACCACCGCGGGTGCCGCCGCCACCGGTCTCGGCCTCGGTCCGACGGCGATCGACGCCGTGCTGGGCGTGGTCAAGGCTTATACGACGCGGGTCGGCAGCGGGCCGCTGCCTACGGAATTGCCGCCGGAGCAGGCGGCGCACCTGCGGGAGCTAGGTGCCGAGTACGGCGCCACCACCGGCCGCCCGCGGCGGACCGGCTGGTTCGACGCGGTGGTCGTCGGCTATGCGGCCCGGCTCAACGGGATCACGGCGCTGGCGGTGAGCAAGCTCGACGTTCTGGATCCGCTGCCCGAGCTGAAGCTGTGCGTGGGGTATCGGCTGCGCGGCGAGCGGCTGGAGGAGTTCCCGGCGGACCTGGCGATGCTCGCCAAGATCGAGCCGATCTACGAGACCGTGCCGGGATGGCAGAGTTCGACTGCGGACGCGCGGCGGCTGGAGGATCTACCCAGCGGAGCCCGGGCCTATCTGGATCGCATCGCCGAGCTCACCGGGCTGCGCATCCGTTACATCTCGGTCGGGACTCGCAGGCGCGAGATCATCGATGTGGAGGGATCCCACGCCGGCTGATCTGGCGCCGCTCTGCGGCAGGCCGGCCGGGGCTTGATGCGGCCCGGGGGTTCGCCTAAGTTAGGCGGCCCTCCAAGAGCAAAGGAGTTGTATGGCGACCAGGATTAGACTGCGCAGGGTTGGCCGGAAGCGGCAGGCGTCGTTCCGCATCGTTGTGGCCGGGAGCGTCCACGCGCGTGAGGGGCGTGTCACGGAGACGATCGGTAAGTACAACCCGCGCACCGACCCATCATATATCGAGATCGACGAGAAGCGAGCACTCTACTGGCTGCGCCAGGGCGCCGAGATGAGCAGCTCGGTCAGCGCACTCTTCCGCAAGGCCGGCGTCCTGAAGAAGCTGGCTGATGGCGCCGAGGGCGAGGAGAAAGTGGTCATCGGCGACGCTGACGGTCAGACGGTGCTCGCCGGCCGGCCGGTTGTTAAAGTGGAAGCGCCAGCGGAGAAGCAGGAAGTGAAGGAGAAGCCCGCCAAGCCGAAGGCGGCCAAGGCGAAGGCCGAGAAGGTGGAGGCGGCCGAGGTCAAGGCCGAGGCCGAGGTTTCGGAGCCGGAGGCTGAGGCGCCGGAGTCCGCGCCCGAGGCCCCGGCCGCTGAGCTTGAGGTGGAGACAGAGAAGCAGGAAGAGGAATCGTAGCCCAGGATCCGACAGGCACCCGGGGCGAGTTCCTGATTGTCGGCGAGATCAGGAAAGCCCACGGGATCAAAGGTGAGTGCTTCGTGGTGCCCGCGACGGACGACGTCGCGGGCGTCTACGCTCAGGGCCGGGGGCTGCGAGTCGGTGATGCGGGCGGTCGGCCCGAGGGGCTCGAGCTGAGCCTGACGGTGCAGGCCGCCCGCGAGTTCAAGGGCGGCCTGATCGTTCGCTTCGAGGGCGTCCGCGATCGCGATAGCGCCGAGGCCTTGCGGGGGCGGACGTTGTTGATTCGGCGGGAGGAGGCCCGACCCCTCGAGAGCGGCGAGTACTTCCTCCACGATCTGGTCGGTCTGGAGGTGTGGTCCGCGGAGGGAGAGCGAGTCGGCCGAGTCGCCGCGGTCTATGAGGGCGGAGCGGGCCACTTCCTGAACGTCGATGACGGCCAGCGCGAGCACCTGATCCCGTTCGCGGGCCGGATCGTGCAGAAGGTGGATCTCGAGGCCGGCCGGATCGTCATCGAAGCGATGCGCGGTCTGCTTGAACTGTGACACCTCCCCTGTGTGTTGCCTGTGCACGGCCGGCGCAGGTCGGCGGTCTGCGGGATAACTAGATGCGGATCAACGTTCTGACGATCTTCCCCGGCTTCTTCGAGCAGGCGCTCGCGCTGGGGATCCCCGGACGGGCCGCGCGGGCCGGGTTGGTCGGCTACCGGGTGGTGGACCTGCGTGACTACACCCACGACCGTCACCGTACGGTGGATGACGAGCCCTACGGGGGCGGCGCGGGGATGGTGATGAAGCCGGAGCCGTTCTTCGAGGCGGTGGACGCGCTGAAGCCCGAGGGGCCGATCGTGCTCCTGGACGCGCGCGGCCGGCTGTTCCGGCATGACGACGCGGTCCGCCTGTCGCTGGAGCCGGAGCTGACGCTGCTCTGCGGTCACTACAAGGACGTGGATTGGCGCGTGGCCGAAGGGCTGGCGACCGAGATCTTCTCGGTCGGCGACTTCGTGCTCTCCGGTGGTGAGCCGGCGGCCATCTGCGTGGTGGATGCGGTGGTGCGCCTGCTGCCCGGCGCCCTGGGTGACCACGAGTCGGCGGCCAGCGACTCGTTCTACGACGAGCCGCTCCTGGCGCCGCCGGCCTACACGCGTCCGGCGGAGTATCGCGGGATGGAGGTGCCCGAGGCCCTGCGCTCCGGTGACCACGCGGTGATCGGGGAGTGGCGCCGGCGCGAGGCGGAGCGGCTGACGCGGAAGCTGCGCCCGGATCTGTGGCAGCGGCCGGGCCGCTGAGCCGGGCGGCGCCCTTGGAGCTCGAGGGGGCGCTGATTATCTTGATGCGTTTCGGAAGAATCGCTGTCGAATAGAAGATGATCGCTGATCGCCGGTGCAGGAGTCGTATGGCCATGGACGTTCTACACGAGATCGAGAAGCAGCAGCTGAGGAGCGACATCCCCGACGTCAGCCCCGGCGATACGGTGCGCGTGCTGGTCCGCGTGAGGGAAGGCGATAAGGAACGGATCCAGCCGTTCGAGGGCGTCTGCATCGCCCGCAGGGGCGGCGGCCTCCGTGAGACGGTCACGATCCGTAAGGTGTCGGGCGGCGTGGGCGTCGAGCGGATCTTCCCGCTGCACTCCCCGTCGATCGCGGAGCTGAAGATCATCCGCAGAGGCAAGGTCCGGCGCGCCAAGCTGTACTACCTGCGCGGCCTACGCGGCAAGAAGGCGCGTATCAAGGAGGACACGACGGGCTGAGGCCTGGCCATGGGCCGCCGCGCCATCGCCCTGACCACCGAGCGTCGCTACTGGCGGGCAGGCTTCCCACATATCGCAGGAGTTGACGAGGTCGGGTGCGGCTCGCTGGCCGGCCCCGTCGTCGCTGCCGCGGTCGTCCTACCGGTCGAGGGCGGCGTCAAAGGCGCCGTCGATTCCAAACGTCTTAGAGCTGTGGAGCGCGAGGAGCTCGCCGAGGTCATCTGCGAGCGAGCGCTCACCGTCGGCATCGGTGCCGCGTCGGCCCGGGAGATCGAGCGGCTGAACATCCGCCGCGCCACGGGCCTGGCGATGGAGCGGGCGCTGCGGCGGCTCGGCGTCACGCCCGACTGCGTGCTCATCGACGGCCGTCCTCAGCCGTGTCTCGGCGATCACCTCGCCATCGTCAAAGGCGACTGCAAGTGCCACACGATCGCCTGTGCGGCCATCGTCGCCAAGGTCACCCGCGACAGGTTAATGGCCCGGCTCGCCCGGCAGTACCCCGGCTACGGCTGGGAGCGCAACGTGGGGTACTCGACGCGCGAGCACCGCGAGGGTCTGAGCCGGCTCGGGATCACGCCGCACCACCGCCGCAGCTTTCTCGGCGTACAGTTCGAGCTGGATTTCTCGCCCGCTCGCGAGTTACGCTCGGAGGCCCCTCGTCACCTCCCGTCCGTCTGGATCGCGAGTTGCGCTGGCAGGGCCGCCGATCAGCGGCTGCGCGGAGTGTCGAGGGCGAGGCCGGCGCTCGCCGTGCGCGCGTCACCGCCCTTGCTGAGGGACCAACCCGATGCGGAATCCCTCGAAGTCGCCTTCGCCGTTCCACTCGGCCGAAGCGATCCCATCCAGTACGCTCAGGAAGGCGAATCGGCCGCCCACGCGGAAGGCCCGGAACTCACCGCCATCGGTCCGGTAGTCCGCCTGCAGCGAGACCGCGAGCGGGCCGCGACGCGGCCGGAAGGTGAAAGCGCCGATCAGCCGCTCGTACTGGACCGTGTCGCGTACCTCGGGTGAGTCGATGTCGCGCCAGACGAGGCCGGCGCTAAGGCCGGACTCGGCGTGATAGATCCATCCGAGCTCCCAGCTGCTCTCTGTCTCGCCCACGGTTTGCCAGGTGCGGGATACACCCAGCCCGACACCTCGCGCCGCCAGTCCCAGCACGAACCTGTAGGCGTCGCCCTGCGAGTAGGCGCCCGGCGCGGCGAACTCGTCGTGCCGGTAGCCGAACGACAGGTAGCCGGCCTGCACTCCAAGCAGGTACTGGCCGAGGGACCAGCCGTTCGCCTCCGGGCGGTCGAAGCTGACGTGGCCGATCAGGCGGCTCGGCCTGTTGATCGCGGCGGCCCCCGGGTTCACCCAGAGCGCATACGGGCTGCCGAGCTCGGAGACGAAGCTGTAGGCCTGGACCTCGGGTTCCCGGGTCTGACCGGCGGCCGGTCGCGCCGCCAGGGTGAGGGCCAGGCTCAGGCCGAGGGGAAGGCTCAAGCTGAGGGGTACGCGCGCTCGCACAGCGGATCTCCAGTCTCGTTGGCGTTCGGCGCCGCTTCCGTGCCGGCGTATTCTGCGGCCGGCCGCTGAGCCCGGCAAGTCAGAGCGGCCGCTACCTTGACCGGGGTGGGCCTGCCTGGTACTACTTGTCGTTCGCTAAGACGCAGCAGAAGGGAACTGCATGGCCGGAAACGAGGTGGCTCCCGGCACCGGCCGGGTGGCTATAGATCCTGCGGCCCCGGTCGTGGACGCCCGCCAGGTCAGCAAGCGGTACGTGCGGACCTGGGCGCTCAAGGCCATCGATCTCAGGGTCGAGCGCGGCGAGCTGGTCGCCCTGCTGGGGCCGAACGGCTCCGGCAAGAGCACGCTCCTGCGTGTGATCACCGCCGTGACGCGCCCGACCTACGGGCAGGTGATGGTCTTCGGCGCCACGGCCAAGAACGGGGACGAGGTGCGCCGGCACCTGGGCGTCCTGCCACACCAGACCTACCTGTACGGCGAGCTGACCGGGCTGGAGAACCTGCGCTTCGCCGCCACGATGTACGGCATACAAGCCTCGAAGCACGACCTCATCGAGGCCCTGGACCATGTGGGGCTGGCAGACGCGGCGGACACACAGGTCCGCACTTACTCGAGCGGGATGGGTAAGCGGTTGGCGCTCGCACGCGCCACGCTCCACGATCCGGAGTTCGTCCTGCTGGATGAGCCATACGGCGCGCTGGACGTGGAGGGGATCGGCTGGGTGGACCGCTTCATCGGCGAGCTGCGCGAGGCGAAGAAGACGCTGCTCATCGCCACACACGAGATCGGCCGGGCGCTCGCGCTCTGCGATCGCGCCGTCGTGCTGCGGGGCGGGCGCATCGAGTTCGATGGTCCGACCTCCGACTACAAAGGCACGGTGTCGGGCGAGACCGAGGCCGTTGGCCTGGAGGTGGAGCGCTGATGGGCGACGCACGCCGTGCACTGGCCCTGGTCAGGAAGGACCTGCTCACCGAGCGGCGCAGCAAGGCGGCGTTCAACGCGATGGCCTTCTTCGCTGCGATGGTGCTCTTCATCTTCAGCTTCGCGCTGGGCCCGGAGGCGCCGGGGATGACCGCTGTGGGCGAGACGCTGCTGCAGTATCTGTGGCCGGGCCTCTTGTGGGTGGCGATCTTCTTCACTGGTATACTGGCACTCGGCCGCTCGTTCCAGGTGGAGATGGAGAGCGGCGGGATGGAGGCGCTGAGGCTCTACCCGGGCGACAAGAAGGCGATCTTCGCGGGCAAGCTCATCGCCAACCTCATCGTGCTCGGCGCCATGGAGTTGATCCTCATCCCGGTGTCCGCGGTCCTCTATAACATAGACCTGTGGACGAAGCTGCCCGCGCTGCTGGGCGTGACGCTGCTGGGCACGCTGGGCTTCGCCGCGGTGGGTACGTTTTACGCCGCGCTCACGGCGAACCTCAGGGCCCGTGACGTCATGCTGCCGGTGCTGCTCTTTCCCATCCTCGTGCCGGTGGTGGTGGCGGCGGTGAAGGCGACGACGCTGGTCGTGCGTGGCGATCCGATGGGTGAGATGTGGACCTGGCTGCGAATTCTGGGGCTGATCGATCTGGTGCTGTTGACGGTCTGCACGTTGACGTTCGAGTTCGCGATCGAGGAGTAGAGGTGCGTCGGCGGCACGGTGCCGACCCCTGGACGCGCGATTACGCAACAGGACTGCTGTGATCGAACACTAGTCGCTTAAGACATCGGGGACGTCTATGCTAGGAAGAGTCGTGTTGTTTGCAGTGGTCGCGGTGGTCGTACTGCTCGTCATCGCCTACGGCCTGAGGCTGGCGAAGATGCCGGCGGCATCGGCGCGACGCGGCGGGACGATCGCCGGGATCGCCGCGCTCGTGCTGCTGGCCCTCGGCCTCTATCTGGGCCTGGTCTGGGCGCCGGCCGAGCGGATCATGGGCGATGTGTACCGGATCATGTACATCCACTTTCCCAGCTGGGTCGGCACGGCGGCCGGCTACCTGACGGCGTTCGTGGCGAGCATTGCCTATCTCAAGACGCGGGACCCGGGCTACGACTACGTGGCGTTGTCAGGCGCGGAGATCGGGCTCCTGTTCAACGTCACCGGGCTCATCACCGGCTCGCTCTGGGGTCGGCCGACCTGGAATGTGTACTGGACGTGGGACCCGCGGTTGACGACGACCGCGATCATGGCGATCACCTTCGCCGGCTACCTGGTGCTGCGCTCTTTCATGGAGGACCCGGAAGGGCGAGCGCGGGCGGCGGCGCTGGTGGCGATCGTCGGCTTCGTGAACGTGCCGATCGTCTACTTCTCGGTCCGCTGGTGGCGCACGCTGCACCAGGTGCAGTCCAGCCCTGAGACCATAGACAACCCGATGGTCTGGGCGTTGCGCACGATGATGGTGGCGTTCCTGCTGGTCTACATCTTCCTGTTGTCCCGCCGCTACATGCTGGCCCGCATCCGCGGCGACGAGGAGCTACAGGCTATGAGACTGGAGGTGGCGGGTGACTAGGACAGGGGTCATCGCCGCCGCGTTCGCGCTGGCGGCCATCATACTGGTGATCGTCGTCTCACAGGGCATGCGGGACGCGGGCTTCATCATGCGGGCCTACGTGGTCACCGCCATCATCCTGGCCGTCTACACCTGGTCGCTGGCGCGACGGCTGAGCCGTGCCCGGGAGGCGAGCGTGCCCGCCAGGGAGGACGCCGCGTCCGGGCTGCCGGAGTAGACGTGCCGGCGAAGGGGACATCAGCCTCAGCGACCGCTCAACAGCCCCCAAACAGCGAGTGCGACCGCGGCGCGCAGCCAGCCCGCGAGCCAGGCGGTTGGGCCCGGTTGCCGCTTCCGTGGCCCCTGCCGCTTCCGTGGCCCCGGCGCAAACAGATGGCGGTCGAGATCGCTCTGGTAGAGATCGGAAATACTCGGTGAGCCTCGCCTCATGGTTCCGTTGGTGTGCCGTGGCGGGGTGCGGCTGTGGTGGGTCGGACGCCGAACGGCGCGGCAGGGGGAAGGCCCCTGGACTCGTTGCAAGATCGAAAGTTGGCGTGTTGAGGTGCTGATCGGACGACCGCCGGGTCGTGCAGCGGCGCCACAGAATCGGAGCGAAACTGTCGCGAGGCTTCGGCGCGGTGGGCCTGAACATCACCCGTTGGGATCAAGGCTATCTCCTGGTGGCGACCACCCGGTTGGCGCGGCCGCCGGGGGAAGTCTTCGATTTCTTCGGCGACGCGCGTAACCTGGAAGCGCTGACCCCGCCCTTCCTGCATTTCGAGATCTTGACGCCTGATCCGATCACCATGGGCGCCGGCACGCTCATCGATTACCGGCTGCGGCTGCACGGCCTACCCGTCCGCTGGCGCACGCAGATCACCATCTGGGAGCCGCCGCGCCGCTTCGTCGATACGCAGGTGCGCGGTCCGTATCGCTGGTGGATTCACGAGCACACCTTCGTCGAGCGCGAGGGGGGGACGGAGATGACCGATCAGGTCCGCTACGGCGTCCCGGGCGGCCGGCTCGTTCACAGGCTGTTCGTGGAGCGTGATCTCCGCAGGATCTGGGACTATCGCGCCGCGCGAATCGCCGAATTGCTGGGCGGCGGGCCCTCTATTCCGCCGTCAGCGCCGTGACCGGATCGACCCGCGTTACCCGGCGCGCCGGCACGAAGCTCGCCAGCAGGCCCGTCAAGGCCAGTGCGAGTAGGACGGCGCCGAAGACGCCGGGATCGCGCGCGCTCACCTCGTAGAGGAAGAACTGGAGCGGACCGGCGCCCAGAGCGGCCAGCCCGATACCGAGCGTGAGTCCGATGCTCAGCTCGATCAGTCCCCGCTTCATGACCAGGCGCACCAGCATCGGGCCGTCGGCGCCGAGCGCCATCCGGATCCCCATCTCCTGGGTGCGCCGGCTCACGGCGAACGACATTACCCCGTACAGACCGACGGCCGCGAGGAAGAGGGCCACGAACCCGAACACCATGAACGTCCAGCCGAAGAACCAGTAGAACCAGGTCTCCCTCGTGATCACGTCTTCAATCGACAGGATGTCGTATATGGGGAGATCGGGGTCGACAGATTCGACGGCGCTCCGGACATCGGCCGTGAGCGCCATTGGCGCGCCGCGCGTCCTAATCGCAACGCTGACGCGGGTGCCCACGGGGCTCTGCGCGATCGGTATGTAGTAGCCTGCCGGGCTGGCCCTCAGGTTCTCGATGCCTTCCATCTTCATGTCCGGTACGACGCCGACCACAGTCATCCACTGCGCCGCCGAATCACCGGCTATGCGCAGGCGCCGTCCCAGAGGATCGCCGTCGGTGAAAAACGTGCGGACGAACGTCTCGTTGACGATCGCCACCGGCAGGCTCTCGCGCCGGTCAATGATGCTGAACGTCCGGCCTGCGAGGACGGGCGTCTGGAAGGTCTCGAAGTAGCCCGGCGTGACGATGCCTTCGCGGGCGATGGGCACGTCTTCCTCCGAGCCGTACGACTCTCCCTCTATCTCGAATCGCCGTAAGCCGTATCCAGCGGCCGGCAGCCCGTCCGAGAGCGTCGCCGCCTCGACTCCGGGGATCGCTCGTAGCCTCGGCAGCAATTCGTCGTAGAAGCGGATGCGGCTTCCGGCGTCGCGGTACTCGTCCATTAGCAGGCGGAGGCGTGCGGTGAAGATGTTCTCGGTCGCGAAGGGCAGGTCCTGCGTCTTCAGCCGAGCAACGCTCTTGACCATCAGCCCGGCGAGGATGAGCAGGCCGCACGACAGGGCGACCTCGGTCACCACGAGGCCGGCGCTGAACTTGCCCATGCGGAAGCTCGACGACCCCCGGCCCTCGTCTTTCAGGGCTTCGTTCACGTTCACGCCGGTGGCGCGGAACGCCGGCACGAGCCCCGAGACGATGCACGATAGCACGACCATCGAGATCACGAAGAGCACGACGCGGTGATCTGAATCGAACCTGATCCAGAACGGCGGTGGGTTGATGACGGATATCCTGTCGCCCCACTCTACTCCAGCCCGGCCGAGGACGTACCCGAGGCTACCGCCGATGATCGAGAGGATCAGGAGCTCGGTCATGAACTGGGTGATGATCCGGGCGCGGCGAGCGCCGAGCGCTGTCCGCACCGCGATCTCTCGGGTGCGCACCGAAGCCCGGGCGAGCAACAGGTTGGCCACGTTCGCGCAGGCGATCAGCAGCACACCGATGACGGCGCCGACCATCGTGAGCATCAACCCGTACATCTCGGGGCCCACACCGAGCTCGGTGAATGCCATCACGGCCGCGCCGATACCTTCGTTGGTCTCCGGATATTCCTGCTCCAGCCGGCGCGCGATGGTCGCGAACTCGGCACGCGCGTCATCCAGCGAGGTGCCGTCTCTGAGCCGCCCCACGCCGAAGCACATGGGGCCTTCCCCTCGCGCGCTCGCGTTCGGATCGAGGGTCTCCGGAATCCAGAGCTGCTCGCGGTCAGGGAAGAGGAAACCCTCCGGCGCCACGCCGATGATCGTGCGCGTCGTGCCGTTGGCGCGGACCGTTCGCCCGATGACTTCAGGCGCGGCACCGTAGCGGTCTTGCCAGATGGTGTAACCGATGACGATCACCGGGTCGGCGCCGGGCCGGTCGTCTCCCTCCCGGAAGAAGCCTCCCAGCACCGGCTGGACCCGCAGCAGGTCGAACAGGTTGGCGCTCACGAACGCTCCGCTGTAGCGCTCGGGGCGCCCCTCGCTGCCCGACAGGTTGACCGTGCGCATGTTGAACGCCGCGAGGTCGATGAGCGTCGTCTGCTGCTCGCGCCACTCCACGAAGTCGTGCACGCTGACGGGGTTGAACCGGATGTTGCGGGCCGGCTCGCTCGTTCCGACCGCCACCACCCGCTCGCCGCCCGGTACGGGGAGCCCCTTGTAGAGGGCGCCGTTCACCCAGCTGAAGACGGTGGTCGTGACCCCGATCCCCAGGCTCAAGGTGAGGATGATGATGAAGGAAAGCCCCGGGCGCTTGAGCAGCACCCGTATGGCGAAGCCGATATCCCTGCGCAGCTGGTCCATCGCGGTCTTGGTGGCTGGGGTGAGGTCGAGGCTCGCCCTTCCTGGAGTCTACTACGGGTGAGGGACTACGGGGGTTTCCGGCAGACGCCCGGGCTGCGGGCTCTATTCGAGCAGGAGAACCTCGGCCTGGTGGCCAGTAGCTGCGGCCAGGCGCGCGTCAAGCGTGAGCAGAGGCGCGTCGAGTGCCTCGGCGAGGGCGACGTATGTCGCGTCGTACGCCGTGAAGCTGTCTCGCAATGCCCATATCCGTGACAGTAGCTCCGCGTGCCCGTACCGGGTGATGTCCAGCTGCTCGAGCGCCTCCACACCTATGAGGCCGCGATCGGCGGATATTGCACCGAGTCGGACATAGCGCCGCAGGGCCTGCAACACCTCGACATCCAGCAGCTCGGGGGCGTGCAGCGATACCGTGGGCGATGACATCTCTTCCCCCACGCGGCGACCGACAGGCGTGCTGAGGAGAAGGGCGACGACGGCCGACGCGTCGAGCACGATCACCGGCCGTCTCGCTCCTCTCTAATCACCTCGGCGGGCGAGGGATCGAGACTCGGGGAAGGGAGCTCCGCCAGGCGCGCCAGCAGTTCCGCACGGGTGGGCCGCTCGAGGGCCTTGCTTAGCTCGCGCAGCGCGTACTCCGACATCGACATGCCCGCCAGGGCGGCGCGAGCCTTGAGCTTTCGGTGCAGTTCGTCCGGCACGTTGCGAATCTGGAGCATGGTAGCCATGCCATTAACATGAAAACATGTGTAGCACATGTCAACTCGGTGTGGGCTCCGCGTCCCGCCGACTCGAGCATCCTCCGGGTCCGAAGCTCGCAAGTCGCTCTCATCGGAGTCTCAACGTTTGTGTCGTTTGTGCTGGCGCGCGGTGGGGTTACCGGATGATCTCTTGGAGCAGGGCGATACCGCCTTGCAAGACCGGGTAGCTCAGTTGGCAGAGCAGCGGACTCTTAATCGGTGCTAGAGCAGGAAGCGACGCCCAGAGTCGCGACGATCGTCGCCACGGCGCTGAGACGCGTGCAAGCGGTGCGACGGACTGACCGGCTGCGGCGCCCGCCGAGGACGGCGACCGGATGACAGGGGATGTGGCTGGGTGACAGGGGTCCAAGGCCTCATCGGTTGGGGCGGCTGCGTGCACGAGACCGACCTCGGTCCGTTCTTTCCTGACGAGAATGGTAGTCGCGGAGACCGAAAGTTAACTCCGACGCCCGCCGATCCATCGCCAGACCGCCGCGCCGGCCAGCAACAGAAAGATCCAGTCGATGGGCTCCCGATAGCGGGGCATGTAGGCGACGACGTAGTAGATGAGGGGAAACGTCAGCAGCGGAATCACGAGCGCCGCCCGCTGCGGTGAGGCGAGCGTCGGGAAGGTGACGCACGCGCCCAGCAGCGCCAGGATCGTCAGCAGCGTGACCAGGAAGGCGCCCGGCGGGTGGTAGAGGGGGCCCAACCACCAGTGGACCGCGCGCGACGCCGTCAGCCCGATGAATTCTCCCGGGTGCTCCGCGATCCAGTCCAGCGCCTCACGCCCCGCCTGCCGCATATACACGACCTCGCCTAGCTCCTGGACCTTAAGCGCCTCAGCTTCGAGCGCCCGCGGATGGATGTAGATGTGCTCGCGCCGCCGGTCCATCACGCCCATGGCAGCGGCGGCGCCGGTGTGATTACCCATGCGCAGCTCCAGCCCGAAGTTGCTGCGGATGAAGAAGACGGCGTTGAAGGTCTTGTAGTTCCGCCAGCCCCAGGGGAGGCAGGCGAGGATCATGCCGAGGGTGATGAGCGCCGAGAACAGCCACTTGCGGCGGTCTCTGCTCCACCACAGCTCGAACGCCATCCAGCCCAGCACGACGGGCAGGATGGCGGGCTGCACGTGAAAGGCGATGCCGGCGGCGATCCCCAGCAGCAGCGAGCCAATGGGTGTGCTGCGGCCTGACATCCAGCGCTGCACGAACGCGACCAGCAGCAGCCCGATCGCCAAAGCCGCCAACCCCTCGCCGTGCCCGGACCAGCGGGGGATCAGGGCGCCGACGAATCCGGCCAGCGCGCCCGCCGGTCCGCCCAGACCAACTCGCCCGGCCAGCCACGGGAGCATCCCCCACACCGCGGCGTAGATCGCGAAGGTCACCAGCCAGGCGATGTACCCCGCCGTCAGCGTCAGTCCGAAGAGCCTGTAGCTGAGTCCGAAGATGGCGGGCGGGATGGGGGGCAGGTGCGCGGTGGGGCCAGTGGGGAGCATGTAGGGGTCGGCGAACTGTCCTCGCTCGGCCAGCGATACGGCGATCGCCGGCGCTTCCCAGCGCGTGTGCGGTCGGACGTAGCGTTCGCTGACCTTCGTCAGGAAGAAGCTCTGGATCGAGAACGACAGGGTGAAGATGATGAGGAACGCTCGCCACGGCTTGCGGGCGAGCCATTCGAGCGCGGCGCCGAGAGGGTTAGCGTGGGCGGGCTCGGCGGCCCCTTGCATCGGTCCGACAGCTCCGGATCAGCGTTGGAACGACACGGTGCCGCGTCAAGATACTACCCGTAGGGAGAAAGCGGAATTCCCCCATGAGCAGGTGGCTGAATGCTCCCCACGCCCCCGCCCACCCCGCCACCGCTAAACGCCCCGTCATCGGCCTAACAGTCCGTTGACCCCGGCCCGAAAGCTTTCGCAACGCAACACGTTTCGGCGGCGCTGGGCGAGTTCGCTGGGCGAGATCGGGGCCAAGAACGACTCCCCCGCCACCAGCTCCCGGCGGCCAGGTCGCCAGCTTCGCGACGTGGCTCGTGACCAGCTGCCGGGCGCGAAATCGCCCGCGTGTGGCCCTTGAGGTTAAGCTTCCCCCGCCCACTGGCCTGAGCTCCGATCTCATCGCCCACGGGCACGCCACCGGGGGCGCGTCCGCCGTTCGGTGGGTAGACTGGCTGGTGTGTCGCGCTGGCGTTGAAAGGCCTTACAGCATAATATCTTTGGGCTTCCGCGACCGGGTAGCTCAGTTGGCAGAGCAGCGGACTCTTAATCGGTGCTAGAGCGGCCCGATTTTCATCAGAAAGCGAATCACCACGGGGGTCATCACCGCATTCTGCGGGACGGCCCCCGACCCATTTCGGCACCTTGATGGGGCAAATCTCGCCCAAGAACTCGCCCACCGGGGGCAGCAGAATCGCGCGGAAGATCCTGGAATCGTGGCCCGCGGGGAGCGGAGCGGCCGGAAGGCTCGCGGCGACGATCATGTCGGGTGGCAGAGCGCACGGGTGCCTCGGGGTCAGGGTGGTGGTCGCTCTCACCCCCTTTGGTTGGCCTGCTGGCCCCCCGAGGTTGGAACGCAGCTGAGCTGCGGGCATCGATCCCTTCATCTCCCCCTCCCCCACGCCTTCGGAAGCCTCCTGAAACCATACGGGCAGTCCTCTCGTATATATGTTGCAGTGAGACAGGTCTCAGTCAAACCCATGGAGGCCGCGTGTTCAGCCCAACCCTCAAGAAGGGAAGCGCCGAGCTGCTGCTGCTGTCCCTCCTGGCGGACGGCCGGCGACACGGTTACGAGATTGCGAAGCTCATCGAGGAGCGGTCCGGAGGGCGCCTGAAGTTCCCGGCCTCCTCGCTCTACCCGGTCCTCTACCGGATTGAGAAGCGGGGGTGGATCAGGGGCCGCTGGGTGGAGAAGGAGGGAGAGAGGCGCCGCCGCTTCTACAGCCTTACCGACAAGGGGCGGGAAGCCCTGGCCCTCCAGCGACACAACTGGAAGGAGTTCACCCTGGCCGTGAACCTGGTGGTGGAGCCGACCCATGCGTGACTGGAAGCAGTACATCAAGAACCATCTCCCAGCAGAGCGTTTCCGAGGGGAGTTGATGGAGGAGATTCTGGATGAGCTGGCCGCTCACCTGGAAGACGCCTACCGGGAGGCCCTTGCCAAAGGGGCTAGGGAAGAGGAGGCCGAGGCCCGGGCCCTGGAACAGATCGAGGACTGGGACGGGCTCGCCGCGAATATCCTCCGGACCCGCCGGGGCGCCGCCGTCTCAAGAACGGCCCAACAACTGGATGCCTCGGAAGCCGCTCTCAGAAAGAAGGGCGGCCGGTGGGCCATTGCCGCGAACCTCCTTCAGGACTTCCGGTTCACAGCCCGCCGCCTGAGGAAGGCCCCGGGCTTCACCGCCGTCGCCCTCCTGACCCTGGCCCTAGGCATCGGGGCCAACTCGGCCATCTTCAGCCTGGTGAACGGGATCCTCCTCACCCCCCTTCCCTTCGAGGAGTCGGACCGACTGGTGGGGATCTGGTACTCCTTCCCGGGGTTCGGCGTATCGGAAGCCGGTCAGTCTGCCGCCGTCCACTTAGCCACTGTAGACGAAGGCCGGGTCTTCGAAGAGTTGGGGATGTGGGACACGGGCACGTCCACCATCACCGGCCTCGACGAGCCGGAGGAGGTGCCCTCTGCCCGGGTGACGGGCGGCACCTTCGAGGCTCTCCGGGTCCAACCTTCCCTGGGCCGACTCTTCACCCCCGAGGACCTGACGCCCGGCACCCCCCTGACGGTCATCCTCAGCCACGGCTACTGGCGGAGACGGTTCGGGGGAGACCCCGGCGTCCTGGGCCAGACCCTGACCATCGACGGGTATGCCCGGGAGGTCATTGGCGTCATGCCCCGGGGCTTCCGGATCCCAGGCTACGATCCGGCCGTCTACACCCCTCGCCGCTTCGACCAGAGTCAGCTCTACGTGGGAGTGTTCGGCTACCGAGCGGTGGGTCGCCTGAAGCCCGGAGTAACCATTGAGGAGGCCAACGCCGACGTGGCCCGGGTGCTTCCCCTGGCTATCGAGCGGTTCCCCGGGGGTGTGACCATCGAGCATCTGGAGGAGTCCCGGGGCGGCCCCGACCTCCGGCCCCTGAAGGCCGACGTCGTGGGCAATGTGGGGGAGGTCCTCTGGGTCTTTCTGGGCACGGTGGGCATCGTCCTGCTCATCGCTTGCGCCAACGTGGCGAATCTCTTCCTGGTCCGGGCTGAGGGACGGGAGCGGGAGATGGCCGTGCGAAGAGCATTGGGGGCCGATAGGGGCCGTATCGGCTGGGAGTTCCTGAGGGAGAGCCTGGCCCTGGGGTTTCTGGGCGGAGTGGGAGGGTTAGGCCTGGCGTATGCCGGCCTCCGCGTCCTGGGGTCTATGGCCTCGGCGTACCTGCCCCGACTGGAGGAGATCTCCCTGAACACGACAATCTTCCTCTTCACCCTCGGAATCTCGCTGCTCGCCGGTTTTCTCTCCGGGTTCCTCCCCGCTCTGCGCTACGGCCGGGCCGGCCTGGTGGGCGCCCTGAAAGAGGGAGGCCGGAGTTCCACCCCCGGCCGGGCTCGGCATCGAGCCCGGAACGCCCTGGTGTTGGCCCAGATGGCCCTGGCCATGGTCGTCCTGGTGGGATCGGGACTGATGTTCCGTAGCTATCAGGCGCTCCGGAAGGTAGACCCGGGCTTCGGGAATCCCGAAGACGTCCTCACCGTCCGCCTGGAGATCGGAAGCGACGAGGTAAGGGACCCGCTGGAAGCGGCCCGGACCCACCAGCTCATCGCCCACCGTCTGGAGGAGATCCCGGGAGTGAGCTCGGTGGGCCTCTCCTCCTCCATCCCCATGGACGGCGTGGACTTCGCCGATCCCATCTTTGTGGAGGGGTTCCCGGTGCCCGAGAGCCAGTTGGCCTCCATCCGCAGCTTCAAGTGGATCGGCGAAGGCTACTTCGAGGCCATGGAGATCCCGGTGCTGGCCGGACGGGTCCTCACGGAGGAGGACGCTCATGACCTGAACCGGGTGGTGATGGTGTCGGAGAACTTC
>JBDHKG010000023.1:0-53405 GCA_039586495.1 Gemmatimonadota bacterium | reverse complement strand
CCTCCGGGTAGCCCGCCGCCAGCGCCGCCGAACGGGCCGCCTCGATGAACGCCTCCTCCCCGCCCCGGCGGTCCCAGCCGCCGGCGTCCAGCCAGAAGGCGCCGAGCCCGGCCCGGCTCACCCGGGGCGACGCGGCGAGCAGCGCCGCCGCCAGCTCGGTCTGCAGCTCATCGTAGAGCGCGGGCGACCAGGCCCACTCCCGCAGCCCGGGATGCTGCGCCCGGGCGTCCGCCGCCCGCATACCCAGCTCGATCCCACGACGGCGTGCCGCCCAGGACGCCGCCGCCACCAGGGCCTGCTTACCTTCGCCCCGGACCACGATGGCCAGGCCCGACGGATCGGGAGGCGCCGGGGGATCCGGCGCCTCCCCCTCAGACCGCAGGTGCGCGGCGATCGGGAAGTCCGGAATCCGTAGGCAGGCGATACGGGAGGTCGTGGACATAGGCTAGCTCGTGAACGGGGCCACGGCCCCAGACCTGGACGCGGTAGGACCCGGTGCGTGGATCGGGGGAGAACTGCACCCGGAAACCTGCCAACGACACCCGACCCGGCCGCTCCACCACCGCGACCAGCGCCGCACCCGTCTCCCGGGCCAGGCGCTGCAGCCGGAGCACCGGCGTGCGCGACCAGTCGGCGCCCTCGGCGATTACCAGGCCGAAGGCGCCGCTCCTGAGCAGCTCCTCCGCCGCGGCCAGCACGCCGCCCGGCACCGGCGGCCGCACCACCCAAAAGGGCGGCGCCCCGTTCGCTCCCAGCGTCCCGACGACGACCCAGGGCGCCGGGGCCAACGTCCCGGTCCCGTCCACGTAGGCCGCCCCCGCGCCAGCCTCCCGGACGGCGCGCACGAGCTGGCGCAGCGCCGCCGTCTTACCCGCCGAGCGGGGGCCCGCCCACTCGGTGACCTGGCCCCGCGGCACGCCGCCGGGCAGGGTGACATCCAGCTCCGGCCAGCCCAGCGGCCAGGCGAAGGCCCTGGCCCCGGCGACGAGCTCGCTGGCCCGGGCCAGGGCCCCGACGCGGTCGGCGAGTGCAGAGACAACGCTAGAACGGGTCATCGACGGTTTTCGCGGCTCCGGTTCAGCTAGACCCGGGATACCGAAGATAACCCGAAGATAGCGGCGAGGCAAGATTCTGAAGGACCGGCTCAGTTACGCCGGGGGATCCCGGAATATCCTGGCTTCGCCGCTTAAGGTCGGAGCCCCACAGTGCGGAAGCGCACGTCGGGGTCGGGCCGGCCGCGCGGGAAACGCGGCGCCCGCAGGATCCGCCGGTTGTCGCCCCAGGTCAGGTAGAAGCCGGAGCGGTCCACCGTGGCGTCGTTGTAGTCGCCCATGTAGCAGCTCTTGACCAGCGGATCGAAGTTGGGATTGAGGGGCGGCACGTCGAACGGCTCAGCGGTGACCCGCTCGTTCACCCAGGTGCGGCCCTGGTCGGCGGAGACGGTGCGGTAGACGTCGATCTTGCGGTTCTTCGGGTCGTTCCGGCGATCGTAGAAGAAGACGTTGATCTGACCCTCGGGGCTGACGGTGAGGACGGGCATGAAGTTGTCGTTCGTGGTCTCGTCGGCGCCCGACGTCACGGCGTGGCCTTTCACCACGTTCACGGGCTCGCTCCAGGTCCGCCCACCGTCCTCGGAGCGCACGACGAAGATATCGGCGGCATCGCCGCGGGCCTGGCGGCCGGGATCGGCGGCGAAGGCGATGTAGACGTTCGCCTCACCCGGCCCGTCGCTCCGGTCCACATCGATGCTGGGAAACTCGTTGACGCGGATGTAGCCGCCCAACGCCGCCCGACCGCAGGCGCCCGTCGCCTCGCGCTCGGAGATCCGCTCGAACCTGGCGGCGAGGGTCTCGGGATCCCAGTTACGCCCACCGTCCTCGGAGCGCCGCAGCTTGATGTACCCGGTTCTCACACCCGAGCGATCCTCCCAGGCCACGTACAGCTCCCCCTGCACCCCTACGACCGGCATCGCGCCCTGCACACCGGTGCCGGAGCGAGAGAGCCGCATCGCCGGCGCGAAGGTCCGACCGCCGTCGCTGGAGCGGGAGAACAGGATGCGTGAGGGACCCCGCGGCGGAAACTCCGTCCAGACGACATAGACGTGCCCGTCACGGCGCCCGCCGCTCACGTCCACCGCGATGAGCTCCTTGTCCTGGAAGCCGTCGGGGTCGAGGCCGGGGATGAGGACCGGCGGCCCGAACGTCACCTCACCCTTCGTCTTCCTGGAGCGGGCGATAGCGACGTACGATCGCGCCGCCGCGTCTATCGCCAGCGTAGCGAAGTAGAAGTTCCCGTCGCGGTCCACGGCGAGGGCGGGGTCACCGAGGTTGCGGCCGCCTCTCGTCGCGGCCAACACGCCGGCGTCGCTGAAGCTGGCGCCGCCATCCAACGAGTAGGCGTACCCCGTCAAGCTGTTTCGCCGCGTGAACTCGCCGGAGTCGTTGTAGCCGACGACGACGACATCGCCGTGCCGCGCGACAGCGGTCTCGCTCTGCGTGGTGTTGTTGCCGCGGTCGGTGGAGGGATCGTTCACCAGCACGTCGGCCGCGCCGAACCACTCACGCTCCCCGCCGCAGCTCACCAGGAAGGCAGCGATCAGTGGCAACGCGAAGCCGGCTCGCAACGTAAGCATAGCCGCAAGCGATCAGCCGCCCAGGCGGCGCGATAACGCCTCAAGGATCGTACTCTCAAGCGTACCGTTGGACGGCAGCGGCCGGCCGCCCAGGGGGCCCTCGCCGCCGCGCACGGTGGCGATGATCGTCGGCGTGACGGTGAGCCGGAGGCCGCCGTCGGGCGCCGGCTCCAGGCCCAGCTCGAGGACGTAGCGACCGCCCTCGTCACCGATGAAGCGCCGGAACTCTTCAGGGACCAGTCGCGCGAGCTGCTCACGGCCCAACGAGACCGACTCGCTGTTCAGGCGGGCCTCCTGCCTGGCGGTGAACGCATCGATCAGGCTGGTTCTGAGCTCCGGCACGAGGTCGCTGGACAGGGCGTCACGATCCACGAGCACGGCCGTCAAAGCTTCGACAACCTGGTTCGGGCTCTGCCTGAAGACGGCGAAGTTCTGTACCTGACTCATCTGGTCATCCGTCTGATAGGAACAGGCGAACGCGAGGAGGGCGACGATCGGGACAAAGCCCCGGGCTACACGAACAGACATGACGCGGACCGGTCTCCTGCTGACAGACTCCGAAAGCGAGTTACATGTCCAATTTACGCCGCTGCCTCGTGGGCGAAAGTGAGCTCGGCAATCTCAAACGACACTACGCGCAGCGGGCGGAAGGGGTTTCGGCCTGTCCATCCCACGGCCAACGCCGTAAGTTGCGGCGTGCGGCCGAGCTGTCTGCGGCGTGTGCTCACGGTGCGGCGATTCTCGGCAGGCCGCAAGCCCTGTGCTTTGGCTTCTGCTGATTCCCGGCGCCCTGCTGCTCCTGCTGGCGACGCTCTGGCTGGTCGGTGAGCGTGGTCACCTGATGCTCCCGTCAACGCGGGCCGCCTTGCGGGAGTCGGCCAGGGTCGGGCGGCGACCCGCGTTTCTCACGGGTCTGCACGGCTACGTCTACGGCCGCTGGGCCTACCAGTACATCAGCTTCTGTATCCACACGTTACTGCCCCGCATGACGCCCCAGCTCGGGCGCTGGTGGGCCGACCGCTATCATGGCAAGGTCCTGACCACGGAGCTGGCACGCCGGATCATCACTTTGGATCACGAGATCAAGCGGACCGACCTCGAACGGATCATCCCTTACCCGACCGCGCGCGACATCGTGCTCAAGGGCCCGACCCAGGTGACCTTGATCGAGTGCCCCTGCCGTCACGCGCGGGAGAATCCCTGCCAGCCGACGGACGTCTGCATGATCGTGGGTGACGGCTCGTTCGTGGTCGAGCACCATCCACACAAGTCACGTCGTGTGACGCAGCGGGAGGCGCTCGAAGTGCTTCAGGCGGAGCACGAGCGCGGGCACGTGCATGCGGCGTACTTCAAGGACGCGTGCGACAACCGCTTCTACGCGATCTGCAACTGCTGCGCGTGCTGCTGCGGCGGCCTGCAGGCGATGGTGAGCTACGGCGTGCCGATGGTCGCATCCTCGGGCTACGTGGCGCAGGTTGACGAAGAGATGTGTGACGGCTGCGGCTACTGTGAGACCGCCTGCCCGTTCGAGGCAGTCACGCTGGATGACGTGGCCGTCGTGAAGTGGGAGAAGTGCATGGGTTGTGGTGTCTGCGAGGGCCAATGCGATACGGGGGCCATCAAGCTGGTGCTCGATGAGCGCAAGGGCCTCCCGCTGGACGTACAAGCGCTCGGAGTAAGGGAGCCATGTCCGACCTGACCGAACTCTCGCAGGGCGACCTGTTCGCGCCGCCCGATCCCATCATCACCTGCAAGACGCTCGCCGAGCTGCACGGCCTGATCCAGGCGTGCACGAAGTGCGAGGAGCTGGCGGAGTACCGGACCCAGGCGGTGCCGGGGGTAGGTCCTGCGGACGCCCGGGTCGTCTTCGTCGGCGAAGCGCCCGGCCGCTGGGAGGATCAGAAGGGCGAGCCGTTCGTCGGCGACGCTGGCGCCTACCTGACGGAGCTGCTGGAGAAGATCGGACTCGAGCGGGCGCACGTCTTCATCACCAACGTCATCAAATGTCGGCCGCCGGAGAACCGCAGCCCGAAAGCGCCGGAGATGGAGAACTGCGCGCCCTACCTGGAGCGTCAGCTGGCGCTGATCAAGCCGGACCTGGTCGTGCTGTTGGGCCGGGTCGCGCTGGAGCGTTTCTACCCGAAGGAGAAGATCACGGAGGCCGCCGCCGTCCCGCGCCGCAGGACGGTCGGCGGCCGTGAGGTCGTCTTCCTACCGCTCCTCCACCCGGCGTTTGGCATCCGCCGGCAGGACCTCAAGCCGGAGATCGAGCGGCAGTTCTGGAAGATCCGCGAGGTTCTGGACGAGCTGGCTACTCGTACCTGAGGATCGCCAGACCGACATCGGTCGCCGCATTCAGCCGTAGCTGCAGATCCTGTGTGTCGCTGGCCGCATCCAGCTCCACGTACAACGGGCTGGAGCCGGCGAGGAACTCGCTGATCGAGTCGGAGCGGAAGGTCGCAAACGTCTCCTGCAGCGGCTGCAACACGTAGATCGGGTCCCCGCCACCCGGCGGGCTCACCAGCAGGATCTCCCGCATCAGCCACTTGGGGATCTGGTAGCGGTCCGCCAACCCGGGGATGTCCTGGTCCTCGGCCCAGAGCGCGACGGCCCAGTCGGCGAACAGCCGGAAGAACGACTCGCCTGTCTGTGCCGCCACGTTGGCGACGCCGTACACCGGCTTCTGGGTCAGGTCACGGAAGATGAAGTCGCCGTACTGGTCGGCGATCCAGCGCAGGAAAACCCAGGCCGCGCCACGCTCCTCCAGTGTTCCCGACCCCTCCGTCACGGTCAGTGAGTGCGCGCTCGGTTCCTCGAGATACACAAGCAACCGGCCGAAGTTGCTCGAGTAGAGGTCGTTGGCCAGGTCGATATCGCCCGCGTCGAATACCGCGTCACCGCCCAACTCCTCGGCCATGTGCGCTATCCCCTCGCTCAGCCACAGCGTCTCAGGCATTCCCTGCTGACCTCTGTCCACGACCTTGTAGCGCCAACTGATCATGTGCTGACTTTCATGGACCATGACGCCCGGCAACAGCTCCATCACGCGCTGTTTACTGCGCGGGTCGCTGAACTCGCCGGTCGGGTCCGGCACGAGGCCGTAGAAGAGCTCCGCCTCATTGGAGAAGCGAGTAACGGGCAGCACCTCTGGCTGACGCTCGATCAGGTCGAGTCCCAGGAAGAAGCCGACGATGATGCCGTCCGCACCTCGCTCTGTGAGACCGTTCACGGTGGGTGACAGAAGCACGATGACTTGATCGTTGCCGTCCACGTCGGTGGGCTCACCGAAGAAATCGAGGTCGACCGCCAGTAGCTGCTGGTCATAGACATCGCCGACAAGATCGATGTCTGCCTGGGTGAGGCCGTTTGCCGGGGCTGCGTCGTCGATGTAGAGAAGCGCGTTCACGCCGATGTACTTCAGCGTGGCGGTCACGCGATCGAAATCGTCCTCCGTCGCGTCGATCAGCTCGACATCCACGTTGTTGAGCACCCAGAAGTTGCGCTGGCTTCCCAACCGCGGTCCGGCGACAAGCTGAGGCCCACGCGACGGCTGCGCCGGCGCCAGGCCCGCGGCGGCCAGCTGACGCTCGAAGGCACGCAGGCGGTCGTGGAAGCTGCGCGGCCGGTCAGGCGGAACGGCTTCCGTGGCGGCGAAGGTGACGGAACTGCTACCGAGGGTGACCTCAAAGCTGCCCTCCGTCTCGAACTCGGCGCTGAGGGCGACGAGCAGGTACCTCGCGGTACCGCCATCAGCAGGCAACAGGGCGCACTGGACGTCGTCGGTCCCTTCGATCACCAGGACCTGTCCTACCTGGAAAGGATCCACCGGCACGGAGACGTTCACTGTCTGCGCTCCGGTGGTCAGGCCGCCGACCCGCACGCGAACCACCACCGTCTGGGCAGTGCCGCCGCAGACGCCGGCCGGGGCCGGCACCACGGCATTGAGCACGGCCGGCGAGCCATCCACCCGGCTCACAACCTCACCCTCCACGCCGTCGAACAGGACGTCGGCCTGCATCCCGGCGGGGAGATTGCTCACCCGCACCTCGACGGTGTCCCCGGGATCCGCACTGCTCGGTGTGATCGACACCAACGCGGGGCCAGGCAGCGCGGTCAACATGAAGCTCACGGGCGCCAGGTTGGGTACTCTGGCACGAACCTCCACCTGGCCGGCGCTCCCGCCGAGCGCGATGCGCGTGGCAGCCAGTCCGCTCTCGTCCGTCCTCACCGTTGGCCCCCGCGTGGACCGGGCCAAGAGGGTATCCACAGTCCAGTTCACGGTAACGCCCTCGATGTCCTGGGGTGCCCCTGAATCGAGCCGGCGGACCTGTACCACCAGAGGCTCGCTCAGTACGGTCCCGGCGAGACCCGTCTGGCCGTCGCCGGAGACGAGGATGAGCTCGTACTGGTTGGGGTTCAGGCCCGTGGGGCCGTCATCGCCGCAGGAAGTGGCGGCAGCGATCGTGAGAATCAGAAGCAGCGCCTGAGCGACAAACCGAGGCCGTGCCATGCTCTCCCTCTCTTTACCTGCGCCGCGAGGCGAATCCCTCGCACCAGCGCGCCGTACAGATGCGCAAATCGTGCTTTGCGCTTTAGCGACGAGGACAGGGGTCTCGACGACGGGAACACTAAGGTATCCCGGAGGCGCACGATCATCCAGCCACCGCCCCTCGAACGCCAGGGCGCACTCCGTGTTTCCGGCGGCCAGCGGTGGCTGCCGCGCCGGCGGAGCGACTCACGCCATCAGCGTCGCGTGTCCTCCTTCTCGACGTCCGTGAGATCGATGACGGGACTGCCAAGCAGCGAGGAGCGTCCAGTGCGCACACGGCCGACGACGGTCACATACTCCAGAGGCTCCAGGCTCTCGGCGATCGGCAGCAGCTCCTCAGGCACCGCCAGGTAGACGAACCCAGCGTCGCCCGCTGGACCGCGGGCGTGGATGAAAGGCTCGCCCTCCTCAAAGTCGGTGCGCGACCGCTCAGCCCGCCGGAGCGAGATGAACTGCACGCGCCAGCGCACCAGCGCACCGCGGTAACGGCCCGGGTCGGCGCGGAGCTGCGCCGGTGTGATCTCACCGGTATCGGCAAGGTCGGTTGCGGAGTCGAGGGCAGCAGGCCCGTACACCCAGCCGTCCACCCGGATCCGGATCCAGTCGCCGGTCCGGCCGAGCACCTGGGCCTGCGCGCCCGGCTCGAACGTGGCGATGGTATCGCCGCCCGGGGTCGCGTAGACGGGGAGGGGCGCGCGGGCGGTGATAAGGGGCTGGATGTCCGCCTCCTGCTCGCCTGGGTCCGCAGCCGCGATGGTGCCGCTGATGTCCAGCGAGGCCCTCCACAGCCAGCCCCGCCGCCGGACCTCGATCCAGTTGCCGCTCGCATCGACACGCTCCAGCAGGCAGCCCTCCAGCAGGCGCGCCTTGATCGACGCCCGGCCACCGGCGCTGGCCCGGAGGTTCTCGCCGCCTGAGGCACTCACCGCGAGGTCGAAACCCTCCCGGGTCGTCTGGCCGACGGAGGGCGCCCAGATCCAACCCTGTAGCTCCGCCAGGACCCAGCCGCCTTGCTCACCGAGCACGCGGAGCTCCGTCCCCTGGAGCACGGCGGCCAGCTGCGTGCCGTTGGGTTCTCTGCGGAAGTTCTCCTGCGCGACTCGCACGCGGCCCGTCGCCTGCGCCTGGACGGTCGCCGGCCATAGCCACGCCAGCAGCAGCACGGCGATCAGATATCTGACATACCTTAACACGGCAGCTCTCATCGTCTCCCCTCCCCACACGCCAGGGCCTCGGGCGACGCTTCCCCATCCACGCCTAACGTGCCGCCCGGCAGTTGTCAATTGCCCGGTCTATTGCGCGCCAGGCGCACCGTTGTAAACTGCCGTATGCTCAGGAGCAAGCTATCTTCGACACTGGCGGCGCTGGCGGTGGGTCTCGCCGTTGCCAAAGCGGCCGGCGCTCAGCAGATCTCGTCGCCCTATCGGTTCATCGAGCACAGTCAGAATCTCGGGCCGATAGTCAGCTACCTGTTCACCGACCGGGGCAGCGCGAATCTGGGGCCCAAGAGCGGGCTCGCCTACGGCCTCCACTACTCGATCCAACTGACGGGCCCGATCCAGATGAGCGCCTACGGCGCCTATTTCCCCACGGAGCGTGACGTGATCGATCCGAAGGCTGAGGATGAGGCGGCGCGGGTCCTAGGAACCGAGGACGTCAGCCTTCTGCTCGTCGCTGGCCGCCTCCAGCTCAACCTGACGGGCGCGCGTACCTGGAACCGTCTGGCACCCTTCGTGCTGGCCGGCCTGGGTGTCGCCTTCGACCTGACCGGTGACATCGGCTGCGCCGTCACGACCGAGCGACCGCAGTGTGAGGTGCCGCCGACCGAGCGGTACACGTTCGGCTCGGCCTTCGCGGGTCAGTTGGGCGTCGGCACGCTGTGGCTCCCGAGGCAGCGCATCGGCATCCGGCTAACCGCCGTGAACACGATCTGGCGCCTGTCGGCACCGCTGGGCTTCTCCGACCCTGACGTCACGCTCGACCCCAGACCCCCCGATACCGACTGGACGAACAACATCCACGTGACTTTCGGCCTGTCATTCTGGTTCTGAGAGCCTTGGCCCGCCGCTGTCCGCCGCATCCCTGCTCCCAAGAGCGGAGACGCATGTCCTTACACTTCTCGACAGTAAACACCCTCAGCCTGATCGCCCTGGCCCTGACAACCCCGACCGGTTCCGCTGCTCAGGCGCCGGAGAGGGCTCCCGGGGATACGGTCCCGCTGTACAGGCTGGAGGGAATCACGGTCACGGTTTCACGGTCCCGGGACGAGGTGATTCGCCTGCCCTACGCGGTCGGCCTGCTCGGCCCGGCGCAGATCCAAGGTTTCGAGCCGACGGTCTCCCTTGACGAGGCGCTCCTGGAGATACCGGGTGTCGTGGTCAACAACCGCTACAACTTCGCGCTGGGCAACCGTATCTCGATCCGCGGCTTCGGTGCCCGCACTCAGTTCGGTGTGCGCGGGGTCCGCATCATCCAGGACGGGATCCCCCTCACGCTCCCCGACGGTCAGGCGCAGCTCAGTAATCTCGATCTGGCCGCCGCCAGCCGTATCGAGGTGATCCGTGGACCGGCATCGGCTCTCTATGGGAACGCCTCGGGAGGTGTGATCAGCATCGAGACCGCGCCGGCGCCGCCGGTCCCGTTCCGGCCGGAGCTCCGGATCTTGGGAGGCAGTTTCGGTGACCGTCGCGTCTACCAGAAGTACGATCTCAAGCTGGGTGGCCGGGAGGGCGGCTTCGACTATGTCGGCCACCTGAGTCACTTCTCGACCGATGGCTTCCGTCTCCACAGCCGAGCGAGGCACACGCTGGTCAACACGCGAGTGCGCTACGCGCTCGGCGAACGCTCCGATCTCAGCCTGGTGATCAACTACGTGGACGCGCCGCAGGCACAGAACCCCAGCACGCTCAGCGATTCGCTCGCCCGTGCTAACCCTGACACGGCCCGCGACATCGTGCTGCCGCCCGAGCTGTGCCCTCCGGACCCCGGCTTCGGAGGCTGCCAAGACGTGCGAGAGGAGACGAGGCAGGCGCAGGCGGGCATCACCTACAGGCAGGGGCTGGGCGCGAACCACGAGATCTCGCTGGTGGGCTATGGTCTGAGCCGAAAGCTCGACAACCGTATCCCTTTTCGCCTCATCGAGCTGGAGCGACGCGCCGGCGGTGCCCGGGCGGTGTACCGCTTCGAACCCACAAAGGGTCGCTTGTCGCGGCTGACCGCCGGGCTCGACCTCGATCACCAGAGCGACGAACGGCGCGAGTTCCCACGCGACGATCAGGGCGTGGGACCGCTCGCCCTCGACCAGGACGAGCGGGTGACGGCCCTCGGGCTCTTCGCTCACGGCAGCCTTCTGCTTGCCGCCGATCTTGAGCTGACCCTGAGCCTGCGCTACGACAGGGTGCGCTTCGCGGCTGACGACCATCTGATCACGGCGGATGACCCCGACGATTCCGGCGAGCGAACGTTGGACCAGTGGAGCCCGATGGCCGGGCTCCGCTACACGTACGCCCCCTGGCTTCACCTCTACGCCAACGTTGGGCGGTCGTTTCAGACACCCACGACCACGGAGCTCACCGACACGGTCGGCGGCTTCAACCCCGATCTGCAGGCCGAGCGCGCCACCCATTACGAGCTCGGTCTGAAGGGGACCGCGAGCGGCAAGGTTAGCTACAGCCTCGCGCTCTTCAGCGCGGACATCGAGGACCAGCTGATCGGCTCGGCGGCGGAGGGAACCGAGCGCGTCTTCTTTCGCAACGCCGGCTCCAGCGTGCACAGAGGAATCGAGGCGGGCGCCTCAGCGCTCCTCGCGCCCGGTCTCACCCTCGGCGCCGCCTACACCTTCTCGTACTTCAGCTTCGATGAGTTTCGATCGGACACCAGCGACTTCAGCAGCAACAGGCTGCCCGGTATCCCGCCTCACCAGTTCCATGGGCGGCTGAGCTATGCGCACCGCTCAGGCATCTCCGGATCGCTGAAGGTCACGGCCGTCGACGGCTACTACGTGGACAACGGGAACCGAGGTCGCAACGACGGCTATACCGTGGTCGATCTTCGGCTGGGCTATCGCATCGGCCCCCGGGGCTTCGAGATCGTGCCCTTCCTCGGCATCAACAACCTGTTCGACGCACGCTATAACTCGTCAGTCGTGGTCAATGCCGTCGCCGGCCGGTACTACGAGCCCGCACCAGGCCGAAACGCCTACGCCGGACTGCGGCTCGGACTCCGGTAACAGCCAGGCACACGGATAGAGCGCGCCTTGACGCTCCAACCGCGCGCGCCGCACATTCGCGCATTCGATCGAGCCCACAGGCAGCGATCCCGTAATCCTGTAACCGGGAGAAGCCGATGCTCAACAAAGCTTGGTCAGCCTGCCTTCCCTTCCTGCTGCTCGCCGCGAGCCCCGTGTCCGGCCAGGTCCGGTTCGAGATCACGCCGTTTGGCGGGCTCAACCTAGTGCTGACCGATGTCTGGGAAGCCAACGCATTAGTCCTTGCCGACATCGAGACGGATGTGGAACAGGCGATTCTCGAGGAGACGGGAGAGTTCATCAATATCGAACTCGACGAGGCGACAGCGAAGCACAAGATGGGCTTCTTGTTTGGCGGTCGGCTGACCCTGTGGTTGGGCGGCAAGTGCGGATTGGAAGGCAGCTTCGCCTACGCCATGACCGACGTGGAGGCGACGGTCAGCGGCTCAGCTCCCGATTTGGGCGAGATCTTCAGCGAGTCCGAAGACGACAGCGGAAACCTCTGGCTGGCTAGCCTCAAGGGCCTGTACAGATCCGCCGCAGGACCCGGCGCACCTGTGCTTTTTCATCTCGGCGGTGGCCTCACCCTCCTCGGTCGCGGGGGCGACGCCTGGAGGTACATTGACGGCACCACTGACTATGGGGGCGTGCTCAATCTCGGCGTCACCTTTGACGCTGGCGGCAGGCTGGCGATCCGGGTTGACGCCGAGGACTATTTCTACTCGGCGGAGTTCGAATTCGAGGACGAGGAGATCGGCGAGTCCAAGTTCCAGAACGACCTCGTGTTCACGGGCGGCCTGGTCATCAAGCTGGATGGCTGAGCGGGTGGCCTCCAGCCATTCAGGCCTTCTATATTCGAGCGAACGAAACTCGAGTTAGTCTGGAGGCCCGTCAATGGAGCATCTCGAGCCGGTTTCGAGCACCGCACGTACTGCGTTCCCCAAGCGGCTGCTGGGGGCAGCGACGTTTAGGATCCCGATTTACGAGGAGGTCGAGCACGACAAGGGGGCCACCGGTCAGGCGGCCGGCGTCGTGGGGCTGGTGGCCGCGGCGGCGGCGATCGGCGGCCTGGAGCTGGGCCCGGGCGGACTCGTTGCCGGGATCCTGGGCGCCTACCTGGGCTGGGCGCTCTGGTCGGGGACGTGCTACCTAGTTGGGGCCCAGCTGTTCGACGGCACGGCCGACTGGGGTGAGCTCCTGCGCACCATCGGCTTCGCCCAGGCGCCAGGTATCCTGCTGGTCCTCCAGCTCCTGCCGGCCGTGGGGACGGTGTTCTACTTCTTGGTGCTGCTCTGGATGATCGGCACTGTCCTGGTAGCGATCCGGCAGGCCCTCGACTTCTCGACTGGTCGCGCACTGGCCACAGCGCTGGCGGGCTTCGTGCCCTATGTGCTGGCCAGGACGGTGATCGAGCTGGTACTCAACATCACACCAACGATCCTGCCGTAGCGGCTCACGGTCATGCAATACGTCCGGCACGGTAACACCTACGTGATGCGCTTCGAAGATGGGGAGACTTTCCCCGACAAGTTCCTCGATTTCCTGTCCGCCGAGGGCGTGACCGGTGGCAGCTTCAGCGGTCTGGGGGCCGTCACATGGATCCGCATCGCCTTCTTCGATGTGGAGGCACTGCGTTACGAGGACCGCGAGTTCGACGAGCAGATGGAGGTGCTGGCGCTGTTGGGCAACGTCGCGCTGCACGAGGGCACGCCGCTCGTACATGCGCATATCACGCTCGGGCGCCGCGACTACACCGTGCTGGGCGGGCACCTACGAAGCGCTATCGTTCGCCCGACGTTGGAGGTGACTCTTCACGTCAGTGCTGACAGCGTGCAGTCGGCCGGCGAGGCGCTGCGGCGCAGCGTCGACCTGGTTTATGGACTTCCTGCTCTGGACTTGAAGAATCGCTACTAGTCCCTATGGAACTGGATTCCGATACGATCGCGGTCATCAAGCAGGCGCGTACCATCGCGGTAGTGGGATGCTCCCCGAAGTCCTATCGCGATAGCAACTCGGTGGCACGCTATCTCATGGAGCAGGGATACGGCGTGGTGCCGATCAACCCGAAACACGACATGATCCTCGGGGTCAGGAGTTACCCCGACCTGCTGACAGCCCGGGAGGCCGAGGGACCAATCGACATCGTCGATGTCTTCCGCGCCTCCGAGCTGGCCCTACCACACGTCAAGGAGGCCATCGAGATCGGGGCGCGGCTCATCTGGATGCAGCTGGGCGTGATCAACGAAGAGGCCGCCCTGCTCGCTCGCAGCGCTGGCATCACCGTAGTGATGGACCAGTGCCTGAGGATCCAGCACAAGGAACTCAGACGGCAGCGGTTGCTGTGAGCGACACGGCGAATCTGCGGTCCGTGCTGGGCGTCTTGCTTGCGGGCGGCGCGAACCGCCGCTACGAGGGCAGGTTGAAAGCGCTGGATTCGGTGGGGGGAGAGCCTATGGCGAGCCGTGTGGTCCGGGCACTGCACGAGGCAGCAGACCGTGTGGTTCTGGTGGCTAACGAGCCTGGGGCCTACGGCGCTCTGGGGCTGGAGACGCGTCCCGATATCCGACCGGGCCTCGGCGCGCTGGGCGGCATCCACACGGCGGTCGCGTGGGCGGAGGAGGCCGGTTATTGCGGCGCCCTGGTCGCCGCCTGCGATATGCCGTTTCTCTCGTCCACCCTGCTCTGCCGTCTCGCGGCGGCGGCTGCCCCAGACGAGGTGGTAGCACCCGAGAGCGATTCACGCCGTGGCCTGGAGCCACTTTGCGCCTTCTATGGTGCCGCCTGCCGGGTGGCCATCGAGGCGGCGCTCGATCGAGGTGACCGTCATGTCATCTCCTTCTTTCCCGACGTCCGCCTGCGAGTCATCCCACGTGACGAGGTAGCCACATTCGGCGATCCGGCCTTCCTCTTCCTCAACGTGAACACACCGGAGGACCGGGTGCGGGCCGAGGAGGCCGCGCGCCGGCTCGCGGCTTCAGCCGGATGACGGAACCTGACGCGAGGGCACGCCAGCCGCGGGCGCCGGACTGGCTGTCTGTGGATGAGGCGCGGGAGATCATCCTCTCGCACGTCACCGTGCTGGGCCGGGAGACAGTCCCGCTCACGGAAGCGCTGGGACGGGTCCTCGCCGCCGAGATCGAGTCCGCCGTCATGCATCCGGCGTGGGACAACAGCGGGATGGACGGCTTCGCGGTCAGGTCGGAGGACGTGGCGAGTGCCAGCCGCGAGCGGCCGGCCGTCCTTAAGGTGACCGAGGAGGTGCCGGCGGGCGGCTTCCCGACGCAGCGCGTGCAACCTGGCGAAGCGATTCGGGTGATGACAGGTGCGCCGGTACCGGAGGGCGCGGACTGCGTCGCACGGCTCGAGCACACGGAGCCGGGCCCCGAGCCGGGCACGATCCGGGTCATCGACGGGAGCGACGCCGGCCGTAATATCCGCCGCAAAGGCGAGGATCTGAAGATCGGCGATCGCCCGCTGACCGCCGGCACGCTGCTGCGCCCCGCCGAGATCGGTGTGCTCGCCATGCTGGGCCAGCCGCTGGTCTCGGTGTATCGCCGGCCCAGCGTGGCGATCCTCTCCACCGGGGACGAGCTGGCGGACTTCGCCGACCTGCCGCTGGTGCACACCGGCCGCCGCATCATGAACTCCAACTCCTACGCCCTGCACGCGCAGGTCCGGGAGGCGGGAGGCGATCCCGCCCTGTTGGGCATCGCCGGTGACAACCGGGAGAGCCTGCGCCAGCACCTGGAGTCAGCCACCGGCCATGATGCGCTCATCACCTCGGCAGGCCTGGCGGTGGGCGACCACGACTACGTGAAGGACGTTCTCGACGAGCTCAGCATGGAGTTCCTGTTCTATCGGGTGAAGATGCGACCCGGCAGTCCGTTCACCTTCGGCATGCTCGGGACCATGCCGGTCTTCGCGCTCCCCGGGAACCCGGTCTCCGCGCTGGTGACCTTCGAGGTGCTGGTGCGGCCCGCGTTGCGCAAGATGATGGGGCTAACGGAGTACGACCGGCCAACGCGCCGAGTGCGGCTGGCCGAGCCGCTGAGTACCCGAGACTTCCGCACGCACTTCTACCGTGCGAAGCTGGAGTGGCGCGACGACGGCGGCTGGGCGGCGCGTCTCACCGGCCCCCAGGGCTCCGGTATTCTCACCTCCATGTCGTCGGCGGATGCACTGCTGCGGGTGCCGCCGGACAGTGAACTGCCGGCCGGCGCCGAGCTGGAGGCTATCGTGCTGCGCGAGCTGTAGGATACCGGCCCTGCCTAGGGCCGGTACAGGAAGGCAAGGCCGAGCGAGTATTCGGTGCCCAGGGAGTTCGTCGCGAAGTTCCCGACGTCTCCGCCGAGCGACGCGAAGTGAACACGGAACTCCAGTCGGAACATGCTCTTGCGGCGAGAGCCCAGCTCGAGTCCCAGCCCTCCTATGCCCACGGGCTCCGTCCACGTCTCCACAGAGTGCCACTGCCCCGCTTGTTCAGCAGAATCCGAATCCACGATGCGCGCACCGCCTCCGAGGATGAGATACCCTGGGACCCGTGGCTTCAGCTTGAGGCTAAGCTCGCCGATGAACTGAAACTGCGAGAACTTCCCCAACGTAAACGATGTTGCCTCGCCTTCCACCCTCTCGCCCATGCGCGCGTAACTCGCCCGCGCTGCAAACGTCACCGTCCCGCTGAGGCGATACTCCCCGCGGATGCCGAACGCCGGCCCGTTGCCGAACGATATATCGGTGTCTTCTCGATCAGCGCGCTTGCTGCGGAGATTAGCTTCGACGAACGGCCCGAACGCGAAGCGAGGGATCGTGTCAGGCTCCTCGAACTGAGCGCTGGCCGGAGCCGCGAAGACCGATGCGGCGAAGAGGAACGCCGCGAGCCAGGTAATCTTGTCGCCTAGTGCGTTCACGCATTAACCCTCGGAGCGGAGTTTGCGGATCTCTTCCGTAAGGCGCGGTACGACCTCGAAGAGGTCGCCGACGATACCGTAGTCCGCGACCTTGAAGACGGGTGCTTCAGCGTCCTTGTTCACAGCGACGATGCATTTGGCCGTCCGCATCCCTGCGAGATGCTGGATCGCACCGCTGATGCCGATCGCGAAGTAGAGCGGCGGTGATACAACTTTCCCCGTTTGCCCCACCTGCTCCGCATGCGGCCGCCAGTCCGCGTCCACGACTGCTCGGCTGGCGCCCAGCGCCGCGCCCGGGCCCAGGGCATCGGCAAGTTCTTCGAGTAGCTTCCAGTTCTCCGGGCCCTGCATGCCCCGCCCGCCCGCGACGACGATCTCGGCCTCGGCGACGTCGGGCCGCTCCCTCTTCTCGCCCGCCTCCATGCGCACGTTCGTGCGCAGACCCTCGGGATCGACTTGCGGCGTCATCTCCTCGACCTCACCCGGGCGAGGGTTCTCCACGGCCGCGTAAGCGCGGGGACGCACGCTCAGCAGGGCCGGATCCGCCTTGAAGCCAACCTTCGACAGGAGCTTGCCCGCGTAGATCGGACGTACGGCGACTACGCGCCCGTCCTCCACCGCCAGCTCCGTCACGTCGCTCGCCAGCCCGGCCCCGAGCCGCGCCGCCACCCGTGGCGCCAGGTCCTTCCCCCGAGCACTGGCGGAAAAGACGAGTGCCTTCGCGCCGCGCTCCTCGACCGCGCGCGCCAGCAGCTCCGTGTACGCCTCCGGCGCATACTCGGCCAAGGTGTCAGACATGGCTAGCAGCACTCGGTCAGCACCGTAGCGGGCAAGTCGCTCGGCCTCGTCCGCCAGCGCCGGCGGCCCGAGGAGGACCGCCACCAGCTCGACGCCCGACCCGTCAGCCAGCGCGCGCCCGGCGGTCATCGTTTCCAGCGCGGCCTGGCGGAGCGCGCCGCCTCTCTGTTCTGCAAATGCAAGAACACTCATAGTCGGTTACAGGGCTTTGGCTTTCTCGCGGAGTCTGCGTACCAGCTCGGGCACCGCGTCGGGCCCCTCGCCGACGATCTCGCCGGCCGCGCGCTCCGGCGGCTTCACGAGCCCGATGAACTCCAGCCGTTCTTCAGTGTCGCCCACGTCCACTTCCTCCAGCGGCTTCTTCTTGGCGGCCATGATGCCCTTCAAGCTCGGGTAGCGCGGCTCGTTCAGCCCCTTCTGAGCAGCGATCACGCCCGGCAGCTCGAACTCGACGAGCTCGTGGCCACCCTCGACCTCGCGCTCCGCGGTCACCTTGTTCCCGTCGATCTTCACAGCGACCACCACCGTGGCGCAGGGCAGCTGGAGCAACTCGGCGACCATCGCGGGGACCTGGAGGTTGTCGTCATCGATCGCCTGCTTACCGAACAGAACCAAGTCGTATTCTCGCTCCTTGATCGCTGCCGCCAGTTTCTCCGCCGTGCCGAGACCGTCGCTCGACGGATGACCCTTGAGCAGCACGGCCTGATCCGCACCCATGGCCAGAGCCGTCCGCAACGTCTCCTTCGATTCCTCGCCTCCTAGCGTCATCACCGTGACGCTTCCAGCCCCGGCACCGTCCTTGAGCCGTAGCGCCTCCTCTACGGCATACTCGTCGTAGGGGTTAAGGACGTACTTGATGCCCTGTGTGTCGATCGAGCGACCGTCGCCTCCCAGGACGATGCGGCTCTCCGAATCGGGCACACGCTTAACGCAGACTATGATGTTCATCGCGTAGATCTTGTCAGAGAGGTGAAGACCGGGCGTGGCGGCAGGACCCTAGTGGCGTGTCGCTTCCACGCGCTCGATCTCGGCCAGGCTCAGGCCACAATAGCGGTGCAGAACCAGATCTATGAGTCGATCCGTCAGATCAGCCTCTTTCGCCCTGTCCGTCGCGCTACCGCGAATACCTCCCGAACGCAGCCTGAGCAGCCGTCCCGACAGCCAATCCAGAAACGAGGCCACGACGTCGCGGTGTGGCGCCCCTTCGCCCCGCTCGTTGGTCGTATGCGACGTGATGAGAGCGTCTACCAGCGCCAATGTGCCGGGGAACACCAGGGCCACCACAACACCCTCGCCAGTCGATTCCTCGCCTGTCTCCTCCTCCCACGCCAGCTCGTTCTCGTACAGTTGCTGAGCTTCCTCCAGCAGGTGACGATGCTGGTCCTCGCGCGTCTCCTCCGGCGGCGGATGGGGCGGCAGCTCACGACCCACCAGCGCGGCGATCGCTTGCACTCGCATCTCTACGTCCGCTCGGGCCTGCGTGTCGGTCTTCTTGCCCATCTCGTCTCAACTGTGTTGCTGAACGTCTGCGGCGCAGGGATGCAGGTGCAGCGTCAGCGACCCATCGCTCGGGGGCTGCCCGCCTCCTCGCCTCCTGCTGATGCCTCCAACCTACTCCGGAGCCGCGTGACAGGATAGACGATGGACGGCATCTCCGCCAGCGCAGTTCCGGATACTCTAGATATCTCGACGATGCACCGTAGGCAAGCAGCCTGCAAGTCGCCACAATGGGGGCTAGGCCGCGCCCTCTCGCGCCCTCCAGCGGCGTAGTCGGTTCAGGTTTCTCCGATCAGGTCGCGAATCGCACCCACAGGAAGACGGCAACGGCGAGGGCGACGATGATGGCAACGAGCGTCCAGATGCGGCGTGGGCCGACGAGCTTCCGCCGACGCTCGGCGGCATCGACCACCCCGCTCACGAAACACTCCCAGCGATCCGGATCGGGTACCGGCACCGGTGTGTGCTGGAGCAGGCTCACCGCGTTCGCCCGCGCCCGACACCCGGCGCACCCCTCCAGGTGCGCACGGATCCGCTGTTCATCCGCCGGGGACACCCTCCCGGCCATGAACTCGGGTAGGAGATCGCCGATCTGGGTGCACTCCTCGTCGCTGCTCATGTGAGTGCCTCGCGAAGTTTCTGAATCCCGTGGTGGTAGTTAACGCGCGCGGCGACTTCCGAACATCCTATGATCTCACCGATCTCCCTGAAGCTCAGCCCTTCGTAGACGCGCAGGGTGACAGCGCCGCGCTGTTTCTCCGGCAGCGTAGCGAGCTCCGCTGCGGCCCGCGCGAACGCCTCGGCGCGCCCCGCCTTGGTATCCGGCGGGGTACGCAGATCAGGGAAGTCGGCTCCCGTATCGAGCCGGACCTCGCCGCGCCGCTTGCGGCGGCGCGCCACAGAGCGAGCGGCGTTCAGTGTGATGGAGAAGAGCCAGGTCCGAAAGCGGCTCTCGCCTCGGTAGTGCTTCAAGCCGCTGAAGGCGCGTACGAACACGTCCTGGGCAACGTCGAGCGCCAGGTCGGCATCCCCGAGCCAGCGAGCGGCGAAGCGGTAGACGGCCTCGCGGTGCAGGCGAACGAGCTCCCCGAATGCCGCTTGATCTCCGGCTCTGGCGCGGTCAAGCAGACGACTCTCGTCCATACGCACCGATAAGATGCAGCGAAGCGGCGGCGTATCAAAGCGCCCCCGGGGTCTGCCCGGGCAGCGGCCCGTGTGGCACCCTTGCTCCTGGCCCGACCGATCCCAATATACCGGGTGAAGGATGGAGGGCGTCTCACGCCGTTAGAGGGAGGACGGTCATGGGCGGATGGCGGAAAGCAGCGGCGGCCGCGATGGCGGGCGCCTGTTTTTCTGCGGGCCTCGAGAGGGGGATGGCTCAGGTCGTCGCGGAGCCGGCGCTCCTCACGGCGGGCATTCCGGTCAGCGAGACCTTCATGCCCTACGTGGCGATTCCGGAGGACGCGCTCGTCCTCGGCGGTATGCTCCGCTTCCCGGTGAGCGAAGACGTGGACATCGGTGGTCGCGCCGGGCTGTGGCTGATCGATGAAGCCGACGACACGCCGTTCGTGGGGGGCGACGTGCGCTACGGGTTGCTCGCGCGACCACTGACCCCGGGCGGCGGGCAGCTCGCCCTGAGCTTCGACGTGGGCATCGGAGTGAGCGATCCGGGCCCGACGGTCTGGAAGATCCCGCTCGGTTTCATCGCTGGCATCGGGTTCTCGCTGGCGGGTGGTGACTCCGAGATCTTCGCGCATCCCCGCTTCGATCTGGGGATCAGCTCGGGCGAGGACGATTTCGATGCCGCCTTGTTGTTGGACGTCGGTGGCGTTTTCACCCTGACACCGCTGCTGGGTGCCGTCATCGATGTCCGTTTCGGCGAAGGCCCCTTCGGGGAAGGCGACAGGGTGGTGGTCGCGCTGGGCACGATCTGGCGACTGTAGAGGCCCGACGGTTCTGGCTCGGAGGAATCACAATGCGGACCGCACACAGCATGTCGCTTTGCCAGCTCGTCCTGCCGCTCATGCTCGTCCTCGCTGCGGATGCGGCGCCGCAGGAAGAGGAGGAGCCGGTCGTGAGCGAGCCACAAGCGCAGGTCGCACAGCCGACCTGGATCGGGGACGCCACGGACAAGCTCGAACGTGAGCTCGTCGTGACGTACGGCGAGGCGCAACGCGCACGGCTCCGCCGGGGCTTGGAGCAGGTGGCGAGCTAGTTCGAGTCTCTTGTGCGCCAGAACTTCGCCGGCGATCAGGCGACCCTCGACGCGATGTTCGAGCGCTTCGAGCGCCTGCTGGAGCAGCTCTATGGTCACATGGCCGAGGTCGGGCGTGAGTTCGACCGACAGGCGGACCTTGACCTCGGGCGGATCTTCGCGTTCGACCGAGTCTTCGCCGGCTATGACCCGGCCGCGCACATCATCGACGACTTCTTCGCCAACAAGCTGGCCTTCACGGTGCTGTTGAACTTCCCGTTGACGACCCTCGAGCAGCGGCTGACCCAGGGTGAGGAGTGGTCGCGGCGCGAGTGGGCAGAAGCCCGACTGGCCCAGAGCTTCTCACGCAGGATACCGGCCGAAGTCCAGCTCGAGGTCGCACGGGTAGGCGCCCGGGCCGATCAGTACGTCGCCGAGTACAACATCTGGATGCATCACTTGCTCGACAGCGAAGACCGGCGCCCCTTCCCTGCCCGGCTGAGGTTGCTCTCCCACTGGAACCTGCGCGACGAGCTCAAGGCGGCTTACAGCGATCCTGCGAACGGACTCGCCAAGCAACGCACGATCCAGCGGGTGATGGAGCGCATCGTGACTCAGACCATCCCCGCGTTGGTGGTCAACAGCCCGCACGTCGACTGGAACCCTTACAGCAACAAAGTCACCCCGGCCGCGGTGCGCGACTCGGACATGCCGCCGCCCGCCGGCCTGGAGATCAGCAACGCACGCGAACCAGACACCCGCTACGCCACCATCCTCGCGCAATTCCGGGCCGCACGTCTGGTGGACGCCTACTCGCCTACAGCGCCCACGCTCATCGCGCGGAGCTTCGACGAAGGCCGCGAAATCTCGGAAGAACGCGTCGAGGCGATGCTGAAGGCGGTCCTTTCCTCGCCACTCCTGGCGGAAGTCGGGCAGCTCATCCAGGCGCGCCTGGGGCGGCCGCTCGAACCGTTCGACATCTGGTACAACGGCTTTCGCTCGCGCGCTGCGTACACAGAGACGGAGCTCGATCGCATCGTCGCCGAGCGGTATCCCGCCGCCGAGGCGTACGAGCGTGACATGCCGAGAATGCTCTTGCAGCTCGGCTTCAGCGACGAGATGGCGCGGGCGATCGCCGACAACATCGTGGTCGACCCGGCCCGCGGCTCTGGCCACGCCTGGGGCGCGGGAATGCGATTCGCCAAGGCCCACCTGCGCACGCGGGTCGGACCTCAGGGCATGGACTACAAGGGATACAACATCGCCGTCCACGAGATGGGGCACAACGTGGAGCAGACGCTCTCCCTCAACTACATCGACCACTATCTGCTCGAGGGAGTCCCGAACCCGGCCTTCACCGAGGGCCTGGCGATGGTGTTCCAGGCCCATGACCTCGAGCTTCTGGGGCTTACGTCGCCGGACGCCGAGAGCCGTGCCCTCGAAACGCTGGACGATTTCTGGGGCACCGCCGAGATCTGCGCGGTGGCGCTTGTGGACCTGCGCATGTGGCACTGGATGTACGAGCATCCGGACGCCACGCCCGCCGAGCTCAGGGAAACCACTGTGCGGATCGCGAAGGACGTGTGGAACGAGTACTTCGCACCGATCTTCAAGAAGAGGGACGTGGTGCTCCTCGGCATCTACTCGCACATGATCCACTATCCCCTCTACCTGTCGAACTACTCTCTGGGACACATGATCGCGGTGCAGATCCGCGAGCAGATGGAGAAGGCGGGAAATATCGGGGCGGAGTTCGAGCGCATGTGCGGAATGGGTAACGTGACACCCGATCTCTGGATGCAGAACGCGACCGGCTCGCCGGTGGGGCCGCAGGCGCTCCTGGCAGCTACTGAGCAGGCGCTGGAGCGGCTACACGCCGCAAGCCCTCGGTAGGTCCCCTACAACGGAACCGGGGGATCGCGATCGGCCGCGACGACGCAGAGGAATCCGAACGGCTCGTCACCCACCGCCCGGAATTGGTGGGGATCGTCAGGTGCCACATAGATCACGTCCCCGAAGCTCACCGCCTCCCAGCGATCCCCCAGCCGCACCGCGCCGCGGCCCCGGATCGGGACGACGACATGCTCATGCTCGTGTCGCTCGTATGCCGTGCAGCCGGCGGGCGCGATCTCGAAGTAGCGCACCTCGAAGGGTGTCCCCTCATCGATACCGACGAGGGGATGGCGCGTCACTTCACGCCACTGATCGTTGGGGCCCTTGTACCTGCGAGCCTCTACGCCCTGCCAACGGAAGTCCCGGAAGCGAAGTACCTTGCTCTGACCGAAGGCGCTCTCGTTCGGTTCTTTCAAATCGCTTTCACCTCGACGCTCAGCCCGTGCGGATAGATGACGGAACGCAACGAAGCGTCGAACGTCTTCGCCAGTCTAAGCGCTTCGCCTACGCCCTCCAGGCCGAAGCGGTGAGTGATGAGATCTTCCACCAGCAGCTCGCCGCTAGCGATGAGGCTCAAAGCGTCCCGCGTCTCGACCGGTCCGGCGGAATAGCTGTGGGTGATGGTTACTTCCTTGAAGTACAGGTCGTGAGGGCGGTAAGCGACCGTGCCGTCCGGTGGCGTGGGTGTGAAGACCAGCACGATCGCGCCTGCCGCCGCGTGAGCCAGCCCGTGCTCGATCGCTTCCAACAAGCCCGGACCCACGATGATCTTCTCCGGCCCCCAGCCGCCCGTCGCGTCGAGGATTTGCCGGCCGAAGTCGCGAGCACTTGGGTCGAGTACCACGTCGGCGCCTGCCTGCTTCGCGTACTCGCGCCGCACCTCGATCGGATCGCTGACGACGATCGGCTCTGCGCCGAACCGCCGAGCCAGCCGCACGTTCATCAAGCCCATCGGCCCCGCCCCAACCGCCCAGAAGCTCTCGCCAGGTTCGACGCTCAACCTATCGAAGGCCCGCAGGCTGCAGGCCACCGGCTCGATGAACGCCGCCGCCTCGTCCGAGATCTCGTCCGGCAGCTTCAGCACGTCCAGCCGCACGATCTCCGCCGGCACTCGCACGAACTCGGCGAAGCCGCCGGGATCGAGTCCGGTCCGACGGAAGCGCTCGCACGACGTGTACTGACCACGCTGGCAGAGCCGGCACTGCATGCAGGGGACGTGATGGTGGAAGAAAACCCGATCGCCGACCTCGAAGTCCTCGACCTCCGGCGTGACCTCGTGCACCAGGCCTACCGGCTCGTGCCCCAACACCACCGGTACCTTGCGGCTCACGTACCAGTCCATGGCGTCGCTGGAACAGACGCCACAGACGATCACCTGGACCCGGATGTCGCCCGGCTGGAGCTCCGGCAGCGGCACCTCCTCCACCCGGACATCATCGAGCGCGTAGGCGCGCGCCGCGCGCATCGTGCGTGGATACTCGGTGCTCACGGGACGATCGCCACCTTCAACGCCTCAAGCCGCCGCATACGCTCGAACGCGCCCGGCAGCTCATCCAAGCGCACACGGTCGCTGACCAACGGCTCGAGCTTGAGGGCGCCGCTACAGATGAGCTCCCAAGCACGCCGAACACTATCGGGAGTGTAGTGGAAGCCGCCTCGCAAGGTCAGCTCGTCGTAGTGGACCCGATCCGTGTCCATGCGGACCACTGAGCCCGTTTCGCAGCCTCCAAAGAGAAGAACCTCGCCGCCCCGGCGGGCGAGGGCTACCGCCTGCTCCCAGACCTCGGTGCGACCCACGCACTCCACCACGGTGTCCGCGCCGAGACCGTCGGTCAGCGCTGCCACCGCCTCGCGCACATCGCGCTCGCGGCCGTCGATGACCAGGTCAGCGCCCAGGCCCCGCGCCACCTCCAGCCGCTGGGCGTGGCGGCCGACGACGGCCACACGGTCGGCACCCCGCAGCCTGGCAACCTGCACGAACATGAGAGCAATAGGACCGTCCCCGACAAAGACGACCGTTCGGTCACCGGCCAGCCGAACGAGATCGGCGCCGTGAACCACACAGGCCAGCGGCTCGAGGAATGCCGCGCGCACATCCGGCACATCGTCCGGTATCCGGAAGGCGTTGCGATTCACGATGTGACGGGGCACCAAGATATACTCGCCGTAGGCGCCCAGCGCCATGTGCTCGAAGAGGTGGAGACACAGATTCTCCGCGCCACGCAGGCAGTAGGCGCAGTCGCCGCAGGGAGCCGTCGGGGTGGCGACGATGCGATCCCCGGCCTGAAAGCTCAACACCCCGGCGCCCACCGCCTCCACCCTGCCCGCCCACTCGTGCCCGAAGCGGCCCGGTACCCTGAGGCGGGTGTGCCCGCGCTCCAGAGTCTTGAGGTCAGTGCCGCAGGTGAGTGCCACACCCACGCGGGCCAGCACCTCACCGTCGGCCGGTACCGGCACCTCCGCCGTCTCCAAACGAAGCTCGCCAGGTCGGATGAGATGATACACGCGCATCGTAGCTCCGCCGGCCGCCGCGCCTTCCGCTCGCTCACTCATGACTGCCAGAAGCTAAGACACGCCGGCGGCGGTCGAAAGAAGAGCGCCGCGGCGAGCTGCACTAGCGCGTCGGTTCCACGCGCAGAGCGTTGTTCACCAGATTGAAGTAGTTGAAGAGCCCGGCCACCATGCAGATCTCGACAACCTCCCCCTCATCGAAATGCCTCCGAAGCTCGGCGAACGTGGCGTCTGGGACCTGATTGGAGTGCAGCGTCATCGCCTCGGCAAAACGGATCGCGGCCAGCTCCGTCTCCGAGAAGCCGGCCCCCTCGAGCTCGCCGGACAGCACGGCATCGATCTGCTCCTGCGTGCCGCCCAACCGCGCTGCCAGCGCGGTATGCGAGTTGAGTCAATAATGGCAGCTGTTGAGTGCCGAAACGCGGACGGTGATGAACTCCTTCAGCAGACGCGATACGCTGCCCTCCCGCATCACCATCTCGAAGTGGTCGATCATCGTGCGCAGATGTTGGCCCCGGCGGCCGAGGGTACGGAACATGTTGGGGATGTTGCCGCGCTCCTCGAGGTAGGACTCGAAGATGTCCCTGACCTCGGGTGCCTCATCGGGGTCCAGCGGCCGCAGCCGCGGCGGGCCCTGGTGGTGTTCGCTCATCGCTCCTCCGGCTGTCCGAGGGATGCACGCAGGTCCTTCCCAACTTATTATCATGCCGCCATGGCTCATATCCCCGACGGATTCCTGTCGGCGCCGGTGGCGGCCACCACCCTGGTGACCGCAGGGGCGCTCACCGCCTACGCCGCCAAGCGGGCGCAGACGCGCCTCGACGACCGCGCGGCGCCCACGCTGGGTCTCGCCACGGCGGCGATCTTTGCGGCCCAGGCGGTGAACTTCCCGGTGGCGGCAGGAACCAGCGGCCACCTGCTGGGCGGCGTCCTGGTAGCTGTCGTCTTCGGCCCTTGGGCCGGCTATCTGGTGATGACGGCCGTGCTCATCGCGCAGGCGCTACTCTTTGCCGATGGTGGGCTGACGGCGCTGGGTGCCAACGTGCTCAACATCGCCGCTGCGGGTGCGCTGGTGGGGTACGGCATCTATCGCACCCTCACCGCGCTGGCCGGAGACGGGGCTCGTAGGCGGGGCCTGGCGGCAGCTGCCGCCGCCTACCTGAGCGCGGTGCTGACGGGGGCCGCCGCCGGCCTCGAGCTCGGGCTGAGCGGTGTCGCCCCCACCGGGCTGTCGCTGGGGGCCATGGCGAGTGTGCATGCGCTCATCGGGTTGCCGGAGGGTGTGATTACCGGCCTGGCGGTATGGGCCCTGGCCCGCAAGCGAGCCGATCTGTTGTTTCAGCCGCAAGCCGCGTCGACTGGCGGGCTGACCGGCGCGGCCGTGCTGGCGGGACTGGGGGTGGTGGCGATTCTGGCGGGCCTCCTCTCCATTCTGGCCTCAGCCGCGCCCGACGGCCTGGAGCGCGTCGCCATCGACCTGGGATTCGCCGAAGCAGCCTCATCTTGGGAGGCTGCCCCGTTCTCCGACTACCAGGCCTGGCTGCCTGGGACTGCAGGGACGCTGGTCGCGATCGTGCTCGGGATCGCGCTCCTCTTCGCCGGCGTCGCCGCCACGGCTCGCGCGCTGGCTCGGGCCCGCGCGGCGCGAAACGGCTGATGGGGTTCGCCCACCTCGATCGCTACGCTGATCGCCCGTCCTGGCTCAGCCGCCGAACCACGCCGGAGCAACGCCTCTGGATCGCACTCGGCGCCGCCTTCGCTGCCGGCCTCATGCCGCCGGGCGCCTGGCGTGCACTCGCTGCCCTCGCGCTGATCGTGGCGCTCGGCGCGTGGACAGCCCGCCTGCCGGCCGGCGCCCTGGCGCGCCGCGTCGCTCACGCGATCCCCTTCTTCCTGCTGCCGGCACTGGCACTCCCACTCAGCGTCCCAGGGCCGGCCGCGGTCGAGCTCGGCCCGCTGGCTTTCAGCGAACCGGGGCTGACGAAGGCTGCCGAGATCGTGCTGCGAGCCACGCTGGCGGTCTCTGCGGTGACCGTCGTGATCTCGGTGACGCGTGCCGCTGACCTGCTGAGCGCCCTCGACGCCTTGCCTCTCCCGCGCCTCGTCAAGAGTTCGCTGGCGCTCGGTTACCGCTATGTCTACGTGCTCAACGACGAGCTCGAGCGAACCGGCCGCGCGCTGCGGAGCCGTCTGGGCCGCGCCCCGGTCAGCCGACGTTGGCAGGCACGGGCGGTGACGCTCGCACACGTCCTTCTGCGCGCGCACGTGCGCGGCAGCCGCATCCACGCCGCCATGTTGAGCCGCGGCTACCGCGACGGATTTCCGACGCTGCGACCGGCTTCCACACTCAGCCCGTTCTGGACCGTCGCCATCGTTACCCTGCTCGCTGCCGTCTGGCTGGCCGGTCTGATCGAGGTGAGTATATGAGCGACAGCACGGGCGCGAAGGCGTGGGGGGTGGACATCAGCGCGCTGACTTACAGCTACCCTGGTGCGGCGGCGCCTGCCCTCTCCGACGTCACGGTCTCCGTGGCGCCCGGCGAGCACGTGGCGATCGTGGGGCCGAACGGTGCGGGCAAGAGCACACTGCTGCTCCACCTGAACGGCATCCTCGAACCAAGCGCCGGATCTCTCCGTGTCGGAGACCTCCCCGTCACACCCGCCGACTTACCGGAGATCCGGGGCCGCGTTGGCCTGGTGTTTCAGGATCCCGACGACCAGCTGTTTATGCCGACCCTGCTGGAGGACGTGGCATTCGGACCACTCTGCCAGGGGCTGCCGCGCCAGGAGGCCGAGGCGCAGGCGCGCCGGGCGCTAGGGAGCGTCGGTCTCGGGCACATTGATGCTCGCCGGCCCGCCCACCACCTGAGCGGCGGCGAGAAGCGGCGCGCGGCGCTGGCCACGGTGCTCAGTATGGACCCGGGGATCCTGGCCTTCGACGAGCCGAGTGCCGAGCTCGATGGCCGTGGCCGACGCGTGATCGCCGAGATCCTGCGCGCCCGCCCGCAGACCGTGGTCGTGGTGACCCACGACGTCGAGTTCGCCGCAGCGGTCTGTCCCCGCATCGTGCTCCTGGATGGCGGCCGCCTGATCGCCGATCGGTCGGCCGATGCCATTCTGAACGACACCGGTCTTCTGCTCGAGCACGGACTGGAGCTGGCACGCTGGCTCCGCGAGGGAGCACCCCGAGCCACAGCTCCTGAGAGTGGGACGAGTGATCGCAAGCGCTGAGCGCATCCCGCGCCACAGGAACGCTTGTAAAGAAAGGCGCGGCCGAGGCCGCGCCTTTATGGTCGGGTCAAACCAGGAAAACGCTAGGGGCCGATCGAGAACACCAGGCCGACGGACACGATGATGTCGTTCTGCAGCTGCGAGTCCGCAAGCTCGATCGGGTTACCGACCGGGTCCACCAGCATCGGCTTGGCCGAGTAGATGTAGTCCTCCGCATCCAGACGAATCGCGACCAGGCCCGGAAGTCCGAGCTTCAAGCCAACGCCCGCGACACCACCGACGTTGCTCTTGTCCTTCACTCCCTCGTAAAAGTCGCCGCCACGACTGATGTAGGCGACGCCGCCGTTGAGGAAGAAGGTGAGGGGAGCCGCCGGCAGGCCGAACTCGAAAACGAGCCGGCCACTGACCGCTAAGACGTTCGCGCTTTCCTTGACGGTGGCGCCGGCGGAGTCGACCTCGACATCGCTTAGCGCGTAGTTGACCGCGCCCTCCACGCCCAAGGGCCCGGGTAGCCCCAACGTCAGGCGGCCGCCGATCGCAAGTGCGTTTTCATGCTTGCCGGTGAAGTCGACGCCGAGCACCTGCTCCTCGACGACGTCGTTCAATGGGACGTAGACGCCGCCGTAGGCGGTGAAGTCGATACTGGGCAACTGCGCCAGCGCCGGGGTCGCGCTCACCAAAGCGACCAGCAGAGTGAGCCCGCACAAGTTCTTGGTCATTCCTCTACCTCCTCGTTGGGTGTCATGCTCGACGGGGGAGATAGAACAGGGATTGCGGGGAGTGCGAGCGCCCAGGGGGATAATCGCTCGGACGCACATGCTTTCAATATAGCAATCCGTAAGAGTTGCACCAGAAGCGCCCCAACTCACCGAGCATCAACGACCGCCTGGAGCGCTTCAACCGCACAGTGCTCGATCAGTTCTTGCCCCACGCATCCCGCGATAAGCTGTACGAAGTCAGTGGAGGCGCTGCAGAAGGACCTGGACCGGCACTTGAAGCACTACAACATTGAGCGCGCGCATTAGGGACACAGAATGAACGGACGCACGCCGTGCTGGCTTCGCGCGGCGGACCTATGCGCTATTCCGCGGCACAACGTTAGAACACCAGAGTCATCCACCCGTCCGTGTCTTTCCTCGCCGTACCGGGGGGAAACACCAACGGGTCGTCATACGCCGAATGCCAAGCGACCTCCAGCCTCAGAGGGACCCCCGGTCCCATAAGCGGACGGCACCTACGCCGGTGTGCCGCGTTCCTCCCAGATCGAAGTTGCGTGGGTGGCCTGTCCGACTGGCGACTCATAACGCACCTGACTACGAGGGTGATCTCTTGTAGCTCACCGATATTCCCGCCCGGCTCGAGCGAACGAACTCCGTCTCGAGATTCGGGGTGTTTTCAAGCTCCTCCACGAACTCGCGCATACCCCACATGCGGCGACCCGACACGTTGTGGGCGGTAAAGCAGCCGCCAACTTCGAGCTTCGGTAGCAGCAACCGGAAGTACCTGGCATACCAGTCCTTGTCGGCGTCGACGAAGATGAAGTCGAAAGGGCCCTCGAGGCGCGGCACGAGCTCGTGAGCATCCGCCAGCCTTGCGTCTATGAACTCGCTGAGTCCCGCTTCCGCGAAGTTCTCGAGCGCCTGGTTGTACCGTCTCTCGTCTATCTCGATGGTGATGAGCTTCCCACCGGTCTTACTCAGCGCCCAAGCGATCCATATCGCCGAGTGGCCCGTTGACGTTCCGATCTCCAGAGCTCTCGTGTAGTTGTTCTGTACGACGAGATCGTACAGTACCCTTCCGTCTGATTCCGAGACGTTCATGTCGCGCCATCTGTACCGGCTCCTCTCGAGGAACTGCCGGACCCTGTTGTCCAGATCTTGCTGCTGGCGCGTCTCCTGTGCAGAACAAACAGGTACAAGGAAAAGAGTACCGCATGCCAGGGCTGCCCGGAGAATCAGGGTCGCGGATCTCATTCCCGGCCTCGCGCTCTGCGGAGTCCTCGTCGGACCGCCGTTCCAGTGGCTCTACCGAGTTCCACTCGAATAATGCGACAGTCCTCTGCGACGTGATCTGGCGAAGAAGGAATACAAAGGTACGCCCAGCCCCACCGTCCCCACGGCAACAGATGACTCGATCGGTCGCTCGAGGTAGGCAAGGACCAGAATCAGCACGCTAGTCACGGCAAAGATGAGAGGCGGAACCGGATATGCCGGCATCCGGTACGCGCGCGTGTTCGAGTTCCTCAGCTTGAACACCCCGATGACTGCGAATATTGGGAAGATCCCCAGGCAGAAACCCATGTACGTCAGGATCTGATCGAATGTCCCCGACATCACCATAACAGTGGCTATCAGGCACTGTAGAATGATCGACTTGGAGGGGACACGAAACACGGGATGGATTTCAGAGACCATCTTGAAAAAGTAACCATCTTTGGCCATCGCGTAGTACACCCGCGGCCCGAGAATGATGAAGGCACTGATCGACGAGAGTAGGGCAAATGCGATAAGTGCAGAGACCGCGACCTCAGCGAGGTCGCCAAACAACCGGGAAGCCGTCAAACCGCCAATGGCTATGACTCCCTTCATCTCTTGTGAGGGGACCGCGTAGACGTAGAGGACGTTCAAGCTCAGGTAGAGCAGCATTACGAGACCGGTCCCCAATATCAGGGAGAGCGGCAGACTCCTTTCAGGATTCCTGATTTCAGAACCGATGTAGCCGGAGGCGTTCCAACCGCTGTACGCGAACATGATCCACATCAGTGACAGCCCGATGGTCTTCCATCCGCCGACGCTGGCCTGGAAGCCGCTGCCCGGCATCAGATTGCCCAGGTTCCCTCGGCCCAGCGAGAATCCGGCGATGACCAGTGCAGCGATGAGGATGACCTTGCCGACGGTGAGGTAGTTCTGGACTCGCGAGCCGACTTCGATTCCTCGCAAATGGACAGCTGTCAGAATGAGGATGACGAGGATCGCGAGGGCTTTCTTGAGCAGTGCCGGATTGCTCCACTCGATCAACGCCGGAAATGCCGTGCCCAAATACTCACTGAAACCGAGCGCGGAGGCCGCCAAGGGAGCAGAGAAGCCGACGAAGAACGACACCCAGCCGGTCAGGAAACCAAGCAGAGGGTGGAACAGCTCGGCAAGGTACACGTACTCGCCGCCGGCCCGCGGCATCGCTGCGCCGAGCTCTCCGTAGCACAGGGCGCCGCATAGAGCCAGGATCCCACCGGCGAGCCAGAGCGTGATCATGAGAACCGGGCTGCCTAGCTGCTCCATTAAGAGGCCGGACGTGGTGAAGATTCCGGCGCCTATCATGTTCGCAACGACGATATTCGTTGCGGGATAGAGGCCGAGTTCTCTGGAGAGTTGATGCACGTGCCTATGTCTCGTTGACGTCGTGGTGTTTTCGGCTCGGGTTTGAAAGCAGCGGTCCGTGAGGAAGTCCGAGACGGCCAAGAGAACAAGGTGCCGACCCGACGTTACCCTTGGCCTACAAGATTGCTCGATCAGAAATCCTGGGTCTTACGGACGCGCACCGGGTGAGTGCACCCGCTGTTCGGCAACGGCTCAGCTCTCCAGAGACGGTTGCCGCCAAGCTCTCGATCGTCGGGATGGCCGCGCCGGAAGTGAACTCCTCCTGTTTCCGATCTGGCGCTTCAGCCTATGACTGTTCCTTGACCCTCTTGGCGGTCCACTCGACCTTTCCACCGCGCGGCATCTGGACCGTGCCCTTGGCGGTGTCACCGTCGACCGTTCCGCTGTAGGTCATCTCGAAGCTGCGATCGCCCCTCGAGAACACCACTGTGAAGGAGATCTTGTTCCCTTCCACCAACCCGTTCTGGATCGGTACGGTGCCCATCTGCGTCTCCATCGTACCGTTGAGCGAGCTGCCGTCCTGCTCGAAGGTCACCTTTCGAGTCATCGTGCCTCGCGGGGTCTCCGAGGTGATCTCCCAGACTCCTGACACGTCCACTGCTCTCTCCTGCTCGGCCTCTTGACCCGACACGGGAGCGGCCGTCAGGAGCGCGAGAAGTGCGCTGGCCAAGAACACGCGGGCTTGCTTCATAAGATTGCCTCCCTCTCCTACTCGTACCGCAAGGCCTCAATCGGATCCAACAAAGACGCCCGTCGGGCCGGCCAGATCCCGAAGAATATTCCGACCGCGGCGCTGAATGTCACGGCGAGGAGTACCGCTTGCGGTGAAACGAAGGTGTTCCAGTTGGCGAGCTTCGATAAGGCCACGGCTCCACCCGATCCGGCGATGATGCCGACCAAACCACCCATCATGCAGAGTACCAGCGCCTCGATCAGGAACTGCATCAAGATGTTCCGCCGGGTCGCTCCCAGCGCTTTGCGGACTCCGATCTCACGCGTACGCTCGGAGACCGATACGAGCATGATGTTCATGATGCCGATGCCACCAACGAGCAGACTTACCGCGGCGATTGACCCCAACAAGAAAGTGAAGGTCTGAGTCGTCTCCTCGAAGGTCTCCAGAAACTCGGCCCGATCGCGAATCTGGAAGTCGTTGTCCCTTCCCGGAGCGATACCGTGTTCTCTGCGTAGTATCCCCTCGATCTCGATCATCGCGACAGTCATCGAGTCGGGGTGGGCAACCTGCACGGTGATCGAGTTGACGCGGTCACTACCAAAGATTCGATACTGTGCGGTCTGAAGCGGGATCAGAATCTGTTCGTCGGGATTGCGCCAGCCGCTCGAGGTACCCTTCTCCTCCAAGACACCGATAATCTCGAATGGAATGCCGCGGATCAGGATCTGCTGGCCGATCATGGCTGCCCGATTCGTCTCGAGCATGTCGGGGACGGCATAACCGACGACAGCCACTCTCTTGCGCGCGATCCCGTCACCCGTCGTGAACATCCTTCCCACCGCGACTTCGTAATCATTGACGGGAACGAACTCCGGGACGGTGCCCATGACGGTCACATTGATGTTCTTGTTCCCGTACTCTACCTGCTGACCTCGCCTCAATTCAGGAACCACGGCGGTCAGGACGCGCGCTTCACGGCTGAGTGCCGTGGCATCGTCGGTAGTGAGACTCACTCGCTCCGCGCTGGCAATCCCACGATGGAAAGACTGCCCCGCGTACACGGACAGCAGATTGGTGCCGAGTGACTGAATCTGATCCTGCACCGCCTTCTGAGCACCGCTGCCGAGGGCGACCATCGTGATGACCGCGGCAACCCCGATCACGATGCCGAGCATGGTCAAGAACGAGCGAAGCTTGTTCGCCCGGATCGCGCTCAGTGCCACGCTGATGATTTCGCCAAAGAGCATATGCCGCTCCCCTTGTCTGGACCCGAACTCGAAGCTTATCGCCGCTGAACGCCCGGGATTCCGCCGACCCGGTCCGCGATCCGCTCTTGAAACTCCCGCTGGCTCGCCAAGAGGCTGGCACTGGGTAGCACCAGCACGGTATCTGCGCTGGTCAGGCCCGAGACGACCTCGGAATAGTCCAAATCGGTAAGACCCGTCCGGATCGGGACGGCAGCGGGCACCCCATCGCGCAGGGCGAAGACGATGTACTCGCCACCCGCGAGCGCAGCATCGGTGACGCTGGGTCCCAGCCCGGGACCGCCTGGGCCACCTGGACCGCCTGGGCCGCCGAAACCGCCACGCCCGCCGCCAGCCGCCTCTCTCAGCCGGCGCATCAGCGCCTGCTCCTCCGGGGTGAGCGACTGAAAGACCGCTCGCATGTCGCTCGCTCCCTCGAACTTGGACTGCAGGGCCCGGACAGCTTCCGCGCTAACGCCCTCGGGAAGCTGGATCTCCTGTCCGCGCCAGGTGACGGTCTCTCTCCTCGAGTTGTCGCCAGCAGCCGATTCATCCGCCGACGGGCCCGGGCTGGTACCCCCCGCGGCGGCTCTTCGCGCCTGGGCGATCTGATCTCTAACCGCCTCGGGGTCCAAGCCCAGGACTTCAGCCGCCGAGCTCACGTCGCGGTCGGTCCTAAGCGCCGTGTTGGGGACGGCCAGCACTCCCTGTCGGGCCCCCACATGAACTTCGACCTCCGAGTTCATCCCGGGTTTGAGCAGCGCGTTGGTGTTGGGGATCCGTACCAGGACCGGAAACATCGTGACGTTCTGTGTCACGGTGGCCTGCGGCTCGATCTTCAGTACTTGGCCGCTGAACGGGCGGTTCTGGTACGCGTCCACGGTGATGGTGACCTCCAGGCCGGGCTGGATCTTGCCGATGTCGGTCTCATCGACGAGGGCGCGAACCTGTACCGTGTCGAGGTTCGCCATCTGCAGCAGAACGGTACCGCCACCAACTTCTCTGGTAGCGGAGGAGATGACACTGCCGACCTCGATGTTCTTTTGAATGATCACGCCGGAGATGGGCGCTTTCACCTCGGTGTCCTCGGCCGCGATACGTGCGTCTTCCAGAGACCGTTGTGCGCGGACCAGCGCCGCCCTGGCGCTCGCGACCGCGAGCCTCGAGTCCTCGTATTCCTGCTCGGTAATCGACTGTGTGTTATGCAGTTCTTCCGCCCGACGGAGCTTGGACTGGGCATTCTCGAGCTGCGCCCGCGCGAGCTCGAGGTCCGCCTCAGCCTGGCGCAGCGTGGCCTGCGGCACCCGTGGGTCGACTCGGACCAGCAAGTCGCCGGCGGTCACGGCGTCACCGGTCTCCACGTTGATCGCGAAGATCTCGCCCGAGGCCTTCGACTTGACCTCCACCGTGGTGATCGGCTCGATCACGCCCGCAGCACTCGCCGAGACCACGATATCCCGGGTCGCGACCGGCACCAACCGATAGACGGGGGCGAGCCTCTCCTCGCCGTTGCGGAAGAGGAGGACCGCGATGACGGCGATCGCCACAACGACGACTGCTATGATTCCTGTGCGCTTCATGCGATTCTCTCGGTTATGACGTCCTGTCCAATCATGCCGTCCAGAAGATGGATCTGGCGCCTCGCGTGAGCTGCTATGTCACGTTCGTGCGTGATCACCAGGATGGTCTGGCCGGCAGCGTGCAGCTTCTCGAGGACCTCCATGATCTCGGCGCTGGTGTGGCTATCCAGGTTACCGGTAGGCTCGTCGGCGAGCAAGATACTGGGCTCGTTCACGAGCGCGCGGGCGATGGCCACTCGCTGCCGTTCGCCACCCGAGAGCTCGCTGGGACGGTGATCCATGCGGTCCGCCAGACCGACCCGCTCCAGAGCCCCTGCAGCCTGCTGGCGCCGCAGCTTGGCGGGCACGCCCGCGTAGATCAGCGGAATCTCGACATTGTGAAACGCCGTCGCGCGGGGCAGCAGATTGAAGGTCTGAAAGACGAAGCCGACCTCCTTATTACGGATCCGGGCCAGCTCGTCATCGTCCAGCTCGCTCACCTTCTGGGAGTTCAGCCAGTACTCGCCGGAGGTGGGCGTGTCGAGGCACCCGAGCAGGTTCATCAGGGTCGACTTTCCCGACCCCGACGGTCCCATGATCGCCGTGAACTCGTTGCGGCGGATCTGGAGATCAACAGCCCTCACGGCACGCACTACTGCAGCTCCGAGCACGTAGTCCCGGGTCAGCTTCAGGGTGAGGATGGCGACGTCCGTTGTCGGCCTATCCCCGGTACAGATGTCGGCCTGCCTGGTGCTGATCATAGCTCTCTCCCAATGAGAGCCTCGATCTGTGCCTTGGCGACCAGGTAGTCCAAGCGGGCCTGAACGATGTCGACCTCGGCCTGGTCCAGGTTGACCTGCGATGCGAGTACGTCCAGGATGGTGGCCGCGCCGAGACGATACCGTTCCTGTTGTACACGCAGGTCCTCTTCGGAAGCCGCCCGGTTGGCCAGGGCTATCTCGAGTCGCGTCTGAGCCGACATCAGCGAGGCGAGATCCTGGGTCAACTGAGCGTTCACCTGCCTGCGAGCGTCCTCGGCTTGGGCACGGGCGTTGTCCCGGTTCACCGCGCTGCGGGTGCGATTGAGTTCCCGGCTGAATCCGTTGAACAGTGGCCAGGAGGCGCTCAGGCGAACTGACCAACTGGGATCCAGTTCGGTGAACTCGCTGCCCGACCAGGACCTGGAGTAGGACGCGGTAACCTGCGGTAAGTACTGTCCGAAGGAGGCGGAATATTGAGCTGCGGCCGCTGCTGCCTGGGCGTCGGCTTGATAGATAGCGGGAGACTGGGTCAGCGCCTCCTCTCGGACCGTCGTAGTGTCGATCTCGGAGATGACGAGCAGCCGGTCCTCGCGGACCGCCCTGACCCTGCCTTCAAATCCGATCAAGCGAGCCAGGTTCGCTTCGGCGGTGGCGAGCTGGGTCTCGGCGTTGAGCTTCTGAAGCCTCGCGTTGGCGACCTCAACGGTCGAACGCAGGGTGTCGGACCGGGTCGCAGTGCCGGCGGCCAACTTCTCCTTGGCAACCTTGAACTGCTCCATGGCCCGCTCGATGCGCGTCTCGGAAACACGGACCAGTTCCTCAGCGGCAAGCGCGTTGAAGAACGCCTGCTTGGTCTGGAGCGTGGTCTGAAACCGCTGATTGATCAACGACGCGTCGGCGGCTCTGGCGTCGGCACTCGCAGCCCGCCCGTCGTACAGCCGACCCAGCCCATCGAACACCACCAGAGAGGCGCTGATACCGGCCGAGTATGAGGTCGACGACGCCGAGACGGTGCGCTGGGTGGCCTGGTCATACCGGGTGCTGGAATTCGTGCTGGCACCGGAACTCAGACTGACGTTCGGCAGCCAGCTACCGACGGTTTGCAGCTTCGCAGCCCCCGCAGAAGTCACCTGGCCGCGGGCCTGCACCATCGCCGGTTGCGCCTGGAGCGCCATGCTGACGGCCTGGTCCAACATCACGGACTGTGTTTGGGCAGCGGCCCGATCCGGCATCGCCATCCGCGCTAGCGCGACCAGGCCGAAGCCGATAATGATGATTCTTGCTTGCACGTTCCCTGTCTCCGTTGCTCTACCTGCGTCTCCTGAGTGCGCGGTGCGGCCTCCCCTGCTGCTGCTCATCCAGCACCCACACGATCTGGCCCCGGACGTCTCGCACGCCACACCGTCGGGGTCGGCCTATGCCCGAGCACTACGGACCGCCTCAGCGGGCCTGGCCGGCCTAGCACCGAACAATTCCCCAAAGCCCCTCTCGGTCACCGACACGCGCCAGAGCAGCCGGCTCAGCGTCTTCCATATCTCCTATTACACATGACAGGCCACGAGCGTTGAGCGTTACCCGTATGTGGATCTTCGGGCGCGGTCCGCGGCCCTCAGCGATCACCCTCCTCCCCCTTGTTCTTGAGGGCGTGAAGCTCCGCTCTTGGTTGCGGGCTGGCACCTGGAACCTCAGACTGAGTTGAATGGATCGCTGAGGTGCAGATGGGGCGGTGACGACACCCTTGAAACCCACGTCAGGAGAGCTAGCCATGTCCTCCCGGATGACCTTTCTTTGCCTCGTCGTCCTCGGCCTCGCGGCCTGTACAACGACCTCACACCAAGGTGCGCAGGCTGAGGGAACCCCCACCACAACCGACCCGGCCGCTGGCGCCCAGCGGATAACCCCGGAATCCGCCCGCGCTCACCTCACCCGATTGGCGGACGATGCTATGGTGGGCCGGGCCACGGCCCGCCCGGAGATCTGGGACGCGGCCCGCTACGTCGCCGAGGAATTCGAGTCTCTGGGGCTCGAGCCCATGGACGAGGACGGCGACTACATCGTCGAGTACACCATCACGGTTCTGGAAATGGAGGTGGATGAGGTCCGGATGGTGGTGGAGGCAAACGGCGAACGCCTTGAACTGCAGTGCGGTGAGGATTTCGCTATTACGTCCGTTCAGGATCTTTCGGCTCTGAGCCCGCTGATGCTGATGCCCATGGTGGAGATGGAGTGGCTCCGGACTCACGAAGAAGCGATCCCGGACGGCGCCCTGGTCCTGACGCCACTCCCGCTGGAAGCCATGACTATCGAGACAACACTTCGGATGGCGGGATGGATGCTAAACGCCGAGGAAGCAGGGGCCGACGCCGTGGGCTTCGTATTCCCACCCGGCGTGCCTCCTGGGGCCATAGCCATGATCGCGAGCCAAATGGCACGTCAGACTACCGACCGTCCTTTCCTGATGTTCACGGCATCCGCCGCAGATCAGTTGTTGGAGGCCGGGGGTCTACGGGAGGTAGACGTCTTTTCACTGACGACGCCGGAAAGTGCTCCGCTCCAGATCTCGGTCACGATGCCCCTGAAGACCCATACCATCACCGCCCCCAACGTCGTGGCCCGCCTCCCGGGCCGGCGGCGGGACGAGCTCAAGGACGTGGTCCTGACGGCCCACTTCGATCACGACCCTCCCGGTGAACCCAACGCCGAGGGCGACAGCATCTACAACGGCGCAGACGACAACGCCTCGGGTACGGTAGGGTTGCTGGAGGTGGCCCGGGCCTTCGCAGCCCTTCCAACACCCCCCGCCCGCTCAGTGGTGTTCGCGGCGGTAAGCGGAGAGGAGATCGGGCTGCTGGGATCGGCCCATCTCGCCCAGGTGGGTCCGGCCTCGGCGGAGGCTACGGCGGCGAGCCTGAACATGGACATGCTCTGCCGCAACGCCCCCGATTCGCTCCTGGTCTTCGGCCAGACTTACAGCTCCCTCGGTAATCTCTTTCGGGAGGTCCTCGATGCCCACCCCGAACTCGGCCTGAACGTCCGTCCGGGACTTCAGATGCCCCGATTCGACCTTATCCGCATGGGCGACCAGGCCAGCTACCTGGAGCGGGGAGTGCCCGTGCTCTTCTTCAACAGCGGAATGCATCCGGAGCTGCATACTCCGGATGATGAGATCGAGCTGGCGGACGTGGACAAGCTGGCCAGGGCTGCCCGCCTCGTTTTCCTGGTTGCTCATGCTGTGGCGGACGACCCTCGGGATCCTGTGTTCACCGCTGCCGGCCGAGCCCGGGCCGAAGGGATGGAGAGGATGCGGTTGCGGTAGATGGTACCGGGGGGAGACAGGAGGGGGGTCTTTCCCTCGACCACCCTCCTCGTCTCTCTCCTCCTGCCGGGCTATGCAGATGGGAACACCGCCGGGCTCACCAGCCTCTCGCGAACTCGGTCCAGAAGAAGTCGCCCAGCTCCCACCACTTCTGCATGGTTGCGCGGGCGAAACCGTCGGTGTACCGGGTGAGGAACTCCCGGTAGGCCATCGGGTCGTCGCCGCCCTCGCTACGCCTGAGCTGCAGCGCCTTCTGCTCGATCAGCGGCAGCTCATCGAAGGCCCGTTGCTCGTACTCCTGCACGGCGCCCTCGATGTACTCCCGCGCCCATCCCCACTTGATCATCGCCAGCCGGTTGGCCCGGCGGAACCACCAGCAGGCGGAATCGGTCCGGTAGGTGTGCTGGCAGTCGACCTTGAAGCTCTCCGGCAGCGCCAGGACCCCGGCGAAGATGGGGATCCGCGGACTCTCAGCCGGGTTGTCGAACGCGAACCAGGCGACCGTGCCGATCTCCGGCGGTAGCCAGTCACGGGCCTGGATGATCTGCGAGTACGAACAGCGGGCGATGGCGATGGTACGCTGGCGTTCCACGGTGCCCGGCTTCAGCGTGTTCAACAGCTGCATCATGTCGCTGCGGATAGACCAGTTGTTGACCACCGGGCTCTTCACCATCTCCGGCTGCCCCTCGCCGCCTTCCCCCCGGCGCGTCGTGTCGGGCACCATGAGGTTCTTGGTCATGTCGAACTCGGTACCCTCGTAGGTCTCCCGGTAGTAGCGCATGACGTCGCGGACCGAGACCTTCTGGTCGGGTTTGACCGAGAAGGGAAGCTCCTCCATGTCCATGGAGAGGCTCAGGGAAGGGGCGAGGGTGCTCAGGATGTAGAACTCCCGCGTTGAATAGGGCGGACGCGGGTTCCCCTCCCGATCGGTTCTGCCGTACGCCTTCCACCACTTGAACGGCTCGCCGCTGTCCGGATCCCAATACCCCATCTCCTCGGCCAGCGAGAAAACGTTTTCGCTGGCCATGTAGCGGTCGGAGTCATCCAGATCCAGCTCGCTGATGCGGGGGATGTTGGCCGAGACCCCCACGTGGCCATCGGGAATCCGTACCGCCGCCCAGACGGCACCGACCTCGAACGGCCCCGCGCCCATGATCTCGAAGTGCCAGACCTCCTTCGAGTCCGCGAAGGTCAGGCATTCGGCCCAATCGCCGTAGCCGTACTCCTTGACCAGTTCCCCGATGAGCTGGATCGCCTCGCGGGCGCTCGGGGTCCGCTCAAGTGCTATGGCCTGGAGGTTCTCGATCAAGAAGAGTCCCTCGTCGTTCCGCAGCTCAGGCCTACCGCCGATGGTGCTCTCGATCGTGGTCTCTCCGATGGCCAGTCCCTTCTCGTTCATGGCGGGGTAGGCGACGTTGAAGTAGGCGTAGGTCTGCTCCACCTCGGGGATATAGCCTTTGAGCGTCACCCCCCGCATGTCGTCAGGGGTCTCGGTGTGCAGCCGGCCCCAGTAGATCGGCCTCCGGGCGCCCGGCGGATTCTCTCTGCGCGGTTCGATCTGCAGCCAGGTCCGGTAGTTGCCGTCACAACTGTGCGCCGTCATCACCGAACCGTCGGTTGACGCCTGCTTTCCCACCATGATGCTGGTACAGCCGCAATCCGAGTATTCAGGATCACAACCGCAACCCGGATCGTCTGGTGATACAGCGCACTGGGACCCTGTGGGCAGCGCTTGCGAGAATTGCGCCGAGGCGCTTTCCACCCCGGCGGTGACGGCCACGACCATTGCCAGCATCCACCAGCCCATCACGCCGACGCGAACGAGACGTTTCACGGGATCACTCCTTCCTTCTGGTGCCGGGATCGGCACGCTTTGGAGCGCGGCCTCACGATGCCGGCCCGCTCGATGTTCATCGTTCGGAAAGCGCCTCCCCGAACACTCCAATGATCACTACTCGGTCACCACCCGCTCGGGCGCCGCCTTCGAGGGATCGTGCAGCCAGTGCCCGAGGCCTCTCTCGATCACCTCCGCGTACCGCGGCACGCCCCGACAGCTCAGCGGCCGGTCACGATTGAGGATCGTCCAGCTCTCCATGGTCTGCAGTACAGTGGAGGTATGGCGCCCCACCCGGACGTCGATCGGCCAGCCGTGCTCGTCTATCCGCTCGAACAGCAGGCCGTGGCGGCCCGCCTTCATCACGAACTCGTCCACCCCGGTCAGTAGCTGTTCCCGGGTCGTCTTGCCCCGGGTCGCATCCAGGAAGGGCTCGGGCGCCTCGAAGAGCAAGGATATCGCGTCGGAGAAATCGCCGACCTCCCGGTGCGAGAGCCCGTGCAGGTTCTGCGGTGAATACTCCATGCCGATGTTGAACTCCTCGTCGCTCAACATCATCGAGACGAAGGTGGCCAGCTCTTCTCCCCGGTCGTGGGCGACGATCGTGCTGATCACGGGGTACTGCAGCTCCGCCTCGTGCAGATCGATGAAGATGTCCACACCCTCCTGCCGGATGAGCTCCATGAACGCATAGGTCGTCCGTTCGGTGAGCGTGCCGTCGGGCCTGCCGGGCCAGGTCCGGTTCAGGTTGCGGATATCCACGTAGGCCAGGTACTGCCCGCTGGGGAAGTGGATGTAAACCTCGGGATCGGGCCACTGATCCAGGGGATTCGACCAGCGGTCACCCATGCGGAAGGTCTGCGCTCCCCAGTCGGTCGGGATCGTGAAATCCGGGGGGTAGGCTCCTCCCAGGCGGGTCACGGTGGTGCCGCTGCGGTTGCTGCTCAGCACCACGATCAGCCGCCCCTGCTCCATCACGGCGTTCTCGGCGAACAGCCAGGCGGCCAGGCGCGCCGCCGGCTCCTCGGGATGGGTGCCGCCCATGACCAGGATGGTAGCTCCCGGTTCCTCGCCTTCGAAGAAGTAGACGTTGCAGTCGTTGATGGTGCCCCGAATGCCGTCGAAGTAGTCGCTCAGCCTCTTCACCTCGGTCACGCCGGGGCTCAGGACGACCGCCTCTTCCAGGTGCCGGTGCCGGTAGAAGCTCGCGCCCGAGGTGACCAAGAGCAGCAGCCCCAGGCCGCCGAGCACGAGCTTACGCACCAGAAGCGCGTGGCCGCCGCGATCTCCAGAACCAGCCCGCATGACCGTCACCTCACTTCAGCCTGAACAGACGTAACAGGAAGGGGATCAGCACGATGATGTAGAGCACCTCCTGTTCCCACTTCCGCGTCTTGCTGAGATTCCAGATCAGGATCGCGGCCACATAGGCGATCAGGGAGTAGTAGATGACCGTGATGATCGTCTGCAGGATGGCCATGATTCCCCTCTCTTACAGACCGGTTAGGAACGAGAGCTCGCTCGAGAAGATCACCATGAGCGTACCGATGACCATGATGATCACGGCCGGAACCACACAGCTTCTCAGGAACTTCGCGTAGGCATCCCGGTACCCCACCACCTCAACGCTGAGCCGACCGATGATCGCCGTCGGGGGGAGCGCGTCGCCCAGCGGCCAGATGACACTCATGCCCGCCAGGGCTACGATCGGGTTGAGACCCATCGTGTTGAAGAGCAGTACGAGGGGGACGCCGAGCACCGGTGCGGCCCCCCACATCAAGACGGCTTCGGAAACCGGGAGCATGACGAAGAGGGTGGCGAACACCAGGGCCACCGGCAGGGTGACAGCGGTTACCGCCAGCAGGCCCCGCACGCCCGTGAGTGTCATGATCTGTACCAGCACACCCACGCAGGTGAGCGTGCCGATCAAGGGCAGCAGCTGTTCGATCGTTTCACGCGAGATCCGCAGGAAATCCAGCCGGATCGGGGAGAGAACGTAGGAGGTCGCCGCCGCGCACAGGAACATCAGCGGCAGCCCGATCACGGGGGTGTCGTGCGGCCACCGTCGGCCGATCAGGATCAGCAGCACAAAGACGACGAAGGGGAGTATGACCCGCAGCCAGCTCATTCCCTCCGGCGGCCGGGGCAGCTCCTGAAGCGCCTGCTCGAGATCGATCTCTCCACCTTGCCAGCCGAGGATGAAGATGGTGACGAGGGAAGCCACCACACAGGGCACCAGCAGCGGCATGAAGAACCCGATGTACGGCATGTTGACCCCTGCCGCGGTGATCATCGCCCAGAGGCTCACCGGCGGGGCCGCTGCGCTGAGCCCCGCGATGATGAACACGATGGCAGTGGTCCGCGCTTTCGAGATCCCCATAGTACCCAGCACGATCGCCACCATGCCGCCCGTGATCAGCACGGTGACGCTGCCTGCGCCGGTGAGCGCGCCCGGCAGGAGCAGCAGCACGGTCAGCAGCACCATCAGCAGGGACCGGCTGCGGTGAAACCGGGAGAGGATCCCGCGCACGGCGAACGCGATCCCACCCGAATCTTTGAGGATGTTCATGAAGAGGGTGGCAGTGATGAAGATGAGGTTGATATCCAGATAGGTCATCGCGCCTTCGGCGACGTGGCGTGCCGGCAAGCCGAAGCCGCCGGCGAGCGCCCCCCCGAGGGCGGCCGCCAGCATGGCCAGCTCGGTGGAGAGCTTGAAGGACTTCGCCGCGATGTAGACGATGACCATCACGCCGAGAACGATCCCGGCGTATGTGAACATGCTCACCGCTCAGAGTCCTCTCTGGAGAATCCTATCTGTTGAACACGCGCCTCAGGACGTCACCCAGCTCCATGTTCTTCTCGAACAGGATGAGGGGGATATCACTGTTCTCCGAGATGATGCTGAACCGCCGGTCCTCGTTCCCGTCCTGGCGGACGACCAGCAGGTCCGAGTAGGGACAGACCGCATCGATCGACAACTCGTCGGAGTTGTCGCCGGGTGCCGCACCCTGGGCACGCCGTGCCATGCCCTCGACGTGGGCGCCGATGATCGTGATGCCCTGGCGCTTGGCCTCCGCGATCAGGGTCCCGGTCCGGGCGAGCTCGTCCCGGATGGAGACGCCAGCCGCTCCCATTCCCTTCAGACTCGCGCCGGTCACGATGATGATCGATTTGAACGGGTTCCCGGCTTCCCGACGGTCGATGAGGTCCTGGGCGGTGGCTTGCTCCAGGAACTCGTGCTCCAGCTCGAGCCTCCTCAGGAAGAAACGCACGCGCTCGGGACCGGGGCTCTGACCGCAGGAGGTGAGCAGTGCCGGCAGCTCGGCCTTGACCGGCGCCTCCTGGGCGCGAAGCGCCCCAGCGCTGGCCAACAGCGTGCCCGCGAGAGCGACTATCCCGAGGTTCAACCTGCCATGGTGCTTCATGGTCCATGCCTCCGCGAGAATTCCAGCTGTTGGGGCTATGCCGCGAATCTTAGTCGACGCACCGAAGGCTTGCAATCAATCCGGCCGGCCCCTCCACCCGACTGCGATCAGACCGAGGCTCAAGAAATAGGCAGCCGTGACCAGCCAGAAACGCCCATCTCGCGCCCCCGCATCATCCTGCAACCGGGTCGTACCGGGCTCGGGTAGCGGCACGGGATCCCAGGGTAGACCGTAGCGCAGCGCGAGACCCCGGACGTGCAGCAGGTGGATCACCGCGATGCCCCGTGCGGCCATCTCGAACAGCACCCCGCGCTGCGCTGGCGGGGGCAGCACCAGGTCGGTGTTCAGACCGGGTTCCGTCTTCAGCACCAGCGGGCTAGAGCCGAGGTTCGCATCGCTGCCGCCGATGTTCACGAACGCCGCCACCCGACCCTCGGAAGAGCCGAGATAGGTCGCCATGCGTCGAGCCACGTTCCCGCGCAGATCGGGGTCGTCCACCAGGGGAATCCCGCTCATCCGGATTCGATGCAGCAAGTGCTCCCGGAAGGCGGGATCGAAGTCCGCGCCGACATCTCCCTCCCCACCCAGGGAGACCGCCGCAGGGGCCGTGGAGAGTATGCCTTCGCTGATCAACAGCTCGTGGATATCCAGCAGGTTGAACCCCGGCCGGGTGGCTCCGTACGCCGAGGCCCCCAGAGACAGAATCGTCACCGGGTGGACGCCCATGGCTTCGGCAGCGGTCAGGCTAGCGATCATCAGAGCGGGAAAGGATGCGGAACACCCCACCGCGATGGTATCTCCGGCGGACACACCCGCCCGGCCTAGGAGATGCACGAGGAGTCCGGCCAGATCGGGATTGGTGGTGGTCCGCTTCGCTTCCAGCTGGCCGAGCGTCGTGAACAGGGGCGAGTACTCCGGTCCGATCAGGCCGGTACGGTTGGGATCGAGCGACTCATCGATCGGAATGCCCGCGGTCTCGGTGTAGCGCGCGACAGTGCTGATCGCTCGTTCCATGTGCTGGGCCGCCTCACGCATCTCCTCCGACCAGGGTATCGACCGCGGAGGGGAGACCGTCTGCAACAGGGTCCAGGCGAGGAGGCTCACGATCCCTGCCGCGAGGATGCGGTGCTTCAGTCGGCGATCGACGGGCAGGGCGGGTTTCACGGCGATCTCATACCAGGTTCATCATCAGCCCAACCCAGGCGGTCACCACCGTGACTGTGACCAGCGACGCCGTCGTGACCACGACACCCTGCCGCTCGAGATGGCTCGCGATCAGACCGGGGATCACCCACCCGATCACCCTGAATTCGAGCGAGACCGGAAAGATGGCGGGGAAGAGCTGACGCCAGAGGAACGCCCACAACCCGCCCACCAGGATCAGGAAGACGAATCGACGCCGTCCGAACAGGATGAGCCAGCCGCAGGAGAGTCGGTAGACGGCCATCGTCAGGAAGGCGGCGATCAGGGTACCGGCGATCCGTGCCGGCTCCTGGATGAAGAGCACGAGGTAGCTGGGTACGATGATCCCGCCGGGATAAAGACCGGTGAGCGCGGTGAAGGCCAGCGAAATCAGCAGCCCAATGAAGGGGACTTCGAATCCCATCGGCTCTCGATCTCCCAGGGTTCGCCCGCCCGGCTCCAGTGCATCACCAGCGCCTCACCCGCCCCACCGATATTCCCGAACCCGAACACGATCCCCCCGGCGTCCCGCATATCCGACAGCACCGTCTGCATGATCTCCGCCGGCCGCGTCTGGCGGAGTACCTCGATCGGCGCCACGCCGTCGAACCGCTTCGTTCGCCGCTTGAGGGCCGGAGCGTGCAGCCCCAGCACATAGAGGCGGCTGAAGCGATTCAGGAATCCTCCCGCCAGCGCTCCCACCCACTGGAGGGTCCGGTCACCCCGGTCGGGGCGCAGGTTCATCAGACCGACGCAGCGTTCCGGGTCCGCACCCAGGGCCGCCATGACCACCCCGTGGACGAGCATGGTGGATTCGGGATCGTTGGCGGCGAATGCGTTCACCAGAAAGCAGGGGGTCTGGGAGCCGGCCGGCCGATAGCGCCAGATCCGGAGCGCCCCGAGGTCACCGCGGGTCCGCTGGATGCCTTCCCGGATGGTCCGATCAGCGATACCGAGCGACCGGGCCACCGCACAGACGAGATCGAGGTTCTCCCCGAATTTCCAGACCTGCGGCCCGGAATCGCTTCCCAGCAGCGGTGATGCGGTCCCCGGCGGTACCTCGACCAGTTCTCCCCCGCTCTTTCCCACCGTCACCCGGAAGGTTGGCAGGCACTCCTGCTGCGGCACGAACACCTTGGCGCCCTGTGGGATGTCCAGGCCGAGCACCGACGCGGCCGCTTCCCGCGTCTCACCCATCGCGGCGGTATGGTCGACCCGGAAATTGGTCACCAGGACTATGTCAGGCTTCAGCAGCTGGCGGGTTTCCACCAGATGGTTCTCGGGGTGGATGCTCATGATCTCGATGACCGCGGCATCCACACCCAGGTCGGCAGCCAGGCGGATGACGTGCTTCTGCTCGATGATGGAAGGGCGACCGCGCCTGCGGATCTCCCGCTCCGAACCGTCCGGCAGGATGAGGGCCGCCTGCGATCCGGTCGTCTTGGCCAGAACCCGTCGTCCACTCTCGCGCAGCACCGACGCGAGCATCCGCGTCACGCTCGACTTCCCTCGGGTTCCGGTGACCGCGATCAACAGGGGAACGGCTTCCCGATGGCGGTCCAGGCGGGCTCGCTCGAAGATGAGGCATGCGAAGCTAATCGCGATCAAGATCAGCAGGAGAACCAGCGACATGGTCACACACCGGGGAACGAGCTGGGGCGCACCGGGGGTTCGGTGCAGGATACGATGTGCTACCCTGGGCTGCAAGCCGGGGCAGCGGGTCTTAGGGCTCGAGTGGGACGAGGCCTCAAGTATTCGACCCGCCCCTCGACAAAACGTCAACCCGGCTACCCTTTGCACACATCAACCCGACGGAATCCTCGCGCGCCCAGGAGCCTCGTTGGGTTTGGGCGCGGGCGGGCCTGGATGGCCTTCCTGTGCGGCCCCAAGCCGCACATCCTCCCGCGCCACCCCGCCCTTCTCGGATCGCGCAATGATCGAGACGCGAGGGTCGTTCCCCGTGGCGCGCACGACGTACTCGATCGTCCGGCGCGTGGCGGCGGCCCCGCTCTGTCCCTGCGCATCGCGAGTACCCGCCAGGTGGCCGAGCTCGGTTCTCCATGAGCCGGCCACCAGCCCCGCATCGGTCAACTCCACTGTGACTCGGACCGGCACCGCGACTTCCGCTTCCAGCGCGCGCTGAGTGATGTACGTCGGCAAGTACCCTTCGTTTTCTACGACGCCCGTGATCTTGAAGAGCCCGGAACCGACCGGTGTGGCCTCGACATCCTCGAGGACGATCCGCGGACTGATCTCGGCCAGCCACAGCATCCACGGCACATACAACTCGAGCTCGCCCTTCAACAGATGCGGCGGCGGATTCTGGCGGGTGAACTTGCGGCGCCAACCACCAATCTCTACCGGGCCCAGCTGGGGATGGTCGTAAGGCCACCAGTCGGCGAAGCCCTCACCGGTGAGTTCCTCCTCGTTCCAGCGGTGTCGCTCCGCTTCCGTGATGTTGCCATCACCGTCGTAGTCGCGACCGAAACCGCCCCAGAACTCCGGCACGAACCCCACGACCCCGAAATTCCAGTACGACCACGAGATCAACGTCCCGTAGCGGTGAATGCGAGGGTTGCTGTAGCTGGGGATGGCCCGTTGACCCGTCGTGGTCTCGTACTTTCGCGACATCTCGAGGATGAGATTCTGGTCGGGAAAGCTGAACTCGTCCCACGACGTCGTTGACGGAAGACGATAGAGAAATCCACCGGCCGTGTGGCCGTGGAACACCCCGGTGACGTTCCGATGGGAGTTCAGGAACTCTATGGTCGCTCGGGTCTCCGGCTCTGACAGCGGAAACGGTCCCGCGCCGCTCTGCTCGAACTCCATGCCCCAGTTGCGCGGGAAGTTCCGGTTCATGTCGATGCCGCCGATCCCGTCCTCGTTGAACCGACCGTCACCGTCGTCATCGACACCCTCCGAGTAGAGCGCGTAGAACTCGCCCTCCATCTCTTCCTCACCCCTCCGCACCATGACGCGCGGGTCCGCTGGGCTCACCTTCCAGAGACCCGTCGGGCTTCTCACCCGCATCTGCGTGATGCTGCCATCGCCGTTCAGGTCGTTACCCGGATCCTCATCGAGCAATCCATCGCCGTCCTGGTCGTAGGGACGCGGCGTGCTCCGGAGGTTATGCTCGGTGGTAAGCGCGATGTCTGCGCCATCCGGATTGGATTTCGGGCGGACGTACAGCGTTCTCGTGTCCACGAGGCGAGTGACGCGGGGGTCCTTGCCGTAGTTGGAAAGGACGTACCACGCGAAATGGAGCGCCACCTCAGCGCCGGCCAGCTCGCCGGAATGGATGTTCCCATCGTAGTAGTAGCCCGGTTTCTCACCCGCCAAACCCGTTTCTTTGTTGGTAATCTCCAGAACCAGAATTGGAGTCCCTTTCAGTGTCTCGCCGATCGAGTACAGACTGGTCAACTCTGGGAACTCCCGGGACCAACCTTCGAGGAGGGCGTAGGCGCGCTCGGTCGAGTGATAGGTGCTCCAATTGGGATCGCGTGGGTCCTCGTCCTGAGCAAACAGCGGCTCCGTCAGGAATGGAAAAAGCACAAGGCACCACCAGATCCGACTTTTGAGAGATCCTCCCATGACTTTGGCAGGCATTCGATGGGCTCCTTTGTGAGGCCGTGGCGGATAGAGCAGTTAGGGGAAGATGTAGGTCAAACCGCCGCGACGCGAGGAGTCGCAGCCGAAGCGAACTCCGAGCCCGTCGCGGCGTTCAGATCACGGGGATGATGTTGCGACTGACCGGCTTCCAGCGCCCACCGACGCTGGGGGCTACCCGATGCTCTAGGTACCGCCGACGCGCGGCGACTCGTCCGTGGTGCCGTTGTCGTAGTGGCCCACCAGCTTGACCGGCCGACCCGACTCGTCGAGGACGACCTCGATCCGGAAGTAGTCGATCTCGTCAAAACGGAAAAGCGTCTCAGTCATCGGGATGGCCCGCATGCGCGGGTTGGGCGCGCGCTGGTACCACAGTTCGCCGTTCTCGAAAGTCAACCTGCGCGGCCCGTAGTTTCCGACATACGACCTGAGAACGGCTTCGCCTACGCTCACCGGATTGAGCTTGGCCTCCAGCCCTGAGATCACGAAGTCGAGGCTCGCGATACGCCGCTCGTCCGTCGTGTTCTCTTTGAGCTTGCGTACCGCCAGCAGATACGCATGGTCGAGGGCGTCCTCCGAGGGCACGGCCACGTCCGGGATCACGCCGACGCCCTCCCAATTGGTGCCGCTGATCGGGTTGACCGCTCGGCCGAACGGGAGCGCCATACTGACGTAGAGGTTCTCGAACAGGCGCTGGTTCACGGGGTGCGCGCCTCCGCCCGTGGTATCTCCGACCAGTATCCCCCGCTCCAGGTTCTTCATGTTGTAGGAGAACTCCTCCGCGCCCGAGAACGTCCGCCGGCTGGTCAACACGTAGACGTCGACATCGCTCATCCGCGGACCCTCGACATGCGCCTGCGTCCAGAACTGCTCCCACTCGTCGGTCTCGCGGACATAGAAGCTGTTCAGGTGAGTTGGCTCATCGAAGAAGTAGCTGTAGATAAGCTGGATCAAACTTGGCGAGCCGCCGCCGTTGTAGCGTAGGTCGATGATGAGCGCGTTCGTGTTGGCCAGGAAGTTCATCGCCGCAATGGCGGTCGGCCCCGATCGCGACGCGTCCACGAACGAATCGAGACGCAGGTAGCCCACGTTGCCGGGCATGATCTCGATCTTTTTGAACTCGTAGTTCGACCGAGCCAGCGCCTCCGCCCGCTCGCGTTCCACATCCTCCGCGTCCTCCTCGCTGGTCAGTCGGGCCATCATCTGGGGCGGCACGTACCCGACACGGAGATGCCGGTCCCGGCTGACCGACTGGAGGTCCTGCGTGAGGGTTTGAGTGAACTCGGGAACCGTGGTCACGTCGTCGTAGGCGCCGTCCCGGAGACGCTGGCGCACGTGCTTCTCCATCTCCTGGGCGACGTCGAGAAAAATGTAGGTCTGAATCAACGCGGCCGAGACGGAATCGATGATCTCGGCTCGCATCGCCGCGTCACAACGCACGACCTCGTCGGTCGGCGCTTGAGCCTTCGCAGCCGACGCCGCGAACAGGATAGCCAGCAGAACGAACGCTGCCGTTCGTGGAAGCCTTCGCATTATCACTTCTCCTTCACCTGAATGCATCGAGCGCCTGCAGACCGTCTAAAGCGGCTCCGTCTCGTGTGGGTGCTGATGAGTACTACGGAGCCGCCTAGATACCTGTTTCGAGACGTAACCCCTCCGAGACTTCCCTCCCTCAGTCTTTCCGGATATCGACGCGACGCAACCGGTTGGCGTTCGTCACCACGTTCACCGAGCTGAACGCCATCGCTGCCTCGGCGATCACGGGGTGCAGGAACCCGAGGATGGCCACCGGGATCGCGATCACGTTGTAGAAGTAGGCCCAGAAGAGATTCTGGCGGATCTTGCGGAAGGTAGCGCGCGAGAGACGGATCGCCCGGACCACGGCACTCAAGTCGCCCTGCACGAGTGTGACGTCCGCCGCCTCGATCGCGATATCCGTCCCGGTACCGATGGCGATCCCGACGTTCGCTTGCTTCAGCGCCGGCGCGTCGTTGATCCCATCGCCCACCATGGCGACGTTCCGCCCCTCCGCCTGCAGCCTGCGCACCTCGTCCACCTTCTGGTCGGGGAGCACCTCCGCCAGAACGCGATCGACGCCGACCTCACGGGCGATGGCCCGTGCCGTCCGCTCGTTGTCGCCGGTCAGCATGACCGTCTGCAGGCCGAAGCTCTTCAGCTCGGCGATGGCGCGCTGCGAGTCGTCCTTGAGTCGATCCGCGACCGCGATGACTCCGGCCAGTCGCCCGTCCACGGCCACCAGCATGGCGGTCTTCGCCTCGTCCTCCAGGCGTCCGAGCTCTGCCTCCAGCTCGCCCAGGGACAGACCTTCGTCTTCCATGAGCCGGGCGCTGCCTACAAGCACCAGACGGCCGTCGATACGCGCACGCACGCCCCGTCCGACCAGCGCCTCGAACTCGCTCGGCTCCAGCACCGTGAGCTCGCGCCCCACCGCCTCTGCCACAATCGCCTCTCCCAGGGGATGCTCGGACCCGGACTCGGCGCTCGCGGCGTAGCGGAGCAGTTCCGGGTCCTGCCAGCCGCCGGCCGGTAGTATGTCGGTGACTCCCGGTTCGCCGCGCGTGATGGTGCCGGTCTTGTCCAGCACGATCGTGTCCACCTCCTTGAGCGTCTGGATCGCCGCGCCGCTGCGGATCAAGACGCCGTTCTCGGCGCCCATCCCCGTCCCCACCATCAGCGCCGTCGGCGTGGCCAGGCCGAGCGCGCAGGGACAGGCGATCACCAGCACCGCTACAGCGGCAAAGATGGCCAGCGAGACGGTGCCCAGGCTCGGGTCGACCCAGGGGATGAAGCCCGCAGCCCACCCGGCGATCCCACGGAAGAAGCCGGGGGCGACGAGCCAGGCTATGAACGTCGCCGCCGCCACGGCGAGCACCGTGGGCACGAAGATCGCGGTCACCCGATCGGCGAACTGCTGGATCGGCACCTTGGTGCCCTGCGCCTCCTCCACCATGCGGATCACGTGGGCGAGGAAGGTGTCCTCACCGACGCCCGTGGCTCGCACCCTCAGCAGGCCCTCCTTGTTTATGGTCGCGCCGATCACCTTGTCGCCCTGGCGCTTCTCCACGGGCATCGACTCGCCGGTGGCCAGCGACTCGTCGACGGAGCTGTGCCCGCCGATCACTTCTCCGTCGGTGGGGACCTTCTCACCCGGCCGCACGACCAGGATATCACCGACCTCCACCTCGTCGATGGGTAACTCGACCTCACGACCGTCGCGCTCGACCCGCGCCGTCTTCGCCTCCAGCGACAGCAACTTCTGGATGGCGGCGGAGGTGCGACCCCGCGCCTTTGTCTCCACGTAACGGCCCGTGAGATGAAACGCCATGATCATCGCCGCGACGCCCGAGTAGTTGAGTAACCGCGGCAGGAGACCCAAGTCGTGCGCGACGCTCACGAACCCGGTGGCGAAGGCAACCGACGTGCCAAGGGCGATGAGCGCGTCCATGGTGGGAGCACGACGCATCAGGCTGCGGAAACCGCCGATCAGCGTCTCGCGTCCCCAGACGAGGAGGACCGGCGCGGCCAGGAAAATCATTCCGGCGTCGAAGACGATCTCGGACGGCCACTTCACACCGACGATCATCTCCGGAAGCATCCAGGCGATGATCGGCGCCGTCAGCGCCCACGCCCAGGTCATGCGGCGCCTGGCCCGGGCGACCTTGCGCTGGTCCTCGCCGAGCCGCTCCCGCTCACGCGCCAACCGCCGCTCAGCGCCCGGGCGCTCCACCGCCGCCACACCGTAGCCCGCCTGCTCCACGGCACGGCGCAGATCCTGGATGCGCACTCGCTCGGGTAGGAAGTCCACCGTTGCCTTCTCGGTGGCGATGGTCACGCTGGCCGAACTCACGCCTTCCAACTGGGCGAGCGCGCGCTCGACACTCTGAGCGCAGGAAGCACAGTGCATACCCGTGATCTCCAAAACCATCTTCTGCGGTTTGCCACGCACC
>JBDHKG010000022.1:0-32849 GCA_039586495.1 Gemmatimonadota bacterium | reverse complement strand
GCGGAGGGGGTGGGATTCGAACCCACAAGCCCGTTAGGGCGCCGCATTTCGAGTGCGGTGCATTGCCGTTCTGCCACCCCTCCGAGTCACGAGTGCTACTTACACGAGGCGCGAGCCACAGCTCAGCCGGTTCCACGCCGTTCTGCCACCCCTCCGTGTTCGGCCGAATTCTCTTCTGTTGGCACGAACCGCAACTCGGCCGGACCAACCCCGTTCTGCCACGCCCCCACACGGACGGGGTGGGATTCGAACCCACGAGGCGCTTGCGGCGCCCACACGCTCTCCAGGCGTGCGCCTTAAACCACTCGGCCACCCGTCCAAACACGTTGGGCGCTGAGGGCCGGACCTCGCGCTCCGACACCCAACGCCCATGCCCTTCCAGTTGCCCCGCCTGGGTTCGAACCAGGAATCTCTTGGTCCAGAGCCAAGCGTGTTGCCAATTACACCACGGGGCAATCCGGGAACCCAAAGCGCGGCCTGTGTGCCGGCCGCTGCGCAGGGCCTCAATCTACGGGAAAACCGATCTCCGACAACCTCGAGCGCCGGGCAGAGCGCCGGGTCGGCCGCTCAACCGCCCGGCGTCGGCTGCGCGCAGACGAAGACTAGCAGCATCGCGACGATCAGCAGTATTAGAACCCGCGTGAGTTTCATCGCCACCCGGTCCCGGCAGATGCGCGCGACGGACACAGAGGACAAGCTGTTGGCGCCCCACAGAAAGCTAGCAATCCGCGTGACGGCGGGCCAGGCTCGCCTTCAGGGCCCAGCCCGACGGCGCTAACGCGCGCCGTGCTGGCTGGAAACCGTACTCATCCCTACATTTCAACGTGACGAAACTGCAAAGGCCTGGGTGACAACAGAGATCACCCATGATGTGGGGAGGGGACGGTCAAGCTTCGGTGAGCCGGCGCAGGCGCAAACTCCGCGATCCTGATCAGTTCGACCTCTTCGAGCCGCACCACGAGTGCTGCGAGGACGGGCGCGGCATCTACTTCCAGTTCCTCATAGCGCCGCCCACGGAGCTGAGCGAACCCGGCCCGTGGGCGGCAGAGGCAAAGACCCGAAGCGACGGGGAAGTCTCGAGCGTCCTACCTTCCTCCTAGCGACAGGCCCTCGCCTCGATCTGCTGAATCATCCCGGCTGGGAAGACGTGAATCGCGCCGTGGATGTCCTCGATCTGTAGCTTACCTGTCTCCTGCAACTCCGTCCAGAGGGCGGCGTACAGCTCGCCCGGGTCCCGAGCGTTCCAGTACGCGGGATCCACCTGGATCTTATAGTCCGTGCCCTCGGTCGTCTGCAGCCACAGCTCCACGCACGTGCAGCCGGTCGCCTCGAAGCTGTAATCGGCCGGGTACGACTCGACCGCGCGCTCCCAGGTGACCAGCGTCGCCGGACGGCCGCTCCACCAGCTGTAGTGGTAGTGATGGATGTGGTAGGGCACCAGCACGGGCTCACCGATCACGATGGCGAAATGCCAGAAGCCGTCCCAGAACCCGAACCCGCCGTAGTGCCAGCCGAACACGAGGCGCGGGCCGTAGTAGTGGTAGCGCGTGTAGCAGCCACCGAAGCAATAGCCGTAGTAGCGGCCGTGAACGAAGCCGCGGTCGTAGCCACGGTAGTAGCCGTAGTTATAGCCCTCATAGTAGCCACGACGGTAGTTGGAGCGGGGACGCCGCTCGTATCGGTACCGGTCGTAGCGATAGTCCGGCGTCGTCCGCTGCCGGAACCGGCTGGAGTACGTCTCGCGCGTCACCGCGCGCGTGCTGCTGCTCGCGTCGGTCACGCGAACGCCCGACCCTCTGAACCTGGAAGCCGCGGAGCTGGTCGTGCCGCCCTTGACGCTCGGGGCGCGGTTCACCCGCACCGCGATGCCCTGCGAACTGGGTGTCGATCGCGTCTTCACAGTTCGCGAGGACGGCTGAGCAACGCGAACGCTGGTGCGTGTTGACGGCCGGGTAACGCGAACAGGGGTGCTTGACGGCCGTGTTGCGCGCACAGAGGTGCGCGCCGGCGTCCTCGCCTGCGGGCGCGGGCTAGTGACACGCACCGTGCTCGGGCGGCTCGGGCGACTGCCCTGGCGGCTCGACTTCGTCTTCTGCGCCGCCGCTGGCGTGGCGATCCCGAGCAAGCAGGCGAGCGTGATCGTCGTCACGAGTGATCTGGAGGCGTTCCTTAACATGGCGACCTCCTTTACTGCAAGCGCCGTCGTGCCGCGTCAGCCCGGCACTGTCCGATCTCTCGGCTGTGCGACTGACAACGGCGCGTAAGCGATCCTACCTAAGGCTCGCTGCGCGAGGATCTACCTAAGTGTAGCCCTTCTATATTATAGACGCAACGAACCGCCTCGGAGTTCCGATCCTTGCGCATCGGCTCCCCACCATCCACTGAGCACAGACCGTGCCGGGTAGCTCCACCTGTTATCGCCTACATCGCTGGGCTTTGCGGCCTCGCCGAGAGCGCTGACGCCGCCGCCCGTGTGCCTGCCACCCGTCCATCGTGTCGTCGCGACACGCCGTTTTCAGCAGCGTAAAAAGCCATCTCACTTGAACCGAGCGCTGCCCCGCTGTATCGTGCCGCCGGGGAGATTATCTGAGGATCCTATTTCAGCCACCGAGCCCGAACTGACGCCGATGCGCCTGTTCCGCTACTCGCCCGTACTGCTGGTGCCCGCAGCGATCCTGCTGGACGCCCTGCACGTCTCCGCGGCCATCGTCTTCATCGCCAGCGCGGTCGCCATCATCCCGCTGGCCCACCTGATGGGGCTCGCCACCGAGGAGCTGGCCGCGCGCACCGGGCCCACGTTCGGCGGCCTGATGAACGCCACGCTGGGCAACGCGGCGGAGCTGATCATCGGCATCTTCGCCTTGCGAGCGGGACTGATCGAGCTGGTCAAAGCCTCGCTGACCGGCTCGATCATCGGTAACCTGCTGCTCATCCTCGGCCTGTCGCTCTTCGTCGGCGGGCTGAGGCACCAGACCCAGACGTTCAATCGCCAGGCCGCCGGCATGAATGTGGCCCTGCTCGCGCTCGCCGTCGTGGGGCTGGTGGTGCCGGCGCTGTTCGATTTCACTCACCCGCGAGGCGAACCCATCGTGCTCGAGGAGCTCTCGATCGCGGTGGCGATCGTCCTGCTCGCCGTCTACGTCCTCAGCCTCCTCTTCTCGCTGAAGACGCACCGCAAGATGTTCCGGCCCGAGGAGGCGCACGAGGCGCCGACCTGGTCGCTGCGCCGCGCGGTCACCGCCCTGGCCATCAGCACCGCTCTGGTCGCCTGGCTCTCGGAGATCCTGGTGGGCGCCACGGAGGCGACGATCGCGGAGCTAGGCGTGAGCGAGCTCTTCCTCGGTATCATCATCATCCCGATCGTCGGTAACGCAGCCGAGCACGGCGCCGCCGTGATGATGGCGGCGAAGAACAAGATGGACCTCTCGTTCGCCGTGGCGGTCGGCTCGAGCACGCAGGTCGCACTGTTCGTGGCGCCGCTGCTCGTCTTCGTCTCCCTGCTGGTCGGGAACGCCATGGACCTGGCGTTCACCGCCTTCGAGGTCACGGCCGTCGCCCTGGCCACGGGTGTGGTCACGGTCATCTCGCTGGACGGCGAGTCGAACTGGCTGGAGGGTGCGCAGCTCTTGGCGGTCTACGGGATCCTGGCGGCGGCGTTCTTCTTCTTCTAACGGCAGACCTCCGGGCGAGTCTCGCCCCTTCCTCAAGAAACCTCTAGGCGTGCCGAGCCGTAGTGCCAGATGTGCGGTTCGAGACTGGCCGTCGAGAGCGAGCGACGGGCGCTCCGGCTGACCTCAACGCCATCGATCCCATGGACAGGCTGCGCAAAGATATTCGCTTCGCCTTGCGGATGTTGCTCAAGAATCCGGGGCTCTCTTCAATAATCGTTCTCACCTTCGGCCTCGGCATCGGGCTCACGACCACCGTCTTCACCCTGGTGAACGCCGCCCTCTACAAGGGGCTGCCCTTCCCGGACGGGCACCAGGTGCTGGCGCTGGGGAGGACGAACCCCTCCCGCGACATCCGGTTCCAGACCGTTCCCGTTCACGACTTCGTCGACTGGCGGGAGCAGCAGACGACGCTCGAGGATCTGGCTGCTTTCGCCATGCGAACGGTGAACCTGGCGGGGAGCGAGGGGCGTGCCGAGCGGCACACGGGAGCTTTCGCGACGGCGAACCTGTTCGATGTACTGCGAGTGCAACCCATACTGGGACGCGGGTTCCGGGAAGGAGACGACCGACCCGGCGCTGATCCGGTGATCGTCATCGGCTACGACGTCTGGCAGGACCGCTTCGCTGGCTCGCCGGACGCTATCGGGAGAACGGTGCGCGCCAACGGCGAGGTGCGGACCATCGTTGGCGTGGCGCCGCCGGGGTTCGCTTTCCCGGACAGGGAACAGCTCTGGATTCCGGAGCAGATCGATCCCAGCGCCAGCGAGCGAGGGCAGGGTCCGACGTACTTCGTCACCAGCCGACTCAAACGAGGCAGGTCGCTGGACGAAGCGCGTGCCGAGTTCGCGACGATCACTCAACGACTCGAGCAGGAGTACCCGGAGAGCAATGAGGGCTTCAGCGCGAGAGTCGTGCCGTTCACGAGCCTGGTCGCCGGTCCCGAGCTGACCGGGCTGCTCTACACGATGCTGGGCGCGGTTATTGGCGTGCTGCTGATCGCGTGTGCGAACGTGGCCAACCTGCTGCTGGCCCGTGCGTCCGTCCGCACGAGGGAGGTAGCGGTGAGAACGGCGCTCGGTGCCAGCCGAGGCCGGGTCATCACGCAGCTCATGACCGAGGTACTGACGCTCTCGATCTTGGGTGGCGTGCTGGGGCTCGCGATCGGCAAAGCCGGAGTCGTCTGGCTCGACAGTATGGCGAGCACCGAGCCGCCGCCGTTCTGGATAACGTTCGACTTCGATCTCACGGTCGTCCTGTTCGTTATCGCCATGGTCCTACTCTCCAGCCTCTTCTCAGGGCTGGTTCCGGCTCTGCGAGCGACGGGCGGCAACATCTGCGAGTCGTTGAAGGACGAGGGTCGAGGCTCGTCGAGCTTCCGCCTGGGCAAGTTCAGCGGCGCCCTCGTTGTGATTGAGGTCGCGCTGTCGTGCGGCCTGCTCATCGTCGCCGGGCTGATGATTAAGAGCGTCGTTCGCTTGAAGACGCAGGACCTCGCATTTGCCACCGAGAACATCTTCACCGCTCGCCTTCAGCTGCCAGCGCAGGAGTATCCCGATACGGCGAGTCACATCCGCTTCTACGACCAACTCCTGCCGAGACTGCTGGCGATCCCCGGAGTGGAGGCGGCGACTTTGTCGGACGGGCTTCCGGCCTCCGGCAATGGTACCCGCGTCTTCGAAGTGGAGGGCGGGTCGTACGCTACGGACGACGACTTCCCAATCGCCCGCGAGGGCATCGTGACGCCGGGCTACTTCGAGACCTTCCGGACCCCGATCCTCCAGGGTCGCGCCTTCAGTACCTCGGACCGCCGCGAGAGCCTGCCGGTGGCGATCGCCAACGAGTCTTTCGTGCGCGCCTTCTTCCCGGACGGCGATCCCCTGAGCCGCCGCATCCGCATGGGGCGGCGCGACACGACGGCCCAGTGGTTGACGATCATCGGTGTGGCACCGGACATGAAGATGGAAGGCATCGCCAACCTCGATGCCAGCCCGGCCGGGTTCTACATCCCCATCGCGCAGAGCGGCGTGGGGACCTTCGTCAGCATCGCGGTTCGTGCACGGGGCGATCCGATGAGGATCACACCCGACGTGCGGGCGGCGGCCGAGTCGCTCGATCGTAACCTCCCGATCTACGAAGTGCTGGCGATGGAGGACGTGATCGCCAAGGAGACCTGGTTCTACTGGCTGTTCGGCAACCTGTTCATGGTGTTCGGGTTCGCGGCGCTCTTCCTGGCAGCGATCGGTCTCTACGGCGTGATGTCGTTCGCGGTCAGCCGGCGCACCCAGGAGATGGGGATACGAATGGCGCTGGGAGCCGACGGCCCGGTTCTGGTGCGCCTGGTCATGAAGCGCGGGGTCGCGCAGCTGGCGGTGGGAATGGTGCTCGGCATCGCCCTGGCCGCGCTGGCCGCCACTCCATTGCAGATCATCCTCTACGAGGTCCGTGCGCGCGACCCGGTGGTCTTTGGCATGGTCGCGGCTGCGCTGGCCTTCACCGGCCTGCTGGCGAGCTTCGTGCCGGCGTCGCGAGTCACGCGGGTGGATCCCGTGGTTGCGCTGACGCCCGAGTGATAAGCGGGTCGAGCCTTCCGCGGTAGGCCTCAGCGCCGGTGCGGCAGTCCAGCGTGAGCAAACGCTCCGGCGCAGGCGGGAGCACGCCATCTTGAAACGAGGCGCTCCGTGATGCTCCGACATGTCATCGTCGCAACGGTACTGGTGCCGGCGACATCGTGTGGACTTTTGAGTGGCAGCCGGGTAGGGGATGACGTGGTGGCAGTGCAGCAAGCTCGTGTCGGTGACGACGTGGCTGTACTGTCCGGCCGCCTTCAGGCGCTACTTGATAGTCTCGTGAGTGCACATAGTAACGTTCGCAGCGGTGTGCTGCTTGTGGGGGGTCCGGACTTCAAGTGGAAGGGAGCAAGCGGCGTGGCGTTCGCGGAGAGTGGAACCCCCATCCTCCGGGACGATCAATTCGTCGTCAATAGCGTCGCGAAGATAATGACGGCCACCATCGTCCTGCGGCTCGTCGAGGTCGGCGAATTGGCCCTGGACGATCCGATCGCCAGGTACCTTCCTGACTCGCTGGTCGCGGGGCTGCACGTCTACGAGGGGCAGGAGTACAGCCAGGCTATCACGGTGCGTCATCTGTTGAGCCACACGAGCGGCATCCCGGACGACTGGGCGTGCGCGGACTTCTTCGAGCTGGTGGCCACGGATTCGGCACGGCGGTGGACCCCCGAAGAGACGATCCAGTTCGTCAAAGACAGATGCGCGCCCAAGTTCAGACCCGGCGATGGATTCCACTACTCTGACACCGGGTACAACGTGCTCGGCTTGCTCCTAGAGAGCGTAACGGGCCGAACGCTGCATGAATTGTATCGGGAGATCCTGCTCGATCCCCTCGGCATGGACCACACGTATCGGCCGGCATACGAGAACGCGCGCCCGAGCCTTCCCGGGCGAAGCCCTTCCGACAGGTACCTCGACGACATCGAGTGCACGCTGTGGCCGTCGGTCATGACGGCCGACTGGGGGGGCGGCGGCCTGGTCTCCACGGCGGAAGATCTCAACCGGTTCCTGCGAGCCTTCGTCCGGAACGAGATCTTCCAGGACCCCGCAACAAGAGACGAGATGTTCGCGTGGGTGGAATCCGGCCCGTTCCACAACTACGGCTTGGGAATCTCGCGCGTGCTGTTCGACCGGTCGAAAAGCGCCCTGCATGCTGGGCTCGGCGAGATCTGGGGCCATGCCGGGTCCTCTCACGTCTTCATGTTCCACTGGCCGAGGGAAGACGTCACTGTGGTCGGAACGCTGAACCAGCTCGACGTGAACGGGAGTCTGTACGATACCCTGGCCGCGATCATGAGAACGATCCTCGAGGCGAAGTAGGCTGGTGGAAGTGGCGCTGGCAGTGAGAAAGCAGGCCCGGCTGGGGGAGGTTCAGGTCCTCTAAAGGCGCTCGCCGATTCGGCGTTGAGGACCTTTCATGGTTGGGACAGAGGGTGCTAGGTTTCTCCGGTGAGTAGTCATACTCGCCTCCCCCAGAGACCATGATTACAGATCCCATCGCCATATTTCTGACGCTCGCCGCGGTCGTCTTCGTCGCGATCCAGTTGGAGAAGCGGGTCGGCGTCTTTCGCTCGCTCAGCGCGGCCCTGACGGGAATCCTGTTCGGCATGTTGCTGTCAAACGTCGGACTCCTGCCGGGCACGTCCCCGACGTACGATTTCCTGATGGGCACGGGCGTGAACCTTGGGATCGCCCTGATTCTGTTGAGTGTGGACTTGCGCTCAATACTGCAGGCCGGTCCCAGGATGTTGGGAGCGTTTGGCATCGGCGCTGTTGGGACGGCGGTGGGCGCTATCACGGGCGGCTTGCTCTTGTCCGGGCTGGTCGGTCCTGAGACGTGGAAGCTCGCCGGTCAGTTTACGGGCACGTACACCGGTGGCGGCGCGAATTTCGCCGCTTTGGGGCGCGCCTTCGATACGAGTGCCAGTATGTTCTCTGCGGCGACGGCGGCAGACGTCATCGTGACCGCCGTCTGGATGGCCGCGTGTTTGGCGGTTCCCGTATTGTTGGGACGGCCAAAGCAATCGCAGGAGCCGGTTGACAGCTCCTCCTCGACGCAGAAGCCCGTCACACTGGAACGCACGCTTCACGACAGCGTGAGACCGGTATCGCTGGGAGATACAGCGGCGCTAGTCGCGATTGCCGTCGGTGCGGTATGGGGAGCCGGTCAACTGGCCAAGTTCGTCCCGATCATCCACGAGGTGCTGTGGCTGACGACGGTGGTGTTGATCCTGGCGCAGATACCGGCTGTGAAAGCCCTCACCGGTAGTGCATTGTTCGGCAACTATCTGATATTGCTCTTCTTGGCAAGCAACGGAGCCCGTTCGGTGGTGGCCAGCCTCGTTGCGTTGGGACCACCTGTCTTCTACTACGCGATCATCACCGTTGCATTGCACGGTGTGCTGATCTTCGCTATCGGGCGCCTTGCGCGCCTCGATCTCGCGACGCTGGTGGTTGCGTCGCAGGCGAACGTTGGTGGAGCGGCTTCAGCAATCGCAATAGCAGGCGCTCGCGGGTACACGGATCGGCTCCTGCCGGGCGTGGCCGTCGGGTTGTTGGGCTACGCGATAGGGAACTACCTGGGGTTCGTGGTGGCAGCGCTGATGAGAGGTGTGTTGGGCACGTAGCGTGCCGCAGAGCCATCTCCAGCCCATCGCTGATAACATGCGCAACGTCCTCCTCATGCTCGCCCTCGGCGTCGTGCTCATCGCCGGCTGCCGGGAACCCGATGTGCCGCGCTTCCAAAGCCGCTGGCGGACCAGCCTGGACCGCGATTGGGTCGGCTCGGAATACTGGGCCAATCGCTTGCAGGACTGGCGGGTTCGGGACGCCCGGCTGGAATGCGTCGGCGCCTACCCCATGCGGACGGTCCACCTGCTGACTCGTCGCGTCGGCAAACAGCACAGGGACTTCCGGCTCTCGGTCCGCCTGGGCACGATGACATCACCTGACGATGATTCGGGGTCCAGCAGTGCCGGCTTCTTGATCGGCGCCGGCCAGAACCTCGACTACCGCGCCGCCGCACTCATCCATCATAGCCCCGGCGAATCCGCCGGTATCTACATCGGCGTCGACACGCACGGACGGCTCTTCTGGAGAGACCTCGAAGAAGAGGACGGCCATCGTTGGCTGAGCGAAGAGGAACGCTTCCCCTTCGACTCGGTCAGGCTGACGCTGAGCCTGACGCCGCTGCCGGAGAACGCGTACTCTCTCGATCTCTCCGCGGTGATCAGCCCCGGCAACGACACGATCGAAGGCGGTCTCACCCTCGTACGCGAGTTGGCAGCACGCGTACCGGGGGCTCTCGCTCTTGTTTGCGATCCCCGGCCGAACGGCACGACCAGCTTCTGGTTCCGCTGCTGGTCGGTCGAGGGCGACAAGCTCGAGGCACACGAATCGCGTCTGGCCGGACCGGTCATCGGCAGCCAGTACACGCTCAGCCGCGGGACCCTGAAGCTGACCGCGCAGCTGATGCCGATCGGCACCGATGACGAGCGCGAAGTCGAGCTCCAGGTCCGGGAGGGCCGATCCTGGAAGACCATCGCCCGCGCTCCTATCGTCGTGCCGGGCTACACTGCGACCTTCAAGGTCGATGGCTGGGACGCGAGGCGCGATGTACGATACCGCGTGGCGTACGCGCTAAACACCAGGGATGGATCGAGCGAGCCGTACTTCCGGGAGGGCGTGATTCGGAGAGAACCGGTAGACAAGGACGAGATCGTCGCCGCCGCGTTCACCGGCAACCACAACGTCGCGCATCCCGGCGTCGACCGCGGCCAGTTCGATTGGAGCACAGGACTCTGGTTCCCCCATGCAGATGTCGTCCGCCACGTGAAGACACACGATCCCGACTTCCTCTTCTTCTCCGGCGACCAGGTCTACGAGGGCGCTAGTCCGACCCGGGCCGACTTCTCGCAGCGGTACAAGGACTACCTGTACAAGTGGTACCTCTGGTACTGGGCGTTCGGCGAGCTCGTCGCGGACATACCGAGCGTCACCATCCCCGACGACCACGACGTCTATCACGGCAACCTCTGGGGCGCGGGCGGCAAGGCGACGCCGCCCGGCCTCTCGGGCGCGGCCGCTCAGGACGCGGGCGGCTACAAGCTCCCGCCCGAGTTCGTGGACATGGTGCACCGCACCCAGACCAGCCATCTGCCCGACCCCTACGACCCGACGCCTGTCGAGCAGAGGATCGGCGTCTACTACACCGACATCCTGTACGGCGGCGTGAGCTTCGCCGTGATCGAGGACCGCAAGTTCAAGTCGGCGCCCGCACCGCTGCTGCCGGACGCGCGGATCTGGAACGGCTGGCCGCAGAACCCCGAGTTCGACGCGATGACCCGGGCCGACGTGCCCGGCGCGACCCTGCTCGGCGATCGGCAGCTCCGCTTCTTGGAGGATTGGGCGAACGACTGGCGCGGCGGAACCTGGATGAAGGTCGTGCTGTCACAGACGCTCTTCGCCAACCTGGCCACGCTGCCGGACTCGGCGACGAGCGGTGCTCTGATCCCCTCGCTGCCGATCCTCGCGCCCGGGGAGTACGCGGCGAACGAGAAGCTGGCGAGTGAGATGGACTCGAACGGCTGGCCGCAGAGCGGACGTAACGAAGCGCTGCGCGCCATGCGCAAGGGCTTCGCCGTCCATCTGGCCGGTGACCAGCATCTGGGGAGCACCACCCAGTACGGCATCGACGAGTGGGGCGACGCCGCCTACGCGCTCTGCGTGCCCTCGATCGCCAACTTCTGGCCGCGCCGCTGGTTCCCTCCCACGCCAGGCGCGAACCGCGATCCTGAAGCACCGCCCTACAGCGGCGACTACGAGGACGGGTTCGGTAACGAGATGACGGTGCTGGCGGTCTCCAACCCGCACCGCTGGGGACGAGAGCCGGCCAACCTGCACGACCGCTCACCCGGCTACGGGATCGCCAGGTTCAACCGTCGCACGCGGCAGATCAGCCTCGAGGCGTGGCCACGTTGGGCCGATCCCTCACAGGGTGAGGACCCCTACCCCGGCTGGCCGGTGACCTTCGCGCAGGCCGACAACTACGGCCGTGAGGCGGTCGCCCACCTGCCGCACCTCGAAGTCAGAGGTATACGGGATCCCGTGGTGCAGATCGTGGATGAGGCCTCGGGCGCGATCGTCTACACGCTGCGCATCGCCGGGGACAGCTTCGTGCCGAAGGTGTTCTGGGACGGGAGCTACACGATTCACGTGGGCGAGCCGGGCACGGAGAACGTCAGGACACTCAGCGGAATTCGATCTGCGCAGCAACCCGACAGCACAATCACCGTCAGGTTCTGACCAGCTCGCCGCTGAGATCGCACACACCCTGCCCCTCACTGAGAAGCCACGCCCCTGAGGTTGAATTCGGCGACCTGACTCGCGACCTCGTCAGCGTGGCGACGTTCCTTGGGGGGCAGCTCGAGCCAGTAGCGAACCGCCTCGTGGACAGCGCCAACCCAGCAACGTGCCAGGACGCCCGGATCGCCGGGCGGCGGTCGATCAGAGATGCTCGCGATAGCCCGCTCCACACTGCGCGCATGGCTCGCCAGAATCTCACGTTGCAGCGCGGCGAGCCGGCCTCCCAGTCCCGACGATTCGACAATCAGGATTCTTGCCTCCGCAGGGTTACCTGCCAGGAAGACGAACAGCCTCTGGACCGCCGCGCGCATCTGCTCGAGCGGCTCGGCCTCTCCGGCGATCGCTTCGTCGAGCTCCGCAGACACACGCTCGTCGATCGCTTTGAGAACCTCGGCAAAGAGATCTTCCTTGTTGTCGAAGTAGAAGTAGAAGCTTCCCGTCGAACTGCCGGACTCGGCCACGACCATCGGTACGGTCGTCTTGTGATACCCTCGCTCGCCGAACAGCCGCGTCGCGACATCCAGAAAACTGCGACGGCGCGCCGCCTTCCGCTTCTCCATCTTCGGTGTGGTTCGATAGACCATGCAGGCACCCTCGGCTCAGCTTCCTCGTCCCAGCCAGCGAGGTACGCGAGCCGCATAGGAGCGGTAGGCTTCTCCGAATCGCTCGAGAATGCGAGGTTCCTCCACCTTTCGCACGTAGACGATTCCAATGACTGCGATTGCCAGGTAGGCGACCAGCAGAGACACGGAGCGAAGCGCCAAGGCCAGCCCGGCACCGAAGACCCAACCTCCGACCATCATGGGATTCCTGCTCCAGCGGTACGGTCCGCGAACGACGAGCTTCACAGGTGGCTTGATCGGGTTGGGAGTCCCCTGGCCCCGGAGGGTCAAGAGCCAGAACGACCAGAAGGCCAGGGCCAGGCCCAGCGGGGTTAGAAGGACAGCCAGCAGGGACAGCACTTCCGGGAATGGCCAAACAGCCCCAAGGCGCCGATCGACGAGGCGCGCCAGTGTTGGCATAACCACGGCGTAAAGCAGTATGGCAGGTGCCGCCAGGGCAATCGAGTGAAGGATGTGCCTGTTCATCGCAAGAATAAAATGATGTGTCATTCTATCTTTGTCAAGCCCGTGCCTGCCTGCAGAGGGGACTGTAACCGACTGTATCCCTCGCTACAGGTTGGGGTCGCGACCTCCCGTGGATTTCTCCTTAGATGAGTGTTGGGCTAGCCGCCCGTGTCCTTGGATTCGGTTAGACGCCGCCATCCGCGGTATAGATGACGGAATGCCCGATCCGCCACTCCCCATCCTCCAAGTTGTACAGCTGGTTCACCAACGTGTGCTCGTCCGTGAAGCGGAACGTCACACGAATCGAATGCGTGGACGAGTCGGGCCGGGTCTGCGCTCCTGATTGCGTGAACACCTCACCGTCGATCCCGTTGTCGATGAGGATCCGCACCGGGCGCCAGTTCACCTCCCCCACCATTCGGATGTCACCACGGTGAACGTCGAACGGGATGCGGATGGGTGCCTCGGGATCCCGGATCCGATACCCGGGGCCCGACTCCTGAACCTGACCCAGGACCTCCACCAGCCGGGCCCTGAACGCCTCCGGCTCCTCCCAGGGCGGGCTGTGCCCCGAACCCTCGAACCAGCTGATTCCCTTGGCGGGGGCATCGATAGCCTCCAGGTAGCGGGCCGCGAGCTCGCCGGGCGTGTTATAGTCGTGGCGCCCGGCGAAGAAGAAGACCGGAACCTGGAACTCGGTCCGCTCGGTGAAGTCCACGGCCATGAGCTCGCCGTATAGGGCCCCCTGAGCGTACATGGCCGCGGTCATCCACTCGGCGATGTCGTTGCTGTAGCCTTCCGCCGCCGCGATGGCCCGCAGCATTGCGGAGGGGTCGTAATCGAACATGCGGTACATCCACAGAAGGCGCCGCTGGGCCAGGAACCCCTGAAGCCCGTCTGCATACCCTTCACCCGGGGAATAGCGGTTCGATTCCACGGCCCGGACGGTGGCCGTGTCGCCCCTGCTGAGGGCCCGGGCCAGGAGCTCGCCGCGAGCGAGCAGCTCCCCTTCCGCCATGTCCACCACCTGCCCGACGCCCACGTAGGCCAGGTAGTCTCGCGGGTACCGCCGGGCCAACTCCACACCCAGAACACTTCCCCAGGAGTGCCCCACCAGGAAGATCCTCTCCTTCCCAAGGGTCTGCTTCAGATGCAGGGTGAGCTCGTGGGCGTCCCGGACGTGCCGTTCCAGCGTCATGTCGGGCGGGCGCGGGTCGGATTCGGCCGAACGGCCGCATCCCCGCTGATCCCACGAGACCACGATGAAGCTCTCGGGGAGCTCGGCCTGGTAGAAGCGCAGGAAAGGAGTGGCCGGCATGCAGGGCCCGCCGTGGAGGTACAGGAGGACCGGGAGATCACGGGAGGCACCCCGCACCTCGACGTACTGCTCCACGCCGCCCAAGGGGACGTGGTAGCTGGAGTCCACGCTCAGCGTCTGCTGGAGGGCCTGGGCCTCGAGCCCTTGGGTGCCGACTGCCAACGGCAGCAGGATGAATGCGGGCAGAAGAGGCTTCGAATCGGAGATCATGGGCTTTCCTGAGTCGCTTGCCCCCCCTTACGGCGGACCATCCGGTGCAGTTTCGCTCGCGTGCCAGACGGGCCGGGTCCAGTGCTGGCGCCAAAGAAAGCGACTGCGAGCGGGCCGATGCGGAGCGTCGAGCAGGCCCGCCGCAGCTGCGGGGCCATGGGGATCAGGCGGCCCTTGCATTCGGTTGGCTGATCGTATATCATATATCCTATATGATAACCCCAATCCCACGAGACAACCGCAAAACAAGCATGATCATCCGGGAACCGGTACGGGCCACCGTAAAGAGCCGAGTCTACCGATGGATTCTCGAGGGCGATGCTACCCCTGGCCTGCCGCTCAACCTTTCCGATGCCGCATCGCGCCTGGGTGTCAGCGTCACGCCGATCCGTGAAGCGCTTATCGAGTTGGAGGCGGAAGGGCTGGTGCGGACGGAGATGGGGCGTGGGTTCATCGTTCAACCGCTCCGTGTGGAGGAGGTCCAGGAACTGTACCCGCTGATCCGGACACTGGAAGCCACCGCGCTGCGCGCCATGCCCCGACCGTCAGAGGAGCAGCTCGATGAGCTGGACCGAGTCAACGAGGACCTCGTCCGGGAGGGAGATGATCCGGAGAGGGCCGTGTTCCTGGACAACCAATGGCACGAGCTGCTGCTCCGGGACGCCCCTGGCGAGATCACTCGCGAGATCCTCGGGATGCTGAAGCGCCGGGCGTTTCGCTACGAGTTCAAGTACATGACCGCCACCGGCGGACGGCCCAGCACGGTGCAGCACCGGGTGGTGGTGAAGGCCCTTCGGAAAGACCGCCGGGAAGCCGCCGTCGCAGCGCTGGAAGAGAACTGGCGCACCGGGCCGGAGCTTCTGCTGCCCTGGCTCGAGAAGGGGCCGGCGCGAGCGTCTGTTCCAGAGTGAAGGGGTTGGAATTGGGAAGTGGACGAAGCTTCGCTGGATACCGACGCTGCCCAAGGACCCTCACACCCGAAAGGCTTTGGAGAGAACCATGACACCAAGAGCGCTCGGCATTTCGCTGGCCCTGGGTTTCCTTGCTTCTCTGGCTTGCTCACAGGCTGGGTCACCGCCAGGTGGAGAGGGGCAGGCGGAATCCATCGCAGACCTGATAGATCAGACGCTGTCCCCCGTCTTCAGCGCAGATCGACCGGGAGTGGCAGTGATTGCCGCCAAAGACGGAGAGGTCGTCTTTCGAAGAGGGTACGGGTCGGCGAATCTGGAGTTGGGGGTCGCGATCGAGCCGGACATGGTCTTTCGCGTCGCTTCAATCACGAAGGAGTTCACTGCTGTGTTGGTGATGCAGCTGGTTGAACGGGCCATCATCTCCTTAGAGGACGAAATCACCGAGTTCCTGCCAGACTATCCGGTGCAGGGGCACGAGGTGACCATCGCGCACCTCCTCTCCCATACATCGGGAGTGAAGAACTTTACCAGACTTCCCGCCTTTCAAGACAACATCCGGCGCGACCACACGGTACAGGAAACCATCGCGTATTTCGCTAATGAACCGTTCGATTTCGCTCCCGGCGAGAGGTACTCGTACAGCAGCTCCGGGTACATTCTGTTGGGTGCGATTCTAGAAGAGGTGACGGGGAAGACCTATGAAGAGCTACTGCGTGAAAACATCTTCGACGTAATCGGTCTGAACAGTGCATACGTTAGCAGCCATGATAAGATCATCCCGCGAAGGGTGAGCGGGTATTCCGCGCGGGACGGAAGGACAGTCAACTCCCCAATTGTCAGCATGACCGCGGCCTTCTCCTCCGGTTCCCTGATGATGTCGGTCGATGACCTGGCAACGTGGGATGAGGCCCTTTACGGCAATGAGTTACTCAACAATCAGAGCAAGGAGAAGATGTGGTCGCCCTTCACCCTGAACAGCGGGCGAACCACGGACTACGGGCTGGGTTGGATGGTTACCAGCTTCCTCGGCCACAAGGTCCTTATGCACGATGGCAGTATCGACGGGTTCTTGAGCACCGCCATCCGGCTTCCGGAGGAGCATATCTTCGTGGCTGTCCTTACGAACTCTGATGCTTCTGAGATGGGGCCGAACGTTGTGGCGAAAAGGATAATGGCTCTACTGCTTGGGATACCGGAGAAAAGTCGGGTGTCTATGAGCCAGGAGAACCTCTCGAGGTACACGGGCGACTACATCCGGAGGAACAACTCGGTTTGGCAAATTACCGCGGATGACGGGCACCTGTTCCTGGTCCCCAATGAAAGGACCAGATGGGAGATCGTGCCTGAATCGGAAACGAGTTTCTTCTTCGCAGAAGCATTTCATACTGTGACCTTCGAGCTCGATGAAGAGGGAGCCGTGATCAATCTCGTGCTCACCCTTGATACGGGTGACCGGATCCAGGCTCGCAAGCAGAGTGCCTCTGAAGCGGTACCGTAGAGAAGTGCATTGAGCTGATTCAGCTATCCGCTCTTTGTGGACCCGCCCTGTGTCTCGGCCCGGTGAGCGCCGAGGTGCCCAATGGCGGCGGTCTCCTGTAGTCCAGGTCCCGGGACACGACGTGAACCGTGTCGAGATTCGGTGAGCTCATCGCTTCGAGCACTCCACCGGGGTCACGACCGCCGCCCGACGACCCAGGCGGTGAGGATCCAAGCGGCCGCCGCCCATACCCCGAGCACAGCGAACGACGTGCCGACGCCGGTGGCCAGACCCTCGGTCAGGCCGGCGCGCACCACGTTGGCCGCGTGCATCATCGGCAGGCCCTGGTGGGCGGTGGCCAGCCAGCCGGGCAAGCGATCGGCGGGGAAGTTGATCGGCGAGTAGAGCAGGATAACGAAAACCAGGACGTTCGTGATGAGCGACGTCGTCATCGGATTGGGAATCGCGTGCCCCATGGCGAACCCCACCGAGGCCGCCGTGATCAAGGTCAGCAGCGCCGCGGGTACTATCAGCACGCTGACGCTGAACGTCAGGTCGTAGCGCAGCCATGCGACGAGGAGCGCCAGCGCCATCCCCGGAACCGAGATGAAGCTGTTCACGGTCAGGCTCGCGGCGATGGATGCCGTCCGCGGCACCGGTAGCGACCACATGTAGTCGTAGACGCCTGCCTGCTTGCTCGCGGCGATCACCTGGGGGACCAGGACGAGCCCCAGCGTGATCATGGAGATCACGGTGATGCCGGTGGCCAGGAAGAGGGCTTCGGTCACCGGGATGTCGCCGACCAGGTACCCGAAGCCGATCACCAGGCCGGCGCCGAAGATGATCTGAGCGACCAGCGCGAGCGGCAGCACGATGCGCAGGCTCTGTAGCTCCCAGACGACCATCAAGTAGTAGCTGCGGACCCAGAGTCCCGGCGCCCCACGCGCGATCACCGCGGCCGCTCGCTCCGGCGCGATGCTATAAGAAGTCATGATTCAACTCTCCCCGCGGCCGGCGAGCTCGAGGGCGTCCTCGCGGCCGATAAGTCGGATATAGACGTCCTCGAGGGTCGACCCTCCCAGGGCGTACTCCTCGGCCAGCCCGTCCTCCGCTAGCGAGCGCGCCCAGTGGATCGCCTCCACCGCGTCCCGCTCGTCGATCAGCAGGTAAAGGCGCCGGCCGACGCGCATGTGGTCCCGCACGAGATCGGGTAGCTGGGGTGAATCGGCTCCGGGCGACAGGTCGAGCTGCAGCCGCAGGCGATGGCGGCTCCGCGCCCGCAGTGACGACGGCGTGCCCTCTGCGATGATGCGGCCGTGGTCCATCACCGCCAGGCGGTCCACCGCCTGTTCGGCCTCCAGGACATTGTGGGTCACCAGCAGGACGGCCGACCCCTCGTCGGCGAGGCGCCGAACCTGCCTCCACAGCAGCCGCCGCCGCAGGGGATCCACGTCGTTGGTCGGCTCGTCGAGGATGACCAAAGAGGCCGGCCAGACGGCGGCCATCACGAACCCGACGAGCCGCTTCACACCGCCCGAGAGCCGCGCGCCGAAGGTGCGGGTCCACTCCTGCAGCTCCAGCGCCTCCAGCAGCTCGGCGGCCCTGCGGCGAACCGATCGGCGGTCTCCGCCGCGGATGCGTCCCACGAGATCGACCACCTCGGTGGGCCGAAACGAGTCCAGGGGCAGGGCACCCTGGGGGAGGTAGGCGCAGAGCCGGCGCGCCACCGAGGGATCCGCGACCAGATCGTGGCCGTCCAGCACGATGCTCCCCGACGTGGGCTTGAGCAGACCGATGATCTGCTTGACCAGGGTGGTCTTGCCCGCCCCGTTGGGACCCAGGAGACCAAGGACGTCGCCGCGCCGGATCCGCAGGTCGACCCGGTCGTTCGCCAGCACGCCACCCGGGTAACGCTTGCTCAGGTTCGTGATCGCCAGAGCGGCGGCGCCGTCCTCGACAGGTGACCTCGTAGCTTCGCTCATCACCGCTGACTCCTCGCGGCAAAGGATCCGTCCAGCAGGGCCGAGACCACCGCGGGACAGCGCGAAAGGTCGGCCTCGGGGTCCAGGGCGACCTGAACCGTGAACCCGAGGGCCAGGGCGACGCACACCCGGGCCACCGCCTCCGGGTCGAGACCGGCGGAGATCTCTCCTCGCCTCTGGTCTCGGCGCGTAGCATCGGCGAACGGCTCGATCACGTTGGCCAGCGCCTCGAGGAAGAGCTTCCGCAGCTGCGGGGTGTGCAGCGCCTCGCCCCACATGCGAACGTCCAGGCGCGAGGTCTCACGGGTCGCCTCCGAATCGGCAAGCCGCATCACCGTGCCGAGGATCTCCGCCAGCGACGGTCGCTCCTCCCCCTCGCCCCGGCCCAGCCCGAGTACGGCACGGGAACTCCGCCGCCCCAGCTCGGCCACCGCCTCCATGATCTCGTCTTTGCTCTTGAAGTATCCGTAGACGGCCCCCGCGCTCAGCCCAGCCCGCGCGCAGATGTCGCGTACGGTCGTCTGGTGGAAGCCTTTCTCACTAAAGCACTGACAGGCGGCATCGAGAATCTGGGCGCGGCGGGCTTCGACGTGGGCCTCGGTGACCTTTGGCATACGGACCTCCCGAAAATGAATGTACACTCGTTTTTAAAAACGGTCAACTGTTTTATTTTAGCAGCCGCAGCTCGCCGCCTCGCAAGACGCCGTCACTCTCGCCCGCTACCGGCGACGATTCCAGATCCGGGCACCCCGGTTCCATGATCGAACAGCAGGGCGCACATTCCGTGGAGCCGGCAGTTGTAATTGACTATAAGACAACACTTTAGGGATGACGGCCCTGGCACGCCCTTTGCCCCGCGCCTTACTATCTGCGAGGTCCGCAGCCCCCGCGGCCAGGGTGGAGGCCGGGAGAGGGGACCTGCGCGGACTGAGAAGGCCCGAGACGAGGAGATTCTGACATGAACCGCCCGACCCGCCGCCTGACTCTCAGCTGCGTCCTATCGTTGAGTCTCCTGCCGGCGACCCTGCTCGTTTGGAGGCCCCCTGCCGCGGCAGCCCAGGAAGACACGGCCAACCGGATCCTCGAAGCGGCCCGGGCAGGCGAGCTGGCTCGAGTAGAGGCCCTCCTGGAGGCAAGCCCCGAGCTGGTGAACGTGAGGGACGGAGAGGGGAGGACGCCTATGCACCACGCCGTGCTGGGCGGCCACGCGGAGTTGGCGGAGCTGCTTCTGGACCGGGGTGGCGACATCTCGGCGGTGGACGCCTGGAACCAGACCCCCCTTCACCACGCCGCCTACGAGGGTGATGCGGCACTGGTGGTCCTGCTCCTGGCTCGGGGGGCCGACGTCATGGCCAGGGAAGTGCGGGGGCGAACGCCGCTCTACCTGGCGGTGAACTGGGGCCGAAACCTGGAGGTGGTGGAGCAGCTGATCGCGGCCGGCGCCGACGTGAATGACCGAACCCGGGGAGGCGAGGAGATTCTCCTTTCCACCCTCTACTACGGGAGGCCCGAGATTATCGACGCCCTCCTGGCGGCGGGGGCCAGGCTGCCGGACGATGATGGCTCCGTGGTGCGGGCCGCATACCTGGCGGCGAGCAACGGGTTCGAGGGAGTCTTCCGCATGGCGGCGGAGGAGGCGGAGGCCAGGGAAATCCCCTGGTGGAATTATGTGCCCATGCATACTGCCGCCCGAGGTGGCTTGACTCCCATCGGGGAGGCACTCCTGGCCCACAGCGTCCCTGTGGACGAGAAGAACATGTACGGGCTCACCCCACTTCACATCGCCGCCGAGAACGGCCGCCTCGCCTTCGTGGATTTCCTGGTCGGGAATGGCGCCTCCGTTGAAGCATCCAGCGTCCAGGGCATGACGGCATTGCACTTCGCCCAGGACAGCGGACACGACAGCGTGGCTACGCGCCTCCTGGAGATGGGCGCCTCGGATCAGCCGCCGGTCTTCCCGGACCTGCGGGGCGCCTGGCTGGGGCAGCCGGAGCCCGGTGATGCCCCGGAGCGGTTCGCGCTGGGGATCGTCTCGGGACACGGGTTCAACTCCGAGCACTCTCCGGCAGCCTTCTCCCCGGACGGGACTGAAGTCTATTGGACCCAGGCCTTCGGGGGCCCCATCCTCTTCTCGAGGCTGGAAGGCGGCCGTTGGACGAGACCGATGCCGGCCCCCTTCGTCTCGGAGTACGGTGAGGGAGAGCCGATCTTCTCCCCGGACGGCGAGCGGTTGTACTTCCTTTCCATGCGCCCGCTGGAGCCGGGAGCGGAACCCGGAGACGAGAACATCTGGTACGTGGCGCGGGAGCGGGATGGCTGGTCCGAGCCCCGAGCGGTGGACCCGGTGGTGAACGACTTCGACCACCATTGGCTCTTCTCGATCTCCGAAGCCGGAACTCTCTACTTCTCTTCCGTCCGTGAGGGCGGGTACGGGAGCCGGGACATCTACCGCTCTCGGAGCGTGAACGGGGTCCACCAGCCACCTGAGAACCTGGGGCCCGTCATCAACACCGACGGCGGCGAACACACCCCCTTCATCGCCCCGGACGAGAGCTACCTCATCTTCGCCTCGACCGCTCACGGCCCGACGGAGGGGATGTTCCATTTCGTCATCAGCTACCGTGAACCGGACGGCGGCTGGTCCACTCCGCAGGCGCTGGACCAGATCACCGCGCCCGTGAACGACCCGCTCTGTCCCCTCATCACCGCCGACGGGAAGTTCATGTTCTTCATCGGCAGCGGTGACATCTGGTGGACGCGGGCGGACTTCGTCGAGGAGATGCGGCCGCGGTAGGTTGCTGCGTCTGTCGCGCGCGGCGGGACTGGTCCGCGGCGGGAGCGTTTCCCGCAGTGGTCCCTCTTTAAAGGAGGCGTGAGAGTGCCTTACCGTGGATCCACAATCTCGAGTGCCCTCGTCCTGACCCTGCTGGAGTGTGCCACGGCAGGATCGTCTCCCCTTCCGGCCCAGCAGGTCTGGCCCGGGTTGGAGCCCGGGCCGTACGCCGTCGGCTACGTGGTCGAGCACGAGTACGACTACAGTCGGACCTTCAAGGAGAAATGCGACTACTTCGGTGAGCCCGTCGAGGATGAGATCGCCCGGCCCATCCAGATCTCCATCTGGTATCCCGCGGCGGATCCTCGAGGTGGTGAAACGCTTAGGCTGAGGGCCTACTACGACGCCACGGCCACCGAGACGGACTTCGCGCGTCCCGACCAGGAGACGCTGAATGCCGCTCTGGCCCGCTTCCAGCGGATCCTGACCATGGAATGGGGCGTTGCGGAGGAGGTGCGACCGAGTGTCCTGGCCCGCGTGGACTCGGTGTTCTCTCAGGAGGCTTTTGCCCGGGCGGGCGCTCCGCCCGCCGACGGACCCTTTCCCCTGGTCCTCCACCTTCCGGGCTACAATGCGAGCCCCCTCCACCACTATCCCCTCTTCGAGTACCTGGCCAGCCACGGGTACGTAGTGATGGCCGTGCCCAACATGGGAGCCCATTCACGGACCATCGATAACGAGGGGATGAGCATGGATGTCCAGGCCCGGGACCTGGAGTTCGCCTACAGCTACGCTCGGAACCTTCCCTTCGTCGATACGCGCCGGGTGGCCACCACGGGGATGAGTTGGGGAGGGATGTCCAACGTCCTGTTCGCCTCCCGGAATTCATACGTCGACGTGGTGGTGACGTTCGACGGCGCCATCACGATGCCGGCGGAGCTGGACCTCCTGGAGCGAGTGCCGGGCTTCGAGCTGGGTTCCCTTCGGGCGGCGTATCTCCAGTTCCTAGTCTCCCCGGACCAGGCCGTCTTTCGCCCCAAGGACCTTCGCTTCTGGGATGCGCTTCGCTACTCCGATGCCCTCATGCTCCAGTTCAACGGAGTGACGCACGACAATTTCGCTCCGGGGAATCTGAGACTGCGGCTCCTGACAGAACCCAGCCCGGAGCGGGTGGCCTACCTGGAGGACTTCACCCGGACCCTTCAACGCTACACCCTGGCATTCCTCGATGCCCATCTCAAAGGGGATCGGGGAGCAGCGGAGTTCATGGCGAGCTCGCCGGCTGGCAATGGGGTCCCGGCGGGAATGGTTGCCCTCTCGGCGTCAAAGGACGCCGTGCGTCCTCCGCCCACTCGTGAGGAGTTCGGCGCGATCCTCTCATCACGGGGGCCCGGCGTGGCGGAGGAGGTCTACCGCGAAGTAAAGGAGACCCATCCCGAGTTGCAGCTGATCACCTCCTCCCTCACGGGTCCGCTATTCATGGAAGCGTTCCAGTCCGGGGACCTGGATCGAGCTCTGGCCATTTGCCGGCTCTGGGCCCTGGGAATGCCGGAGGACGTGGGTCCGCTCTTCTCGATCGCCCGCGTTCACCGGGCCCGAGGTGAGACGGAAGAGGCCATCCAGGCGTACCGGAAGATCGTGGAAATGGCGCCGGATCACCCGGCGGCGGCGAACGCCCGGGCAGCCATCGAGCAGCTTGGGGGAGCGTCGCGCGACACGATCCCGTTCGATATGCGACGGCACTAGGTGCGAGCCGACGCCCGGCTCGGAGATCGGGAGACTACAGATGCACTCGACCCTACAGGACATTCGCTTCGCGCTGCGCATGCTGCGCAAGCATCCCGGGTTCACGGCCGTCGCGCTGATCTCGCTCGCCCTGGGGATCGGCGCGAACACGGCGATCTTCAGCGTGGTGAACGCCGTTCTCTTCCGGGACAGTCCCTATCAGGCGCCGGAGACGCTGGTCAACATCTACCGCGACCAGGGCGAGGGGTGGCTGTACTGGCTGAACTACCCGGACTACCTGGAGCTCAAGGAACAGACCTCGGGCGTGCTGTCCGAGCTCGAGGGGCATCAGATCGTCATCACCCAACGAGACGTGGGAGACGGGGTGGACGTGCTGATGGGCGAGCTGGTGACCGGGGGCTACTTCAGCATGCTGGGCGTCGGCGCTCACCTCGGGCGGCCGCTGCTGCCCGAGGATCACGTGGCTCCCGGGGCACATCCCGTCATCGTTCTCGGGTTCGACTACTGGCAACGAGCGTTCGGATCCGATCCTGCGGCCGTGGGAGGGTCGCTCCGCCTCGCCGGGAGGGATTACACGGTCGTCGGGGTGGCGCCGCCCGACTTCGCCGGGTCGGTCCGCGGGTTCCGGCCCGACTTCTTCGCGCCGATCATGATGTTGGGCCAGCTGATGCCGCTGCAAGAGAATCCGCTGGAGTCCCGGGGCTGGAACTCGTTCTCGCCGGTTGGGCGCATGGCAGCCGGGGCCGCGCTGCCGGACCTGCGGGGCCAGCTCGCACGGGTATCCGAGTACCTCCAGGAGTCGTTCCCGGGTGTGTGGCAGGTGGGGGATAGCCTGGTGGCAATGCCTTCGCAGGAGGTCGTGGTCAACCCCGCCGTCGACCGGATGGTGCGGTCGGTCAACTTCCTGGCTTTGGGCGCGGTGGCGCTCGTTCTCCTGATCGCCTGCGCCAACGTCGCCAGTCTCCTGCTCGCGCGCGCCGTGAACCGGCGCAAGGAGGTGGCCCTCCGCCTGGCCATGGGAGCCGCGCGCGGGCGGCTCGTCCGACAGCTGCTGACGGAGAGCGCGCTACTGGGCCTCCTCGGTGGAGCTGGCGGGCTGCTCCTCGCCGCATGGGTCCTGGGCCTGGCAGAGTCGCTCAACCGATCGTTCGCGATTCCCCTCGGCCTGGACCTGGGCATCGACTGGACGGTTCTGGGATTCACGGCACTGGTGTCGCTGGCGACCGGTGCCCTTGTGGGACTCGTCCCGGCGCTGCAAGCGACGCGACCCGACGTTGCCGAGATCCTGAAGACCGAGAGCGCACAGGCCGGTCGGCCGCGGAGCGTCGCGCTCAGTCGGATCCTGGTGGCGGGGCAGATGGCGGTCTCCGCCATGCTGCTGGTGTTCGCGGGGCTGTTCATCCGCAGCTTCGGCGCGACCCGACTGGTCGATCCGGGCTTCGGATACGAGCCGACGGCGTTCCTGTCGTTCATGGTCCCGTCTCCGCGCTACTCCGACGCAGAGGGGCTGAGGCTGGTCACGTCCTTCGTGGATGAGGCGCGGAGGGTACCCGGTGCGACGCGAGCCGGGGCCATCTCGAACCCGCATCTCAACACGCTGAACCGGATGATCATCGACGTGCGGGTGGATGGCGTCGCTCCGCCACCGGGACGGTCCGCTCACAGCGTGGACTTCACGTCGGTGGATTCTGGCTTCTTCGCGGCCGCCGGCATTCCGCTCCTCGAAGGTCGGAACTTCAGGGAGCAGGACCGTCGCGACGGGACGCCGGTCGCCATCATCAACGAGGCGATGGCTCGGCGGTTCTGGCCGGGAGAGAGTCCGCTAGGCCGAACCATCCACCTTGAGGCGGGCTTCCCGGATCCGGTGGTGATCGGCGTCGCGCAGACCGCCAAGATCCGTAGCCTGGAGGAAGATCCTCGCCCCTTCATCTATCTGCCGTTCGCGCAAGAGTTCAACTCCTGGGTCACCGTGCTGGCCACCACCCAGGGGGATCCGGCTGCCACGGCGCAGGCGCTTCACCGGCTGCTCCGCACGACCTACCCCGACGTCATCGTCACCAAGAGCACCACCCTGGCCGACCACATCGGGATCATGCACGTCGCGCGCCGCCTGTCCGCGCTGCTCTCGAGCGTCTGCGCCGGGTTGGCCCTCTTCCTCGCCGCGGTGGGACTCTGGGGGGTGGTGAGCTTCGCGGTGGCGCTGCGGACGAGGGAGATGGGGATCCGCATGGCCCTGGGATCCGAGCCGCGCGGCGTCGTCGCCCTCATGGTGCGGGAGGGGATGCGTTTGGTGGTGCTCGGCGGGGGCGTCGGGTTAGCTGGCGCCCTACTGGTCTCCCGAGGCCTGTCCCGCTTCCTGTTCGGCGTGTCGGCGCTCGACCCGCTCACCTTTTCGGCCGGGATTCTCGTCCTTCTCCTCACCGGGGCGCTGGCCGCGTATGTCCCGGCCCGGCGCGCCAGTCGCGCCGATCCGATCACGGCCTTGCGTGCGGAGTGAGAGGCCGGCGATCATCCGGGGCCGGACCCACAAGAGCTTACCGCAACTCGGAAGAAGCCGTCACTCCTTCCAAGGGGGTCGTCATGCATCGGATCATTCTGCCGCTGATACTGTTCGCTGGCATTGCCTGTCAGCCTTCCGGCGTCGACCGGCAGGCCACTACGACCGGGCCGGAGGTCGAGGCCGTCAGGGCATGGTTCGAGCGGTACATCGCCGCGGTCAACAGCGGCGACCTGGAAGGCTGGGTGGCTCTCGTCGCCGACGACGCGGTGGTCATGCCGCCGGACGAGCCCCCCATCAGCGGTATGGACGAGCTCCGACCCACGTACGAGGCCGTCTTCGCGACGTACACGTTCCAGTTCAGCGCTCGAGTCGACGAGGTAGTCGTTGCAGAGGACCTGGCAGTCCTGCGGGCCTTCTACGAGGAGACCGTGACGCCCAAGGGCGAGGGTGAACCGAGTGAGTTCAGTGGCTCATGGCTCATCGTCCTGAGGAAACAGTCCGACGGTTCTTGGAAGCTGTGGCGCAACATGTGGGGTGTGATACCATGAGAACACTGCGAAACGTGGCCCTATCATCGGTCTCCTTGATTACGTTGAGTGCTTGCTCGGGTGGGGCGCCCACGGGCGAAGCCGTTCTGCAGCGTATCGAGCGTGTCGAGAACGGACTGCCGCCGGCCGTGGTGGTGCGCGGCGCGGAGATGCCGCGGACCACGATAGGGGAGGTGATGGAGCGCTACCACGTCCCCGGCGTCAGTGTCGCCGTGATCAACGAGGGCAGGCTGGAGTGGGCGAAAGGGTATGGGGTGAGAGAGGTCGGCCGCGCGCCTGTGGACACCGCAACCTTGTTCATGGCGGGCCAGATCGGGCAGGGGGTCGCGGCGGTCGCGGCATTGAAGCTCGTGGAGGACGGGCTCATCGGTCTCGACCAGAACGTGAACGAGCGCCTCGCGGCATGGCGCGTGCCAGAGAACGAGTACACCGCAACCGAGAAGGTGACGCTGCGCCGGATACTGACCCACACCTCCGGCCTCTCGGTCCCTGGCCTGCTCGGTTACTCGACTGAGGATGCGCTTCCCACGATCGAGCAGATACTCGATGCCGTAGCGCCGGCAACGAACCCGCCGATTCGAGTGCTGCACGTACCCGGATCGCGGCAGCGCTACTCGCTCGGCGGCTACGTCGTCCTGCAGCGGCTCCTGGAAGACATCACGGGGTCACCCTATGCCGACTTCGTGCGCGCCAGAGTGCTCGCGCCGCTCGACATGCGGAGCAGCTTCCACTCCCAACCTCTGACGGCTGCGCTCGCGGCGAACGCTGCATCCGGCTACCAGCCGACGAACGAGCCGGTCCCGGGTCGCTGGCGTGTCTATCCCGAGCTCTCGGCGGCCGGCATGTGGACCACGCCGTCCGACCTCGCCCGACTGGCCCTCGGGCTCCAGCGATCGTTTACCGGCGAATCCAACAGGGTCATATCACAGGCCTTTGTAGCGGAGATGCTGTCACAGCAGTTCGAGAACCGCGGGCTCGGTTTTGAGGTCGGCGGCGAAGGAGAGTGGCGCTTCTTCAAGTTGGAGGGACACGGCAACAACTACCTATCCGATCTCTTCGCCTATACATCGCAGGGCATGGGTGCGGTGGTGATGACCAATTCCTCGAACGGGGAAGCTGTGAAGCCGTACATCCTGCGTGGCATAGCGGCGGAATACGGGTGGCCCGATTTCGTGCCGGAGGAGGTTGAGGTGGCGCAACTCGCCGATGATGTCCTCGAGGAGTTGGAGGGCCGCTATTCGTATCATGGTAGGGACCGGGTCCTGGTGGTGGAAGGAGGACGGATCCTTCAACGCAGCGAAGGAAACCGGGAAGAGGAGCTCTTGCCGTTGTCCGCGGACCTGCTCGTGTCTGTCGGGTTCGGGTATCGCTGGGCGGTCGACAGGGATGCGACGGGGTCCATCACGGGACTGACGCTCATGCTGGACGGTACGAGGCTGTTCACCTACGAGAGAGTCAATTGACCGGCAGCCGCCGGTTGAGCACAGACCTTGCGTGAGGGGTGCCGAGTCCGACCGCCGGCTACTTCTTCCTGGTTGGGCACTCGTGGCGAAGCGTTCTGGGTGCGGAGTTGGCCCAGCGGTACCCGCAAGACACTATCCCCTGTCATATGCTGATCTGCCTGGACCCACTAACCGGGTGACGCCGTCCGCGGCAGCGCGATCGGTGCCATCCAGATGGCCGAATCAACGACTGGACCGGAGGCACGGAGAAATGTTCGGGTTTAAGGCAGGAGCTATCGCCACGATAGCAGCGCTCGCGATCGGGTTCCCAGCGGCTCAGGCTCGGACCGGTGCGAACGCCGAGAGCCTTCTTCGCGAGATGCGGATGGCCGCCCGGATCGCACCCCAGGACACGCAAGGCGTCCTCAGACCCGAGAATGCCAATGAGGCCAGACTTAATCGTCTACAGCCACCCGACCAGGTGATGGACGCCATCGGCATCCAACCGGGAATGCTCGGTGCAGAGATCGGAGCAGGACGGGGACGCTATGTCGTGCAGCTGGCGGTCAGAGTCGGAGAGAGTGGGAAAGTCTATGCCGAAGACATAGAGGCCGCAGCCTTGAGACATTTGGAACAACGCTGCGAACGCTGGGGACTCACCAACGTCGAGACCATTCTCGGGGACGTGACCGATCCGAAACTGCCTGAGGGTGAACTGGACTTCATCTTCGTGATATCCGCTTACCACCATTTCGCAGATCCGATAGCGCTGCTACGCAATGCCAGAGCGTCGCTCAAACCCGATGGGATGTTGGCCATCGCAGAGTGGCTGCGGAGCACATCCCCCGAGGAGATGGAAGCTGAAATGAGCGCTGCCGGCTACAAGCTCGAACGCACCGAGACTTTTCTCGAAGCGAACGGTTTGTACATATACGTCTTCCAGATCGGAGACGCTGACCGAGATTAGTCACGAACTGCGGCCGCAGTAGCCACGAGTCGCTCGGTCGGCCAGACTTGAACGCCGGCACTGCGCAGCAGCATGACCGGCTTAATGTTCACCCCTCCACGAAACGGGGGAGGGGAAACTTCACCCCAACAGTCAGGAGTCGGAAACGATGGGAAGATCCGTGGACTATCCGATGTTACTGCCGATAATGGTCTGCACCATGCTCGTGTGTTCCGCTTGTCAGCCCCAAACCGATCTGGAAGAGGAGAAGGCGAGACTTCTCCAGATGGATCGCGATTGTGCGGCGGCTTCAGTCGAGGTGGGCTTTGTCGAAGCGTACTACCGCTACCTGGCGGAAGAGGCCACAGTGATGCCACCTGGGCAGAATCCGCTGTCCGGCCGGGAAGAAATCTATGCCAAGTGGAGGGAAGAGGCAGGGGATGATGTACTAGAATGGGAACCTCAGGATGGCAGCGTTTCCCGGTCGGGCGACTTGGGCTGGACATGGGGGAATTGGGTGTTCACGACTACGGATGAAGAAGGACAATCACAGAGGAGCTACGGCAAGTACGTCTTCATTTGGAAGCGGGTGGACGGTGACTGGAAGATCGTGGCGAACATCTGGAACGATAGCCCTGAGCCAGAGTAGTCGCGAGTAGAGTAGTCGCGAGTATTGAACGCCTCTCCGGCCGCGAGCTTCCCCGGATGTTACGTAGCTGAGGAACTCGCGAGTTGCTCTTCCGCACACAGGAGGATGCTGCGTTGCTGGACGAGGCAGAGCTGGTTCGGATCTACCGGGAGCACGTGGGCCCGCTCTACGCGTACGTATCGCGTCGGGTCGGGGGCGATCGCACCCTGGCGGAGGACATCGTGCAGGACGCCTGGCTGCGCGCGGTCGCTTCCTGGCCGCGGCGTGGGGTACCCAACCACCCTCGGGCATGGTTGATTCGCGTCGCCCGGAATCTGCTCGCCAGCCACTTCCGGCGGCGGCGCCCGAAGCTCGTCGATCCCGCGGAGCTGGAAGTCGGGGACGATCCTTCCTATCCCGAGGCCCCCTCGGCAGCAGCACTCGTGAGTTGGGGCCTGTCGCGGTTGCGAAAGCGTCAGGCGCTTCTCCTCGAGGCCTTCTATCTCGAGCTCATCAGGGACGTCAACTCGCGGGTGGGAGCTAACCTGGACTGGAGGCTCAACGAAGGAGAGGACCCGTACGCCCACGTCCAAAGGAGCGATCAGGTGGCGTTCATGCAGAAGGGCATGCCGGCCATCCTGATCACCCGGGGGTTCATGGGTCCGGACTACCACCGGCCGTCCGACGACCCCGAGACGATCAACTACCCGAAGGTGCTACAGGCAGCCAGGCTCGCCTACGCCCTGGCCGTGGAGGCCGGGATACCGCGATGCCGAGACTATGCGGAAGGCGATCCTCAACGTGCTCAGATCAAAGCTGGAGATGGACTGGTCGAGTCAGAGGATCTTGTATGAGGTCATCCACGACGCTAGCTGGGGATTAGTGGAGTACGAGAGAAGCGAGGAATTCGTCTGGCCCCTTCGATTGACCATGGGCCTCGTCAAGCAGGATGATCGGTGGCCTATCAGGCAGATGCACTGGTCGTATCCAGGTGAAGGCTATCCACTCCTCAAGCTGATCGAGTACGAGAAGCGGTAGTATCGAGCTGAGTGCTCACTTCAGGCAATCTGCCTCATCGTTTTCGATGCTACTGTTCTCGCCTATACGTTATCCGGAAATGTCCGAAGCGTGAACACCCAGGTTGGGACGCGCATCGCATTCGGCAGCAGACGTGACGGCGATTCTGAGATCTACGTAATGAGGGTGGACGGAGAAGACCTGACCCAACTGTGTTCAGCCGAGACGTGTCAGCGACCGGCCAGCTGCCACAGGATGTAGATGTTGTGCTGGTGCAGATTGTAGTCGCGGCGGATGTAGGTGTAGTCGGCTACCTCGGGGTACCGCTCCGTAAAGACGTTCTGCATCAGGAACCTCACCAGCGGCGTGCCCGCGTCCTTGGCGGCCTGCACATCGGTCCAGAGTCGCGACAAGTACTGGTACATCTCCCGGAGATGATCGAGGGTCAGCGGTACGTCCGAATGACCGGGTACAATCGTCGCGAGTTCGGGAGAGGTTTCGAGGATCGTCTTCCAGGTGTCCATCAGCCGGTGGAATGCGCCGGCCGTCTCTTCTCGTAGCAACGGTAGCTGTCCTCCCCAGAAAACGTCCCCGGTGAATAGCATCCGCTCCTCGGGCACCAGGATCAGGATGTCGGAGTCGGAGTGGAAGCCGGTGAAGTCGAACAGATCGATTCGCACGTCACCCAGGCTCAGCGTGTGATGGTCGCCGAAGGTCACAGTCGGATAGCGGGGTTCGATGCCTGCTTCCAGGTCGGCGATTCCCACGTCGAATGCCGCCACTCCCTCGCGCGCGTGCTTGCCCGACACGCTGTCAGGTGAGGTTGCGGCCGCCCATTCACTGTACGACTCGCGGCTCCGGCGCAGGCGCTCGACGAGCCCGGGGATCAGGTCGACTTCGCGCTGCAGTGCGGCCACGCCGTTTCCGTGAGCGACTACGGTGGCCTCGGGAAACACCTCGTTGGCGAAAGCGTGATCGTTGTGCATGTGGGTGTTGAGGAGGTAGCGGAAGTCGCTGCGGCCGAGTTCCCGCTCAATCAACTCGCGTTGCCGCTGGACCGTGCTCGGGCTGAGTCCAGTGTCAATGATAACCAGGCCCTGCTCGGTAGCGACGACCGCCATGTTGGTCCCTTGGAAGTGATCGCAAGCCCAGGTGAGCAGCACACGATCACTCAGCCGCTTGCCGTTGATCTTGATCTGATCCTGTGCCTGGGCCGGCGTCGCCGGAAGCAACGCAAGAGCGTAGGCGAGAAGAACGTGCCAGGGCGCAGGGAATCGGGTGATCCGTGTCGCTATCGTCATCTCTAGTGCCTTGGTCTCTGGTCAGGTACTCTGCAAGTACCCTAAGAGCACTGTGCGTCCCTCGCAGCCTAAGACCGGCGATCGGACATGCTCATGAGGGACTTGCTGGTCCCAAGATACGGGCCGTTATTGGCGATAGTCAGCAAACAATGAAAACTAACGCTGCGAGCGGCGCAGCCCAAGACTCCTCCGAGGCCAAGACGCCGCGCAGCTCCTTGGCTGTCTTCTTTCCCTTCCTCAGGCGCGTGCTCGGCTCTGATCAGGGAGCCGCTCTTCTCCGGCGCCCCAACGACTAGCACACTGGCGGAGCTGAAAGGCAAGGCAAATCTTGGTCTTGACAGGATATATCGTTAGGAAAGTATGCCTCTTCGGTGGGTTCTTCCTCTACAATCTGGGATCGTCGCGGTAGGTTTGGGAACTTCGGCCTAAGTGGGCTGGAGCGGGGTGTCACGACGCGCCCAGCGATGGCTCTTTGGCAGGATCGCGCCGAGGGCCTTACGGACACTTCGCACCCCGGCCCTTAGTCTGTTGGTCTTGATGTTGGCGAGCCAGCTTCTGCCATCTCGTTTCTCCACCCTGAAAATAATGTGAGCCGGACTACAACTCAAGGCACAATCGAGGCATCCGGAAAGAGGTAGAGTCGTAAGATCATCTTTCAAGACCTTCTTGATGTTTTGCCGCTGGTTCTGACTGGAATCCGTTCATAAGGATGGAGAGTTGGAGTAGCACTAGACTTTGTTCGAATAAAGTCCCTCCGATTGGGCACCATGGCTCTGGCCGCAGGCGACAGCGGTTGCTGACCCACCCATCAAGATCGTGCCCGTTCTGCGGGACATCTGACCTTCGGGTAGTCGGGCTCTCCTTGTAGTAAGGGGGCCAGGGGGCTAGACTCGTACACGATCATCGAACATCATCGATCAGTTCGAATAGGAGGAACTCTTATGGAGTCGCGAGGGCTTCGCGGTGTCGACCTCAGCGAGTTGCGCATGCAGGACATCCCGAAAAGGGCCATAGGCGCTGGCGTTCTGGCCCTGCTGGGCGTCCTCTTGCTTTGGAGCTCGGTGTTCACAGTGGGACCCGAGGAGGTCGGAGTCGTGCTGACGTTTGGTAAGTACACGCGCCAGGCCGAACCAGGACTCCGATTCAAGTGGCCGAGGCCGATTCAGACCGTGACGAAAGTGCCGGTGCAGAGGCAGCTCAAGGCTGAGTTCGGCTTCCGCACGGAGACGCCCGGCGTGAGCACCCGGTATGCGCCGGGGTCGTTCACCGACGAGTCGCTGATGCTCACCGGCGATCTGAACGTCGCGGTCGTCGAGTGGACGACACAGTTCCGGGTCAACGATCCCTACAAGTATTTGTTCAGGGTCAGGAATCTGTTCGA